>NZ_CP036172.1:2136101-2441258 GCF_017357525.1 Methanofollis aquaemaris | reverse complement strand
TGACGAGTTTCCAGGGCACCCTCTGCGTGCGCCCGTGAAGATTTCAATCCACACACCCGTGAAGGGTGTGACACCAGAGACCTCAGCCCTTCACCGGGAGTCAAAGATTTCAATCCACACACCCGTGAAGGGTGTGACGTTAATATATCATTTTGGGCATGGAGCGAACAGGATTTCAATCCACACACCCGTGAAGGGTGTGACGACGGGGCGGCGGGGGGGGCGCAGCCCCCCCTCAGCATTTCAATCCACACACCCGTGAAGGGTGTGACGGTTTCTGTGGCGTGCGGTTGTCGCTCGCCGGGCTATTTCAATCCACACACCCGTGAAGGGTGTGACAGAAGGCAAAACCGGCCGGGAGCGGAGCAAAGAATTTCAATCCACACACCCGTGAAGGGTGTGACAACGCTCCTGACCGTCCCTAAATCGAGAGCGGGGATTTCAATCCACACACCCGTGAAGGGTGTGACGCGGGAAGCGGGATACCGACCTACGCCGGCAGTGTGATTTCAATCCACACACCCGTGAAGGGTGTGACTGTTTGATATCTTCTGATTTATCGGATAGGTGTTTAATTTCAATCCACACACCCGTGAAGGGTGTGACCTCTTTCAGCCCGCTTAGCCCGATAAAGGCGCCAAAATTTCAATCCACACACCCGTGAAGGGTGTGACCAAATTCTGCAGGGGACAGTCCCGTAGTTGTGAAATTTCAATCCACACACCCGTGAAGGGTGTGACATGTGGACAAACACGGGTGCTTACCGGCATCTGATTTCAATCCACACACCCGTGAAGGGTGTGACTCGGTATACCTCTTGATCTTCACTCATTCGACGTTATTTCAATCCACACACCCGTGAAGGGTGTGACGTCTTTTGTGCCGAGTCGTTTGCCCGCGACGGAATTTCAATCCACACACCCGTGAAGGGTGTGACGTCGACACATACGTTATTCCGGCTCGTGCTCTCGGATTTCAATCCACACACCCGTGAAGGGTGTGACGGCGCTTCCACGACTGCACAAATCCCCAATACGATTTCAATCCACACACCCGTGAAGGGTGTGACCCTGTTTAGGTGCCAAAGCGGCCCAGACCTGTGGATTTCAATCCACACACCCGTGAAGGGTGTGACGATGCGCGAGAGGGGGGACGATCACCGGTGGGCATTTCAATCCACACACCCGTGAAGGGTGTGACGCATTGTTTGTGGATTTATTTTCTTGATGTTGAATTTCAATCCACACACCCGTGAAGGGTGTGACGGCAAGTTCTCCCGATTGTCTATCGGGTTCATGTTCAATTTCAATCCACACACCCGTGAAGGGTGTGACATCGGTCGCGTTCGCCACCGTCGAGCCGGCCCGGAGATTTCAATCCACACACCCGTGAAGGGTGTGACGACGGCTCCCACCTATCTTGAGCCTCTGTTAAACGAGAATTTCAATCCACACACCCGTGAAGGGTGTGACCACCCGGTACCTACAAGCGCCTTAGCATTCATCTCATTTCAATCCACACACCCGTGAAGGGTGTGACACGGTGTCGTCGTCGTAAAAAGCGCCTTTGGTAGCATTTCAATCCACACACCCGTGAAGGGTGTGACAGTTTGCTTACTTTGGGGTAGTGTCAACATATTTTAATTTCAATCCACACACCCGTGAAGGGTGTGACAGGAGCACCTGCTCGCAGCCGGCATTAACCGTTTATTTCAATCCACACACCCGTGAAGGGTGTGACTGCAACGCTGTCGGTATCAGAATACACCCACCGATTTCAATCCACACACCCGTGAAGGGTGTGACATTTGAACATCCACTGATAAACCTGAAGGTCTGATTTCAATCCACACACCCGTGAAGGGTGTGACTCTGTGTCGTATCCAAACCTCCCTAAGTATTGCCGATTTCAATCCACACACCCGTGAAGGGTGTGACGGTAGTAGTCATGGATTCTTCGCAGTTGTTGAGCGATTTCAATCCACACACCCGTGAAGGGTGTGACAGACCGCAATCAACATCCGTTCCAGCCATCTCCAATTTCAATCCACACACCCGTGAAGGGTGTGACTGGCGTAGGCCATCCGGCAAATCGCGCACTTAAGCGATTTCAATCCACACACCCGTGAAGGGTGTGACTGGATGTTCAAATGGTTTAAACACTACGACACGAATTTCAATCCACACACCCGTGAAGGGTGTGACATCAAATCATCTCCTTCATGACGAGTTTCCAGGATTTCAATCCACACACCCGTGAAGGGTGTGACTCAGTGAGAGGGAGATTGGAGATCAGAGAAAAGATTTCAATCCACACACCCGTGAAGGGTGTGACGGCGGCGTCGAGGAGATGCTTGATCGCCGCATTATTTCAATCCACACACCCGTGAAGGGTGTGACGGAGACCGGCAACCTCGATATCCTTGATAAAGGTATTTCAATCCACACACCCGTGAAGGGTGTGACGCACATCCGCCGCTCGTAGTACAGTAAACAGTCGATTTCAATCCACACACCCGTGAAGGGTGTGACAACATTGCCTGAGTTGTGGGACGTGCTCTATATTTCAATCCACACACCCGTGAAGGGTGTGACTCCAGCGGCGGCTCATCAGTGAGGATGAACTCAATTTCAATCCACACACCCGTGAAGGGTGTGACTGGGATGTTCTTACCCACAGTACTTGGCAGGCTATTTCAATCCACACACCCGTGAAGGGTGTGACTGGCAATAGCCCGTATTTTTGACAAGCGGCTGGAATTTCAATCCACACACCCGTGAAGGGTGTGACTAGGGGCGATTTGTGTGCGGTTGGATGGTGATTTTATTTCAATCCACACACCCGTGAAGGGTGTGACCACCGTGATAAGCGTCTTCCAGGGGCTTCAGATTTCAATCCACACACCCGTGAAGGGTGTGACACTTCGCCTGGACAGGTCGGCCGGGACGACCTTATTTCAATCCACACACCCGTGAAGGGTGTGACGATTAAATGTGAGCAACGTGCCCGGAGCAATCGATTTCAATCCACACACCCGTGAAGGGTGTGACTCGAAGGTTGTAATAACACCAGTCACCCCATTATTTCAATCCACACACCCGTGAAGGGTGTGACGTCGCAGATCGATTTCAATCTGCTGTAGACAGATCAATTTCAATCCACACACCCGTGAAGGGTGTGACGATCGCAAAGGCAGACGCCGAGAGGATGAAACAATTTCAATCCACACACCCGTGAAGGGTGTGACTGCAGATTACCCGGATCCTTCCCTCATCATTTCTCAAAAGATAAGACAAAGATCCAGTTAAACACCATTTTGTTAACCCGACGAGCAATATTGTTTTCGTCACAAAAAGCGCCCAATCAAGATATTCCACAAATCAAATATAAATCGACCCAGGTGAACCACAGAGCCACACCCCCAGGGAGGACAGAACTCCCAGAAATGACACAACCTCCTCACCACCACAAAAACTATATCGAAGATTTCAATTTTCCCTGCGAAGTTCCCGGGAAAACGGTGGCCGCTCCCGGTTCGCAGCGATCAGGTGATTAATAACCCTTCCGGATCGTACCCCTCCTTTGCACCGAAATGCTCAACCCGACGTTTCCAGTTCTTTCCCAGATAATAAAACCTGAGACTGTCCTTCTCCTCGTCGATGATCCCACACAAAGAGTGTTTCAGTTGTGCAAACTGGGCGGGATCCACAAGACACTCAAACACGGAATTCTGAACCCTCTGTCCATAGTTAACGCACTCCTTTGCCACCCTTCGCAGTCTCTTCTTTCCCTCGTTCGATTCCGTACTCACATCATAGGTGACCAATACCATCATGCAAAACACCTCAATTCATGAAGAAAGGTGGATACCCGTCGATATCTCCCCGCAAGAAACGGGCAAGCACCATCGCCTGCACATAGGGGACCAGGCCGACCGGTATCTTCTCGTTCAGGTAAGGATGAGTGATAAGATCCACTTTCCTCTTCTGCCAGGCTGCCAGAACCTTTTTCCTTCCATTCTCCGTCATGATCACCGCACCATTCTCCTTCTTGAGAAAATCACTCCCGGTCACCTGCTTCAAATTCACTAGGTTCAGGGCCAGACGATCCCCCAGAAAGGGACGGAGTTCTTCCATCAGATCCAGTGCCAGACTCGGTCTCCCGGGCCGATCGGTATGGAAGAACCCGACATAGGGATCAAGGCCCACCGTCTCCAGCGCGGACTCGACGTCATGGGCAAGCAAAGTATACAGAAACGATAGCAACGCATTCATGTTGTCGAGAGGAGGCCGCCGGTTCCGTTCAGATAAGAAAAAATCATCCTTCTGCTTGAGGATCAATTCATCGAAGACATCGAAATAGAACTTCGCACAGTTCCCCTCGATGCCCCGGAGAGAATCTGCGTTGGCGCAGTCATCGATCCCCGGCAGGTTCTCGATCAGCATGGCATCTGCCGACCGGATCCGGTCACACCTGACGACCTCCCCATGATCGCGAATACCCCTTCCGAGGACCGTTCGACAGTTCACCACCTTCCCGATGATAAAACCCCGGGCAATATCCAGTGAGGTTTCAGGGTTGTCCGCCGTACGATACTGTGTCCGTCGCAGGAGGACATTTCCTCGCACCCGTCCATGCACCCGTGCCAGAAATTTTCCCGACGGTGTCAAAAAAGAGAGGCCGACATTATTGTCGGTACACAACCGCATCAACTGCGGACTGGCACCCATATATCCAAAGCACACGATCCCCTCGATATTGTGTATGGGAATGCGGAACCTCTCTTCACCATTGACCTTAACGATGACATTTTCACCATCTCTGATCAGATAGGATTCGGGAGTGGTCACATATAAGGTATTGAGCAACTTTCTCATGAGCAAATGGTCCCGAATAGGGATTCATCTGTCCGAATATAAATCATTCTAAAAAAATCGGATTATTGATCAAATCATAGAGTGAGATCGACCCCAGGCATCTGACATCTCAGATGATGATTATCTGATCCAGCATTCATTCCAATAGATATATCCCACCCGATACCAAGATCTCCCCCTGATCTAAAACCGATCCCCCATCCAACGGAGCGCCAGACCCATGCTGAAAAAACTCCTCATCCCCGTCACCGTCCTCGTCACGCTGCTCGCCCTGTACAGCGCGATCACCGGACAGTGGATGATCGCCGTCTTCTTCATCGCCTTCGGCGTCGTCCTCGTTGCCCTCTGGCGATGGAGCGTCAGACCCATGCTGAAAAAATTCCTCGTCCCCGCCACCGCCCTCGCCACCCTCATCGCCATCTACTGCATCCTCACCGCACAGTGGATCTCTGCCGCTCTTTTCCTCGCCACCGCCCTCGCGCTCGCCCTCGTCGCCCTCTGGAAATATTGGTAGAGGGCGCCTCCGATCAGTCGTGCGCCATCTGGTCGATCGCCGCCGTGACCGCCAGGACGAGGGCGTCGTCGTGGCCGGGTGCGATCTCCACGCCATAGGTGTCCCGGATCCTGAACCACTTCTTCGAGACCTCCGCGACCCGCTCCCGCCCGGCATCGATCCTGTACTCGTGGTCCAGGATGTTTCCCTGAATGCTCCAGTCTTCACCCTCGGGGATCTTCACCGTCCACCGGTCACGGAGCGGGGAGATCAGCGCCTTCTTGATCGTCGCCGCCGTGCCGCCGTCGCCCCGCTCGATCTCCATGGTGTCCTTGATGCGGAGCATCCGCTCCTGGATTTTGTAGAGATCCTGCCCCCCGCTGCTCTGGATGACCAGCGTATTGCGGACGCGGAGCATCTTCCCGTCCACCTTGAAGGCCTTCTCTCCGGCCTCGTCCTCGATCCAGTAGTCGTCCCCGATCGAGACGATCTTCTCTCGCATCCTGTACCGGTGTGCCCCTTCCTCTCTGCCCCTCAGGGCGGCTCCTCCTCTTCTTCGCAGCATATCCCTCACCTCGCTCTCCTCCGGACCGTCACCACCCCGCGCCTGATGCCGATCCGCGACCGCGGGCAGTACCCCGAGATCGGCATTATAATTTTCCCGGAAACCGGGCATCCGCCCGGCACCGCGTCCTTTGCGGCGGCCCCCACCCACATTTATATAGGGCCAGGAATATCTCCTGCCTGCCACGCATCCGGGAACGCGGTTGCCCTGCAGGCGCGTGCGGCACGGTTTCCCGCCGGACCCTCCCGGGTGCCCATGGCCAGGAGGACGAATTCCATGAACGGATCAAATTCGCGGCAGTTCTGGACCGGCGTGATCGCGGGACTGGTGGTGGCGCTCATCGTCAATTACCTCATCACCATCGGCGGCGCCTTCATCGGAGGGATCATGGCAGGCTGGATCGCGCGGGGCGGCGCCAAGAACGGGGGGAAGGCGGGTGTCTATCTCGGCCTCCTGAACGCCGTGGTGCTGGGAGCCGCCATCTTCGTGTACGGCATCGAGACCGCCCCGAGCGACATCAGTTATCTCGGGTTCCTCGGCTCGACGCTCTTCATCATCGTCGCCCTCTTCCCGCTTTTCGGCCTCTTCGGGTATGTGGGCGGGCTTATCGGAGGATCGCTGACGAAGTGATGGATCCGACTGAAAATAGGAATCCACAGCCCATGGCGACTGATACCCGGAGAGGTGGCATGGTGTCGACCCTCTCCCGGCATCCCTCTCGCCGAACGATGAAGACGGACAGAAGAGGGACCTCTCCGTTCACACTTTCTTAAAACCTCTGAGGATCCGCTTGTAGAAGAACGGCTGGAGAAAGAAGAAGAACGCCACCGAGATGTACACCACGATCGCCGCCGGCGGCAGGAAGAGGGCGAGCAGCACCCCGATGCCGTTGAAGATAATACCCGACCGCCGCCGTCTCTCCATGACGCGGAAATCCTCCTCGGCAAGCCCGTCGACGAGCAGTTCAGGGCGCCACGCGAGGTAACGCATGATCGCGCTCAGCATGACCGAGGCGAGGAGGAGATCCAGACCGTAGACGAGGACCGAGAGATGCGAACCCACCCCGACGAGGTGCCCGGCCATCAGGCTCGTGGTGAACGGGATGAGGGAGACGAGGAAGAGCGTCATCAGGGTCAGGCGGAACGTGACCTCGTCCTCCTCTTCGGTCAGGCGGGTGATGGACGCATGCGTCATCCAGAACCCGCCGATGAATACGAAACTGATGATATAGGCGAGAAAATCGGGCCATGCGTTCAGGAGTGCCGGGACCAGGGCTTCGCCGCCCTCCGGCACCGGGAGTTCGAGGACGAGGAGCGTGATGACGATCGCAAACACCCCGTCGGCAAAGGCGTTCAGCCGGTCGGCGGGGAGCACGTCGGTCAGGATGCTCCGGCCCGGTCTCTTCTCCCCCTCATCGCGGCGGCCCATCCCTCACCTCCTCGGCGGGAGGATGGGAAGCATGGATGAAAATCGTTTGGGTCGTCGGTGAAACAGGTCGAAAAAAAAGAGGGGAGTTTCTTCTTACAGCGTCTCGATGCCGCCCATGTACTTCCTGAGCACCTCGGGCACCTCGACCGAGCCGTCCTCGCGCTGGTAGTTCTCGAGGATCGCCCGGATCGTCCGGGAAGTCGCCACCGCCGTGCTGTTGAGGGTGTGGACCGGCTGCTTGGAGGCGAAGTCGGAGGCGTCCCGCACCCTGATGTTCAGCCCCACCGCCTGGTATGCGGTGCAGTTCGAGCACGAGACCACCTCGCGGTACTGCTCCTCGCGGGGCATCCAGACCTCGATGTCGTACTTCTTCGCCGCCACCGTCCCGATATCGCCGGTGCAGATGTTGACCACATGATACGGGAGGCCGAGGCCCTGGAAGTACGCCTCGGCATTGTCCAGGAGTTCTTCGTGATACTTCCACGAATCCTCGGGCTTGCAGAAGACGAACTGCTCCACCTTCGTGAACTGGTGGACGCGGAAGAGCCCCTTGGTGTCGAGACCGTGGGCGCCGATCTCGCGCCTGAAACACGGGCTGATCCCGGCGTACTTCAGGGGGATATCCTTCTCCTCGAAGATCTCGTCCTTGTACATCGCCGCCATCGGGTGCTCGCTCGTCGCGATCATGAACTCGTCCTCGCCGTCGATCTTGTACATCACGTTCTCGAAATCGGCGAGGTCGGTGACCCCCTCGTACGCCGCCCGGTTCATCATGTACGGGGGCGAGATGGGAGTGTAGCCGCGTTCCATCAGCAGGTCGAGGGCGTAGCGCTGCAGCGCGAGGTCGAGGAGGACGAGGTTGCCCTTGAGGAAGTAGAACCCGGCCCCCGAGATCTTGGTCGCCCGCTCGAAGTCGGCCCAGTCGTGTTCGACGGCGAGGGCGCCGTGGTTCTGCAACTCGAACGCCGGAACTTTTGGCTCTCCCCACCGCTTCACCTCGACATTCTCGGTGTCGTCTTTGCCGACCGGGACGCTCTCGTGGAGGATATTGGGGATCCGCATCAGGTAGTAGTGGACCCGCTCGTCGATCGCGTCGAGTTCGGTCTCGGCCTCCTTGATCACCTTCGGGAGGGACGCCGCCTCTTCGAGGAGGGGCGCGGTGTCTTCCCCTGCCTTCCTGGCCGCGTTGATCTCGCGGCCGATCTTGTTGCGCCGGCTCCGCATCCGGTTGACCTCGGTCTGGATCTCCCGGCTCCGCCGGTCCTTCTCCAGCAGGTCGTCGAGCCATGCCAGTTTTTCCTCGTCTCCCCTCTTCGTAAGGTCGGCCCTCACGACCTCGGGATGGTCTCTGATGAACTTCAACTCAAGCATTGTCTTCTCTCTCCCTCTGGTGCGCTCAATTCATAAATTGATTCTTTCCTGTCCTGATCAGTTTGGATGCAATAGGTCTTGAGGGTTGCCCGGTAATGGGCGGGGGAGAGAGAGAACCCCGGCATCACCCATGGCCGACCCCGACAATCCCGATCAGAACTCAACTCCTATCCTATTATATCTCCTCAAACCAATTCCATGATATGGAACGTGTCCCTGCAGTCATACTCGGTGCAGGCGTGGTCTTCGGCGTCTTCTTCGCCGTCACCCAGAACGTCTTCATGGGGGCCTCGGTCCTCATCATCCTGGGGACGGTGGCGATGTGCCTCCAGATCATGGGCGAGACCAGAGATCTTCCCGAAGTATCGTGCCGCCTCTCCGACGATGCGAAGTCGGTGATCGTCGCGAACGGGGGGAACGCCCCGGCAAAGAATATCCACGTCGCCCTGGTCCCGATGGACATCGAGTTCGACATCCCCGAACTCGGCGTCGACGAGAAGTACGCCCACACCCTCGCCTCCATGGCCACCGAACTGAAAGTGGCCGCAACGTACGCAAACAGCAGCGGCCAGACGTACAAACAGACCTGGCGGCTCTCGTCTCTCGATGAGACCGACCCCCTCAAACCGATGTTCCCGATGTTCTCCTGGAAAAAAGAGGAGTGAAACCGGCCGGGTAAAATTTCTCCTGAGAAAATACCGGGAAATGAACCCCCCACACTTTTCTTCTCTCTTTGAAATGATGAAGATTAGAGAGCGCCCGCACCGGATCCTCCGCTCTGCCGCCCCACACCTATCCCCACCAGAGGGGGTTCGAGGAAACCCCGAACCCCCGAATTATGAAGATTGGAGCGGGCGGCAAACCGTTGAAGAAAGAGAGCCCCCCCTCTCAGCCTCCCGGTCGCCCCCGCAGAATGCCCGTAATCCCGCAAAACCCACTTGCACACTGGACAATTCCTCATCTTCCGTTGTCTCTATATAGGATGGGAGCGAGGGGGGTGCATGCTCTCCGGGATCACCGTCAGGACCGTAGGGGCCTGGGACGCCGAGGAGATCGTCGGACTCTACCGCGCCGGCGAGTGGTGGAAGGAAGAGTGGACGGCCGACGGGATCACGGCACTCATCGAAGGAAGTTTCTGTTTTGTCGTCGCCGTCGACGGGACAAGGGCCGTCGGAATGGGCCGGGCGATCTCGGACGGGTGTTCGGACGCCTACCTCCAGGACATCGTCGTCCTCCCCGAGTACCGGGGGCACGGGATCGGAGACGCCATCGTGGAGGCGCTCGTCAATTTCTGCACCGCCCGCGACCTCGCCTGGATCGGGCTCATCGCCCAGCCCGGCACCGTTGAATTTTACCGACGGCACGGCTTTGCCAGGATGCCCGGGCATGTGCCGATGCTTCTGAGGGATGAAGATGCTCTCTATTGACGCGTTCATACCGGTCACCCCGGATGACCGGGAGTTCTTCGCCGACCTGTACCGCCGCCACCCGCCGGTACACTCCGACATGAGCCTCACCACCATGCTTTGCTGGAACCACTACGCCCACTACGAGTACGCCCGCGTCGGCGAGGGCGTCGTGATCATGAGCACCATCCAGGGCGAACGCTCTTTCCGCGGGCCCATCGGCCCCCCGGATCCCGAGGCCCTCGAAGCGGCCCTCGACATCGCCGTGCGGGAGGGCGGGGAGGTGGCGTACTACATCTTCGACGACGCCACGCTGGATCTGGTGCGTTCTCAGTACCCCACACTCCCCCTCAGGCCTGACCGGGACTTCGCCGACTATGTGTACCGGACAGAAGATCTCGCCACCCTGCCGGGCAGGGATTACCTCACCATCAGAAAACATCTCAACCGCTTCAGGCGAGAGTGCGGCCCTACGGTCGAGGCGATCACCCCCAACCTCCTCGGCGAGGTGGTCGGGTTCCTGGAACGGTGGTGCGAGTGGCGCCACTGCGACGAGTCGCCGGTGCTTGCCGAGGAGAAGACGGCCCTGCGATACGCGATCGCCCACTTCGACGACCTCGGGCTCGAAGGGATCGCGGTGCGGGTCGAGGGGGCGATCGCCGGGTGCGCCCTGTACGACCGCCTCAACGAGGAGACTGCGGTGGTCCACTTCGAGAAAGGACTCCCCGACTGCGAAGGGATTTACAGGGCCGTCAACCAGGAGACGGCCGCCCGGTTGGCTGGACGCTCCACCTTCCTCAACCGCGAGTCAGACCTCGGCCTCCCCGGCCTGCGAGAGGCAAAACTCCGCTATCACCCCCATCACATGGCAGAGGTGCATACCGCCCGACGGGCCGACCTGGAAAAAAGACATCTATGAATGCGTCGATATGGAGTGGAGCATGACTGAGAGGATATTGGTGGCATACGCGAGCAGGTACGGCTCGACAGAGGAGATCGCCCGGGTGATCGCCGACGAGATTGCGGCCCTGGGCTATGAAGTCGACTGCATGAACGTGATGGAAGTCGAAGAGGTCGCGCCCTACGCCGCCGTCGTCGCCGGCAGCCCGATCTACATGGGCAAATGGCTCCCCGAGGCGGTCGACCTGGCCAAACGGTTCAGGATCGGACTGAACGAGCGCCCGCTCGCGGTCTTTGCGGTCGGATACTCGATGAAAGAGGAAGACGACATGATCAGAAAATCGGCGAGGGCCTCGATGAACGAGTTGCGGATGTACGTCCACGCCCAGGCCGAGGGACTCTTTGCCGGGAAGTTCGACCCCGTCGGGATGAGCACGACCGATCTTCAGATCATGAAGATGGCCGGGGCGGCCCCCGGAGACGCCAGGGACTGGACGGCGGTCAGGAACTGGGCCAGGGCCCTCCCGTCGGTTCTCTTCACCCTCGACGTCGAGAAGTAGGCCAAACCGACACAACCTTTATTTTGCGGCATCGCCCAGTGCGGATCGAGAGAGAGGCCGGACCGGGACGCGGGACCGCACGCTCTTTTGATGTAGGGGGGGACGATGATGAGGAGACGAAACGCGATCATAGCAGTGCTCGTGCTGCTCACTGCGGCGGCGCTCGCCATGCAGGCGGCGGGCCTCGGGGCTGCGGAGCGGCAGGTCACCGACGACCCGGCCGACCAGTATATGCCGGCGATCGACGGGGAGCGTGTTGTCTGGACCGATACGCGCAACGGGAACGAGGACATCTATCTCTATAACCTCACGAGCGGGAACCTGACCCGCCTCACCGACGACGACGGGGAACAGTACCGTCCCGCGCTCTTCGGCGAGCGGGTCGTCTGGGCCGACACCCGCCACGGGAACGAGGACATCTATCTCCACGACCTCGGAAGCGGGAACGAGACGCGGATCACCGACGACCCGGGGGTCCAGGGCGACCCCGCGATCGACGGTGACCGGGTCGTCTGGGCCGACCTGCGGACCCTCAACGTCAATGTCCATCTCTTCGACCTCGCCGCGGGCAACGAGTCGCCGGTCACCGATGGCATCCCCTTCCAGGGCTATCCCGCCCTCTCCGGCGACCTGGTCGTCTGGACCGACACCAGGTACTGGAGTGCCGACATCTATCTGGGCAATCTCACGACCGGCGAGGAGACGCGGCTCACCACCGACGCGGGGGACCAGTATGAACCAGCGTTCGACGGGACGCGGATCGTCTGGACCGACACCAGGAACGGGAACCAGGACATCTATCTCTACGACCTCGAAAGCGGCGAGGAGCGGCAGGTCACCAACGACACCGCCGACCAGTATGAACCGGCGATCGACGGCGACCGGATCGTCTGGACCGATACGAGAAACGGGAACCGCGACATCTATCTCCATGACCTCGGAAGTGGGAACGAGACGCGGATCACCAACGACCGGGCCGACCAGTACGAACCGGCGGTCAGCGGGGATTCTGTGGTATGGACCGACGAACGGAACGGGAACCGCGATATCTATCTCTACGATCTTTCGGAGAAGAGGAGTTCCTGAAAAAACGGCTCTATAGATTTAAATGGGGATTCGACCTCATCAAATCCCCTCTAGTGGCACGTCAAGGACAAAATGTCGCCAACGCGATGCAGTTGAACGAGAGTTCCCTCTCCTTGCGTGAAGAGAATGTCGGGAACGCCATCATCCTCTTCATGATCTCCCCGCCGCCATGCCGCGAGGAGCATGGTCAATTCTTTCGGCCCCTGCATCTCCCAACCACGGCGTGCAGGCGCTCTTCTGACCGACATCTAGCCTCCAGCCTCAGAGATCACATATACCCCGGAGACAAACTCCCTGTCATGGCAACGGCCGTGCCGATGCTGCCCGCAGACGAGGAGATGAGTCATGCAACACCTATCGAGACAGGGGGCCGTTACCGTCATTCTGATCATGCTTGTCGGGATTGCCCTGGCATGCCCGGCGGCCGCTCTTGATATCCCGGCACCAGACCCCAAGAAGATCGAGCAGATGACCTACGACCTCTGCACCTTCGAGCGGGCTTCAGGATCTGAAGAGCGGGTCGCGGCGGCGACCTACATCGCCGGGGCGATGAAGGAGCGCGGGTTATCGGTCGGCACCGGGAGGTTTGCGTATGCCGGTTGTTATTTTGATCCCCAACTCAGCCTCTCATCGAGCATCATCGGCGTCAGAGAGGGGGCGACCGACGAGATCGTCGTCATATGCGCCCACTACGATACCACCGGTCCGGAGATGCCCGGCGCCGACGACAACGCCGCGGGCGTGGCCACGATGATCGAGGTCTCCAGAATCCTCGAAGACATTTCCCTGAACCGGTCCGTATACTTCATCGCCTTCGGCGGGGAGGAGACCGGGCTTGAAGGGAGCAGGCGGTGGCTGGCCGACAACCCTGACCTCCACGACCGGATCGTCCTCGCGATAAACCTCGATTGCGTGGCCTCCGGGGATCGTCTGCAGGTCACGGCGCTCCCCCAGCACCGGTGGATCCTCGGGACGTTCCCGCCGTCGGCGTGCCTGGAGGAGACGACGATGCCCCTCCTGAACCTCGCACGCGGGGACGACCATACCTTCCGTGCCGCCAGGATACCGGCAGTCCTGATCTATGAGGAGGACAGTCGCCAGATCATGCACACTCCGGACGACCGGCCCGAACGCCTCAACTACACGCTTGCCGCGGAGTGCGCACGGATCGTCGCAGGGACGATCGCGGGGACCGACGCGGCCACCGGCGATCCGTCGCCCGAGATCGATCTCAGGATCGAGAACGGGACGATCGTCTTCACCGGACCGGGCGATGCGCCGGTCGAGGTGATCGTGGACGGCACCAGCCTCGGGGTGCTCCCCTCGGGCTCGGTCACCCTCCCGGAAGGCCCTCACACGGTGCAGGCGGTTACCCACGGGCGCGAGGGGACCAGGGCCGTTGCGACGGCCACCGGGGAGGGATGGGAGGTCGAGCCGCCGGCCATTTCGGGCAGCGCCGTCGCCATCCCATGGGCGGACGGTCCGAGAGACGTCGTCCGCTTCACCTTTACCGCCATCCCGCTCGCCTACAGCATCGAACGACCAGAAGAGGTTGCCCGGGTCGACGGTTACCTCGACGGGATCCTGATCCGGAACCTCGACAACGATCACGCTGTGGTTCCGGTCCCGGGGCCGCACACCTTCACGGTCGTGGCATATAGAACCGACGAGGCGGTCATCGGGACCGAGCGGGCCGCATTCACCCTGGAGAGGTTCAGTTTGGTGGACCTCGACGGAGGACTCTTACAGGTCGACGAGACCGGAGGGGTCGCCTGTTCTGCGGCGGCCCGCACGTACACCTATAATTACAATCCTGGCGAGCGCTATCACATCGTGGTGGGGTGCACGTATACGGATACCACGGATGCCCTCCTGCAGACGGCAGCGTTCCGGGTGGACGGCCCCGACGGCCGGGATACGGGGTATCGCTTCTACGACATACCGGTCCTCGATGACTCGCAGACACGAGAGATCATGTTCTGGCTGGAACCTGAGGGACCGGGCACGTACCGCTGGAATATCTCCTGCAGCAAGGGCGACGAAAACGCCGTCGGCACGGGGAGCCTCATCCTCTGCTGACGCGGTCGGGTAAAAAAAGGGAGAGGGGTCACTCCTCCTCAGGAACCGGTTGCGCGGCCGCCGCCGCCACCGGTACGCCGTCGGGCTCCCGCCTGACGATCACCGGCTGCTCGGCAAGTTCGGGCCATTTCAGCACCTGCCCGTCGGTATCCCTGAGCGGCACCGGCGGGTGGGAGGTCTGCGTCAGGTGCGAGACGACGAACATCGCCGCCCCGGCCACCACCGTCGGGACGAAGGTGAAGAAGACCGTCCACTCGTTGTCGGGCGGGACGAGCGTGAACGCCCCCTCCTGAAGAGAAAGGGCGGCGATCCCGGCGAGGGTGGTGAAGAACCCGGAGAGCATCGAGGCGATCGCTCCGGGGGCGTTCGCCCGCTTCCAGAAGAGCCCGCAGACCACCGTCCAGAAGAGGCAGGCAAAGAGGAGGGTGAACCCGAAGATCATCAGGTCGTAGACTCCCGTGGCGGTGAAACTGATCCCGATGCAGAGCAGACCGATGGCGACGACCAGGGCCCTGGTGATCCGCAGCACCCTCTTCTCATGGTGCACATGGTCCGAGACCGAGCCATGGATGAAGTTGGTCGAGATGACCGCCGCGGCCGCGAAGATCGCCGAACTCGCGGTGGACATGATCGCCGCCACCAGCGACCCGACGAAGAGGGCCATCATCCAGGGGGAGAGGAGGGTCTTGGCGAGATAGGGGACGATCAGTTCGGGGTCCTGAGCCAGCACCGCCCCGTCGATGAGCCCGTTGTTCACCATCACGATCCCGACCAGACCGAGGACGATGGGGCCGAGGCCCGCGACCCAGTACAGCCCGGTCCCGAAGAGGAGACCCTGCCTGGCCGCTTTATCGTCCCGTGCGCAGAAGACCCGCTGCGAGATGTCCAGGGAGGCCAGGCTCCCCAGGCCCATCCCGCACCAGGCCGCAAACCAGGCCATGATCCCGGTGAAAGTCCACCCGATCCCGCTCGGCGAGGCGTCGTCGGGGAGGATCGACCAGAAGTCAGCCGGGGTGTTGGCCGCGATGGCCTCGATGCCGCCGGCATAGGAGATGCCGGTCGGTATCAGGACGGCGAGGCCGAGGAGGATCAGGACCATCTGGATGTTGTCGGTGATGATCACCGCGAGCATCCCGCCCAGATAGGTGTAGATGATCACGATCAGCCCGGCAAAGACCGCGCTCTCCACGGCAGGGAGGCCGATGAGGACGTTGAGGATCTTGCCGATGGCCAGGATCTGGACCGAGGTCCAGAAGATAAGAGTGGGCAGGGAGAGGAAGGACGCAACCAGCGAGCCTTTCATCCCGTACCGGAGATAGTACATCTCCCCCAGCGAGGCGATCTTCATCTTCCGCAGGATGGTGACGAAGAACACCGCCATCAGGAGAAGCGTTATACCCGAGGCCCAGGGATCGGCGATGGTGGCAAGGAGATGGCCGTCGTACGCCGCCCCCGCCCCGCCGAGAAGGGTGCCCCCTCCCCAGAAGGTGGCGAAGAGTGTTCCCCCAATCAGAACAGGACCGATATTCCGGTTTGCAACCAGGTATCCCTTCGAGGTCTCGACCGCGCCCCGGCGCTGGACAAAAAAGCCAATAGCAAGCATCAGGGCGAGGTACAGCAGGATAATCAGGACTTCTATGCTCATCAGGCGACCAGTACTATTTTCCCCGAGGTTTTTTGAGAATATCGGATGGAGACGCAGGGGCAAAAAAGAGATCTCCACCACCCAACCAAGGAAAAGGAGCCGTAGCGCCGGAAAACCACGACGATGACGAGTGTGCAGAAAGTCGGGAAACGGGGCAAGCGCGCACCGGCGGGCGCACCTCCGGGCAGATGGAGGCGTGAGTGAGGACCGCCAGGCCCGACATGCCGCAGGATCAGATCCCGCTCAGCACAAGGTACAGGAGCCCGACGGCCGCCGCCAGATGAACGAACAGGAAGGCCGGCACCAGTTTGAACTTCGGTTTCTGCGTCTTGTGCCTGAACCGCCGCATCGCCCACCAGGCCCCGAACGGCCCCAGGAAGGCGACAACGAGGAGCAGATTCTCGGAGGTCCGCCACCGGCCGGCCCGCGCCTTTCTCTTGTCATTCCAGAAGACGGACGCGGCGCCGAGGTTCAGGAGCAGGTAGAGCGCGAGGAGCGGAACGGTACCTTCCATCCTCTCTCCTCACGCAAAGTCGAAGAGCGTCGTCCTCGAAGGATCGACGTCGGTCCAGGTCCATCCCAGGGGCTCGATGATCCTGGCGATCGGTTGCTTGATCGTCTTCTCAAGCATCGTCTCCCAGTCGACGACGAACTCGGGGGGCACCTGGTCGGCGTACTCGAAGGCGACCACGTCGGTCTGGGGATATTTGCAGGTCACCTGTTTGATATAGATCCGTTTGGGTTTGCTCCCGCGCTTGAAGTCGGTGCCCAGATAGGTGTTCGAGTAGATCGCACCCCTGATATGGGCGTCCTTCGTCTCGTAGTCATCGAGCGCCTTCCCGATCCCGCCGGGGATCCCGGCCTCGTCCATGGAGTACCCACCCCGGCGGTACGTCCTGATCACCTCGCCGAGATAGGTCTTCACCTCGGAGAGCGGGGCGCCCCTGAGGATCATGGCGATCACCTGCTCCTGCACCTCGCGGGTGACCTGCGGCGAGTCGCTGCGCCGCATCTCGAACCCGACGATGTCGACGGTGTCGGCCTCGACCCCCTCCTTCCAGACCAGGTGACCGGCGTACCGCTTCTTCTTGCCGGCCTGGAAGAAGCGGGCATAGACCTTCTCGAACTTGATGGAGAAGTAGTTCCGGTCGGCGTTGAGGGCTTCTTTCGCAAACGCCTCGTAACTCTCGTTGAGGCGCGCCTCGATCTCGCGGGCCCGTGCGATCGTCTCCTCCAGGGGGGCCTGCGGGAGTTCGACCATGCACGAGTCGGTGTCGCCGTACAGCACCTCGTAGCCCATTCCGGTGATGACGTCGCGCGTGTGCCCGATGATCGCCCGGCCCACCGAGGTGACCGCGGCCCCGATCTCCCGGTCGTACAGCCTGAAGCGCGAGTAGCCTGAGACCCCGTAGTAGGTGTTCATGATCACCTTGATGACCCCCTGCTGGAGGTCGAGGAGGCGGTACTCGGGCGAGCCGTACGGGTGCTCGTTGCGGCGCGCCTTGATCGAATCGCGCTCTGCCATCAGTTCGGAGATGATCGTCCTGGTCAACCCGTCAGGGCTCCGCTTGAACCGCACGCCGTTGGGGGCCTTCAGTTCTCCGGCCGGATCCTTCGTCTCGGGGGAGGCGTTGATGGTCATCATCGCCATCGGGTACAGGGACTTGAGGTCGAGGACCACCACGTTCTCCTTCACGCCAAGCGTCGGTTCAAAGACCGTGGCGCCCTCGAACTCGTCGGCCAGGACATGCCCCTTCGAGGGAAGGACGAAACGGCCGTGGGCCTTGCGCAGGATGTAGATGTCGATGACATTGGATGAGTTGAGGGTTCGGTCGAGGGGTACGCCGACGTACCTCGATATCATCCGGTAGAAATCGACGATGTCGTTTTTCTCGTTGATCTTGACGCAGAGTTCGACATCAGTGCAGTTGTACTCGACGAGCCGCTCGGGGTCGTCCCGCCAGAGGTCGCTGACCGTCCCGGTGTAGCGGACCTTCCGCTCCCCGACCTCGTCGGCGGCGACGGCGTCGAGGCGGTACGACTCCTTCTGACCTGGCTGGAGTTTCCGGTAGGCGGTGAGGAGGTCGAAGACCGCCCGGCCCCGCACCGCGGTCCGCTCGGTCGCGCCCGGGAGCCTGGAGAGGTCGTTGGGCCTGAGCCCGAGGGCGCTCATCCGGTGGACGATGTAGGGGAGGTCGAAGTCGGTGAAGTTCCAGCCAGAGAGGATGTCGGGGTCGCGGTCCCTGATATAGGCGACAAAGGCGTGGAGCATCCCCTCCTCGGTCTCGTATGGGCATACGGTATGCCGGGCGTCCCCTTTCCAGAGGTGGCCGTTCTTCTTCTCCCAGGCCTCGGAGAAGGAGGCGGGTGTCCCGTCCGCAAGATAGAGGAAGGTGGTGTAGTCCCGCTCGAAAGAGTCCCAGCAGGTGATGCAGGTGATCGCATCCCGCTCGGTCTCGGGAAAGCCGCGCTCGTCCTCGCACTCGATATCGATGAAACAGAGACGGGCCGGGGCGTCGACCTCGGCCGGCGCCACCCCGGTGTGTTCGACGACCTCGGTCGGGGCCTCAAGACCGCCGGTCAGCCCGGTATCGATGAGGTACCGCGTCGCAAACGGGATGTCGGCCTCATAGTGGCGGGTGAATTCGCCGCGAAGATCACGGACGTCGGTCGGTCTGTTGGTGTACAGCCTGGTCAGCGCCTCGCCCTTGATGGAGCGGTACACCTCTTCGTCCTGCCCGGTCACCTGGGGAGGGAGGGAGGTTTCAGCTACCTCATCGGCCGGAGCATAGAAGTACGGCCGAAACCCGGTCACCTGGATATGGACCGCCCGACCGTCCGGTTCCCGCCCGAAGACGTGGATGACCGGGCCGACGCCCGAGATGTTGTCGTATTCCACCTGGTTGATCGCACACCTGATCCCCCCCGCCCCGGCCTCCGGGCCAAAGAGCGTCGCCTGTTTCTCGGTCATTACGCGTCCCTGCAGAGTTTCTTGATGAAGCCGGCGGCCTCGTTCAGTTTGGCCGTCTCCCATTCGTCGAGATCCCACTCGACGATCTCCTCAACCCCATCGCGCCCGACCCTGGCAGGGAGACCGATGGAAAGACCGGAGAGACCATACTCCCCGTCGACGATGCACGAGCACGGGACGACCTCGTCCCGCCGGTCGCTGAGGACCGTCTCGGCAAGCCTCGTGATATGGGCCGCAGGACCGAAGGCCGTGCCGCCCTTGCCCTTGATCACTTCCATGCTCGCGCCGCGGAGGGCGGTGAGCACCGCCTCGCGCTTCTCGACCGGCACCCCGGTCCCGAGCCTGGAGAAGACCGGAACCTGGTGTTCCCCGTGCTCGCCGAGGATAAAGGCCGGCCCGCCCGCGATCCCCTCCTTCGCGAGCCTGAGGGCGAACCTGGCGCTGTCGAGCTGGCCGCCGAACCCGACGCACCGGGAGGGCTCGAGGTCGAGGCAGCGGGAGAAGAGGAAGTTGTTCACGTCCATCGGGTTGGTGACCGTGATCAGGACGCCCCCAAACCCTCTCAATGCCCGGCAACAGTCGTCGATGACCGGGAGGTTGACGGTGAGGAGGTCGGCCCTGGTCTTCACGTCAGGGGTCCGCGGCCGTCCCGCGGTGAAGATACAGACGTCCGCGTCCCTCAGGAGGGCGGGATCGGTCTCGATGGTAACATCATAGGCGGCATGACTGATATCAAGGACCTGCGCGCGTTCAAGGGGCTTGACGGCGTCGCAGAGTATGAGTTCGTCCGCAAGACCCAATGCTGCGGCGAGAAATGCGACTTCACCCCCGACCCGGCCGGTTCCGATCACTGCGAGGCTGCTCATATGATCTCTCTATGGGTATGCTAATAATAAATAACCGCAATCTCTTCTGGATGATTACCCTCCAACCTGGCGAAATAACGGTCGGCGGGGTCGCTCTTCACAACCATCTCCTCCTCGCGGCCGGGGTGCTCGGGACGACCGGTGCGTCCCTCGGGCGGATGCTCAGGCTCGGGGCGGGCGGCGTGGTCACCAAGTCCATCGGCCCCGAGCCCAACCCCGGCCACCACGGTCCCTGCCTGGTCAGGACCGAGGGCGGGCTGCTCAACGCGATGGGCCTGCCCAATCCCTCGAAGGAGTTTGTGGGTGAGATCGAGCCCCTCAAAGACGATCCCGTAGTCGTGAGCATCTATGGCAAAGACCCGGAGGACTTCAAGGAGGTCGCCGGATGGTTTGCCGAAACGGCCCGCGGCTTTGAACTGAACGTGAGTTGCCCGCATGCCGCCGGGTACGGGGCGGCGATCGGGACCGACCCAGAGATGGTGCTCGAGTGCACGCGGGCGGTGGCCTCCCACGGCCTGCCGGTCTGGGTGAAACTCACCCCGAATGTCACCGACATCACCACCATCGGCCTGGCCGCCGAGAAGGGCGGGGCGAGCGCGATCGTGGCGGTCAATACCGTGCGTGCGATGCGGATCTCCACTGAACTCCGCCGGCCGGTCCTGGGGTATCGGAGCGGCGGGCTCTCGGGCAAGGCGATCTTTCCGGTCGCGGTGAAGTGCGTCTGGGACCTGTACGAGGCCTGCTCGATCCCGATCATCGGATGCGGCGGGGTGTCGACGGCGAACGACGTCGTCGAGATGATGATGGCCGGCGCCCAGGCCGTCGAGGTCGGGAGCGCGGTCGTCGACGACGTGCGGGTCTTCGAGCAGATCGCACGCGGCCTGTACTCCGGCGACGGGGTGGCGGCCGAGGAGATCGTGGGGGTGGCGCACCATGCCTGACCTCCCGATGCTCCCGGTGCGGGTGACGGTCAAGGCGGTCGTCGAGGAGACGCCGTCGGTGCGGACCTTCTACTTCGAGCCAGCGATCCCCTCCTCGCCCGGCCAGTTCGTGATGGTCTGGGTGCCCGGCGTCGACGAGGTGCCGATGGCCCTCTCCTCGGCGACCTCGATCACGGTCCAGCAGGTCGGCGACGCCACGACGGCGATGTTTCTGCTCAGGCCCGGCGACTCCCTCGGGATCCGCGGCCCGCTCGGCAACGGCTTCACGGTGAGCGGCAAGACCCTGGCCATCGGCGGCGGGGTCGGGGCTGCTCCGCTCCTCCACCTCGCGGTGGAGGGGCAGGTGAGCACCTTCCTCCTGGGGGCGCGGACCGCCGACGAACTCCTCTTCGCCCCGGTGATCAACGCCTCGTCCAACCTGAAGATCGCCACCGACGACGGCACGGCCGGCCACCACGGGGTGGTCACCGACCTGATGGACGAGATCGACCTGGAGGCGTACGACCACATCTGCGTCTGCGGCCCCGAGATCATGATGCTCAAGGTGCTCGAACGCCTCCAGAAGGCAGGCGTCGCCGACCGCGGCCAGTTCTCGCTCCACCGGTACATGAAGTGCGGGATCGGGGTCTGCGGCTCGTGCGCCACCGACCCCCACGGCCTCCGGGTCTGCCGGGACGGCCCCGTCTTCACCGGCGCCGACCTCCTGGAGTCTGAGTTCGGGCGCTATGCACGGGACGCCACCGGCAGCAAGGTCGTCTTCCCGTGGGCGAAGAAAGCGGAAGAGTGAGCAAACACTTCCTTTCTTTTTTTTATCTGAGCGTGGGATGAAGGGGAGCGGAGCGGTTGCCTTCGCTCTCTCGTTTCCTCTTCTATCGTCACCGCGGGGGTTCGGGTTCCCCGAACCCCCGTATTATGAGGATAGGAGCGGGACGGCACATCGTTGAAGAGAAGAAACACCACCTCTCCTGATCACTACTTGCCGTCCCCCACCAATCGCCATCAGGGCGGGGTTCAGGGGGCGAGAGCACCCTGAACCCCCTTTGCCACAGATGAGGGCGAAAGACAAACAGGAGGAGCAAGAAGAGCATCCCTTCGGCTTCACCATTCTGCCTTCCTGCCCCCATCTTCATCCAAGAGGTCCGGGGGCAACGCCCCCGGCGGGAGGGATGGGAAGGCATGATGATCAGGCGTGCCGCCTTCAATCGTAGAATCTTTCCTGGAATCTCGCGCCGGGGGTTTCCACCCCCGGACCCCCACGGACCGAGGATAGGCGGGGGCGGCAATTGGGTGGTGGTCCCATCTGGTGCCCCGTTCCGAAGGGGGAGAAAGGATCTATGCCCACTCCAGAGACCCACAGAATTTTCATCCCGTATGCTTGAACCAAGGGTTCATGAGCAATTCTACAAAGCCAAAATGATTGAATGTTCTATGGAAAAAAATCAAAGAAAAAATATCACCCTCTCACAACCGATGCTCGATCTCTGCCTTGAACCGTTCGAGGTCGCCGAGATGGTTGATGTTGATGAAGGTGAGGAGTTCGGGGTCGAGCGGTCTGAACGACTCGGCAGAGACATAGCGGGGACGGAGGCCCTCGACCATCGCCCGCAGGGAGCGGGACTCGTGCTCGCGGAGATATTCGAGAAGCGCGGAGCGGAGATAGACTGCATGGAGGGGTTCGAGCATCTCACGGTTCCAGCAGGGGATGACGGCGTCGTAGTCCTCCAGCATCCTGAAGAGTTCCTCGATCACCTCCCCGTTGATGCAGGGCATATCACAGGCGACGATGAAGAGTTCCTCACCGCGAGCCGCGAGAGCACCGGCATGGACCCCGCCGATGGGCCCCATCTTTTTTCGCAGGTCTTCGATGCACCGGACGTCCTGGTATTGGGCAAAGCGCGCACACTGCTCTTTGTTCCTGGCAACGATGACAATCTCATCGACGACTCCTCTGAGCGTCTTGAGGAGGCGGTCGATGAACGTCTGGCCGCAGACCTCGAAGAAATATTTCTCCACCCCCCCGGCCCGACGCGCCTCGCCGCCCACCAGCACGATCCCGGTTCTCATCACTGCTCCAGGAGCGACTCGCGGAAGTGCATCAGCCGGGTGATGCAGTCGTTGTAGGGGGCGTCAAGTTCGTATTTCCGTGCCCTGGCCGCGATCTCGCCGTTCATGAAATCGATCTCGGTCAGGTGCCCGTGC
Source organism: Methanofollis aquaemaris (assembly GCF_017357525.1). Taxonomy (NCBI): domain Archaea; kingdom Methanobacteriati; phylum Methanobacteriota; class Methanomicrobia; order Methanomicrobiales; family Methanomicrobiaceae; genus Methanofollis; species Methanofollis aquaemaris. The sequence continues at coordinate 2,417,871 of NZ_CP036172.1, read as the reverse complement.
ATGATGTCCTGGAGCATGGAGGCATGGTGCTCGGCGGTGCTCGGCACCTGGACGTCGTGGAGGTAGGCGAGGTAGTCGTCGGCCGTCGGCCAGGGGACGCGGACGCCCTCCTCGGCCATCACCGCGTAGGCCTCCCTCACCACATGCTCGATGATCCCCCAGGGCATCGGGTGGAGGAGTTTGCCGTACGGCACATTCATCAGGGCGCCCAGGGGATTGAGCGAGGAGTTGTACAGGGTCTTCGCCCAGAGGTCGCCCTTGATATGGTCGCTCCCCTCGACCGGGATCCCGGCCTTCTCGACGAGGGCGACGAGGGCGTCCACCTTCGGATCGGGGCCGTCGGGGAACCGCCCGAGTTTCATCGGCCCACCGACCACCGAGATATGGACGCGGGCATCGCCTCGCCACTCGAACCCGGTGATGATCGTCGCGCCGATGACCCGGTCGGTGTATTCGGCGACGATCTCCTCGTTCCCGATCCCGTTCTGGAGACTGACCGTCTCGGTGTCCCGGATCACATCGGCGAACTGCTCGCAGATAGCACGGGTGGCAAGCGCCTTGGAAGTGATGAAGATATAGTCGTAGCGCTCGCCGGCGGGTACCTCCTCGGAGGCCGAGAAGCGGTGCGTACCTTCGCCCCAGAGCCCGGTCAGCACCAGCCCGCGCTCAGCGATCGCATCGGCATGCCGCTGCCTGCAGACGGCATGGACATCGCAGTGGTCGGAGAGTCGGGCGGCAAGGGAGAGCCCGACTGCACCGGCTCCGAGTATCAGCACTTTCATGGAAGAATCGTTATAAATTATGGCACTCACGGCTCTTAATATATCCGCTTTCCTCTCTCCAATGAGAGGAGCGCCTGCTTCAATTCGATAGAGGGAGAAAAACCGCCGGGCCCGTCCTTTGCCACCACACGGTGACAGGGGACGACGAGCGGCGTGGGGTTGAGGCGCATCGCCGTGCCGACGACCCGCGGCACCGTCCCGACGCGGGCGGCGACCTCGCCGTAGGTCGTCGTCTCGCCGTACGGGACCGCCTGCACCGCGCGGTAGATCCGGGCAAAGACGCTCTCGCCCTCGGTTGCGACCGAACGGAGGTCAGCAAGCCCGGCCGGGTCGCCGGCGAGGTACCGGGTGAACTGCTCGGGCACCCCGCCCGCGGCAGGGTGCCTGAGAAAACAGACCTGTGAGACGAAGTCGTCCTCCCAGGCGACATGCACGTGCCAGAGCCCGAAGGAGCAACTCCCCTCATGCACCCCGGTTCACCGCCGGTCCTTCCATTTGAGCACCAGGCGCCTGAACCCCTCGAGTTCGCACCGTTCCATCTCCTCCTGCATCCAGGGCGGGAGGCCGTCCCGCACGTCCTGCTCCAGGAAACGCTGCTCCGCGAGGACGAGCACCCCGGTGTCCTCGGGCGTCCGCAGCACCCGGCCGAGCGCCTGGGTGGCCCGGTTGATCGCCGGGAGGGTGTACGAGATGAACTCACCCTCCCGCCCGAACTTGTGCTTGTAGTAGTCGATGACCATCCGGCGCACATTGTTGTACGGTGCCAGCGGGAGGCCGACGACCATCGCCCCCCGCAACATCTCGCCCCGGTAGTCGAGCCCCTCGCTCCACTTGCCGCCGCAGACCGCAAAGAGGATCCCGGCCTTCCCCTGTTCGGGGAGGCCGACGAACTCGCGCAGCGCCGTCGTCGCCTCGCCCGATTCCCTTGGTTCCACATAGATCTTCTTGCCGTTGACCCGACTCCCGCAGGCCTCGGCATAGGTGTTGAGGAGTTGGTACGAGGGGAAGTAGACGGCAAGGTTGCCCGGCGCCTGGGCGAAAGCCCTGATGTAGCCGACGATCCGCTCGGTGTTCAGGGGATCGCGGCGCATCCGAAAGGCGGTGGTGACATCGTTTGCGCAGGCGAGCAGACGGTTCTCCCGTGGGAAACTGTTGGGGAGGGAACGGGCGCGGACCACAAGGTCGCCGAAGAAATATTTCATGTAGGCGTCGAGGGGGGAGAGAGTGCCCGAGATGAGGACGGCACCGGCATGGGCCTCGCAGATCTCACACATCTTCCCGCTCGGATCGATGTTTCGCACCTCAAGTTCGACCACGCCCTCGGAGGAGCGATACAGGGTGAGGAAGGTCGGGTCGGCCCCGGCGCGGTAGACGCGGTACATGAAATCAGAGAACTGCTCGACCGCGCTCTCCTTGTAGATCCCGGCGCTCTTGTTCTTCTCAGAGACCTTCTCGGCGATCTTTGAAAGGTCTTCGACGACCTCTTCAAGCCCTTTGTACAGCGAACCCTTGATCGCCATCCGGTGGAAGATCGCCGGGTCGAACCAGTCCTCATCCTTGGGCGAGCGCCTGAGATCCTCCATGAAGCGCGAGACATTGGGGAGAACCTGCCTGACGGCGTTCACCGACTTCATGTTCTTCGAGAGGTGGGCCAGTTCGGTCATCGTCCCTTCGAGCACTCTCGCCTCCAGGACGACGCTCTGGATCCCCTCGACGACGTCCCCGCAGTTGTGGGCCTCGTCGATGAGGAGGAGGACGTCTTCGGGTTTGATGTCGAGGTTGGCGTACAACTGGTCCCTGACGTCGTCGTTGAAGAGGTGGTGGAAGTTGCAGATGAGGACGTCGGCGCCGCGGGCCGCCTGCATCATCGTCTCGTACGGGCAGAGCCCGCGGCAGAAGGCGTTGAGGTTCTCGGGCGGGATCCCTTCGCGCCGGACGCGGTTGGCCCGGTCGCGGAGCGCCCCCGACGGTCCCATCCGCAGTCCCGCCTCCTCGCTGTCCTTGACAAAGACCCGGCTCTTGATGAAGTACGGGCAGAGGAGCGGGTGCTCGGGGTCCATCTTCCTGAGCTGCTCCTTGATCACCCGGTCCTCGGTCGGGACCAGGGAACCCTTGTGCGCCTGCTCGCGCATCAGCGATGAGGAGAAGGCCTTGACCGCCTCGCACCGCCGGTAGGGATCACCCTCCCCGCCGAGCGGACACATCGATCGCTTTCCGACGAGGTATGCGAAGGTGAGGGTGGGCTTCACCTTCCGGACCAGTTCGAGTTCTCTGATAAAGGTGGCGAGTTGCGAGATGGTCCGCACCGCGACGATTACCTTCTTTGTGCCGCGGGCGGCGAGGAGGGCCGAGACGACGCTCGACTTCCCGCTGCCGGTGGGGGCGTCGATCATCGCGATCCCGCCGTCGCGCGCGGTCTCTGCGGCGAACTCCAGCATCTCCCTCTGGTTCGGGCGGAAGGACGGATACGGGAACCAGTCTTCAAGCGGGTCCATTCACTACGTCTTGGTCGCCCGGCATGATGTAGTATTGGGTTCCCGCGCGCCAGGTCAGGAGACGACCTCGTCAGCCATCGAAATACTCTCAGGCACGAAGGCGATGATGTTCTCCCGCTCGGGGTCGGGTTCTTCGTAGGTGGTGGACGTCCTCTCATCATGCCAGAAGAGGAAGTCGCGGGTCTCGGTGATGGTGACGTTCCCCCCCTGGCCGCCCCGACCGAGGATACTGATCGGACACGCCTGCACGTCCCCGGCAAAATGCACCTCCCCCAGCGGGGTGAAAGTGCCGTTTTCGAGGAGAGCGAGGTCGTAGTCCCCGCCGCCGTACCCGATAGAACCTCGCGATCCCGAGACCATGATCCAGAGCCCCTCTTTCCCGAGGTGGAGATCGGCAAAGTCGACCTCTTCCAGTTCGCCGAGGACATCGAGGGGGTGGAGGCTCACCGGCACCGTCTCAGATGCCGCTCGTGACCAGGAGATCTTCCCGGGCCGGTCGGGAAAAAAGGAGAGGTCGACGTGGACCAGGTTCGCGCCGCCCTCTTTTTCGTCCCAGAACTCGATGGTCATCCTCTCCAGTTCCCCGTCCGCTCCGATCACGAGGTCGGCACTGTTGAGCACGGCCGTCTCGTTTGTCGCACCGGTCTTCTCCAGGATGATAGTCCATATCTCACCGAGCGGGAGGCCGAAGGCGTTGGGCTGGAGGACGACGGTCGCCTCGTTCTCCGGCGCCCCGGCAAGGCCGGTGCACCCGGCGGCGATGAGGCATAGGGCGAGAGCGAGGGCCGAGCAGACATACAGGAGACGGGAGGATTGCATATATCACATATTATGGCCCCAAACATAATATTTTTGGGATCATAATCCTCGGAGCGGTGCGATCCGCACAGGTGGTGGTTTTAGAACCGAATTGCAATGACAGGGGTGGCCTCTGATGTGCCGGGGGGAGGTGCCGCCTCTTCGTCTCCTCCATGACCGGTCGCTCCTTCCTCCACGCACACCCCTTTTATCGCCAGGCGTCCACACTATTCCCCATGGCGATCCACCCGATAGACTACCGGTACGGCACTCCAGAGATGAAGGCCGTCTGGGGCGAAGAGAACCGGTTCAGGTGCATAGTGGCGGCGGAGGTCGCGCTCGCACAGGCCGAGGCGGCGTGCGGGGTTATTCCGGCCGACGCTGCGGCGACGATAGAGAAGTGCGCGGGAGAGGCCAGCCTCGCACGGGCGAACGAGATCGAGGCCGAGATCAACCACGACATGATGGCCGTCGTCAAGGCTGTCACCGAGGTCTGCGGCGACGCCGGGCGCTGGATCCACTTCGGCGCCACCTCGAACGACATGCTGGACACGGCCACCGGGCTCCAGATGAAGGCGGCGATGGACCTGATCGAGGAGAAACTCCAGAGACTCCTCGCCGTCCTCCTGCGCCGCGCCGAAGAGACGAAAAACCTCGTCTGCGTCGCACGCACCCATGGTCAGCACGGCGTGCCGACGACGTACGGGCTGCGGTTTGCGATCTGGGCGAGCGAGGTCGGTCGGCACATCGAGCGCCTCCGCGAGTTGCGGCCGCGGGTCGCCGTCGGCCAGCTCACCGGCGCCGTCGGGACGCAGGCGGCCCTGGGGACAAAGGGGCTTGAGGTGCAGCCCGCGATGATGGAGTACCTCGGACTCTCCGCCGTCGACGTCTCCAACCAGGTGATCTCCCGCGACCGCTATGCGGAGTACGTCCTCTTCCTGGCGAACATGGCCACCACCCTGGACAAGATCGGGGTCGAGATCAGGTCGCTCCAGCGGACCGAGATCGCCGAGGTCGAGGAAGCCTTCGGCAAGAAGCAGGTCGGATCCTCGACGATGCCCCACAAGAGGAACCCGATCAAGAGCGAGCAGGTCTGCGGCCTCGCCCGCATCGTCCGCTCAATGGTCGAACCCGCCCTCCAGAACAACACCCTCTGGGACGAGCGCGACCTCACCAACTCCTCCTGCGAGAGGGTGGTCTTCCCCGAGGCCTCGGTCCTCGCCGACCACATCCTCAACGTGATGACCGGCGTCCTCGACCGCCTCAATATCAGGGAGGAGAACATCAGGAAGAACCTCAACCTTCTCCACGGCGTGAACCTCGCCGAGTCGGTGATGATCGAACTGACCAGGCGCGGTCTGGGCAGGCAGGACGCACACGAGGCCGTCCGTGTGGCAAGCATGACGGCGCTTGCAGAGAAGCGGAGCATCGCCGGCGTCCTCGAAGAGAACCCGAAGGTCGCGGCCGTCCTCTCCTCCGAAGAGATCGCCGTCCTCCTCAACCCTGACAACTACATCGGCACCGCGGTCGAGCAGGTCGAGCGCGTCGTCGAAAAACTCAGGCCCCTCTCGGCCTGAAAAATCTTTTTTCGGGTCTGGAAACATATTCTCCAATGATCTCTTAGCCGGGGGCGGTCAGCACGGGCGATGAGGTACGACCCACCCTCGAATATGGCTAAATTGCCCCCTGTTTCAAGAACAAAGTCCCAAATCAGGGACCAGTCTGGGCGTTTTTTCCGATCAAACCATAGAGACGTTTTTTCATGCAACGCATCGAGGGAACCGGGTCTTTCCCGGCCCCCTGAGCCATCGTATGACTGCAAGTAATGCCCCGGCATCATGGCCGTCCGGTACTCCTGCAATAAGAGCAAGAAAAGAGACGGGATTATGGCTGATTTCAGGAGGGCCGGCTCTGTTGAATCCTCATTCTTTTGCCAGGGGGGCTCTTCTGATCACTCACGTCCCCTCTGGTGAGTCGGTGCATTTCCAGGGTCTTTCGTCTCCTCAGACGGTTCGGCTTCACTCCTGCAGGAGAGGAGGAAAGGAGCGTCAGGTTACGCCACGACTGACCTGGGTGCAGTGGGAAGGAAAGAGCCGCCGGGGCTGGAAAAAAGAGGAGTTATCTCCGTCTTCCCCTGAGGAGGAGGGCGGCGCCCGCGGCGAGGGCGGCAAGCCCGAAGGGGATGGGGCTCTGCTGCGGGGTTGTTGCCGTGGGGGCGGGGGTCGTGACCGGGAGTGCGGTCGCGGTTTCGGTCGGCGTCACGGTCGCGGTCACCGTCGGCGCGGGTCCGGACCCCTCGGCCCCGATCGCGAAGAGGGAGAAACCGGGGCTTTCCGCGGTGAAAGAGTAGCCATACGCGTCCTCGCCGACGATATGGGTCGGGAGGGCGTGCCAGGCGCCGTCGTGATACCTGTACACCACGACGTTCTCAGGCGCAAAGCCATGCTCTTCGAGCCATGCCTTCGGGATGGTGAAATTCAGGGACGCACCCGCGAGGGCGGCGTCCGTGGTGCGGTAGAGGGTCACCTCGTCGTATTCGTAGACCGCGTCGGCCGGGGCATCGACGCCCGAGGGCAGGCCTCCCCTCTCGACAGTGAGGAGGACTTCAGGGACTGTCTCCCCGGCCGTCACGCCCACTTCAGAGATCGCGGAGCCCTGCACTGCGAAGGAGGCGTGGCCGCCTGCAGGGATGTTGCTCGCCGTACCGGCCGAGACATCGGAGTGACCGCCGCCGGAACTGTGGGAATGGGGCGTCTGTGTCGGCGTCGGCGTTGGTGTTGGTGTTGGTGTTGGCGTCGGCACCGGTTGCAGGGAGAAGGAAAAGGGCGTGTTCGTGCCAGAGACAACCGTCACCGTCCTGTTTGCGGGGGTCACGTACCCTGCAAGGGAGACGGTGATCGTGTGGTCGCCGACAGGGAGGTAGAGGAAGGTGTCGGTTGTGCGGGTGGTATTCACGCCGTCCACATGGACGGACGCACCGGCAGGCGTCGAGGAGACAGCCACCGTCCCGCCGTACACCAGCGGGAGGGCGTCGGTGCCGAGGTTCGGGATCTCCAGCGTCTGATCGCAGATGCCGTCGAAGTCTGCGTCCGCACACCACTCGGAGATGTTCTGGGTCGGGTCAGTCAGCCAGAGGTTGCCGCCCAGGTACGGCCCGCCCGCGATGTTCGTGCCGGCGGTGCGGGTGGCGTTGAGGACGCCGGTGGAGTTTTCTGCAAAGATGTTGGTGGGGTTCTCGAAGCGGCAGTTGGTGATGACGGCACCGGTGGAACTGATGAAGAACGCACCACCGCCGCAGATCGTTGCCGTGTTGTTCGTGAAGGTCGTGTCCGTCAGGGCGGCACCGGTGGAAGACTCGAAATACGCACCGCCGCCGAGCCGTGCTGCCGTGTTGTTCTCAAAGGTGGTGTTTGTCAGGGCGGCATTGTGGGACGCCGCGAAATACGCACCGCCGCCGCCGTTCGTTGCCGTGTTGTTCGCAAAGGTCGTGCCCGTCATCAGTCTGGCACCCTCGGAACGGACGAAGAACGCACCGCCGCCGCCATAAACTGCCGTGTTGTCCTCAAAGGTCGTACCCGTCAGCGCGGCATCGTCGGAACCGTCGAAATATGCACCGCCGCCGTTCTGTTCTGCCGTGTTGTTCGCAAAGGTCGTGTCTGTCAGGGCAGCACCGGCGGAACTGATGAAGAACGCACCGCCGCCGAAGTTCGTTGCCGTGTTGTTCGCAAAGGTCGCGCCCTCCAGGACGGCACCGGTGGACTTGATGAAGAATGCACCGCCGCCGTTCTCTGCTGCCGTATTGTTTGTGAAGGTTGCGTCCGTCAGAGTGGCATTGGTGGAATCAGTGAAGAACGCACCGCCGCCATTCATGGTTGCCGTGTTGTTCACAAAAGTCGTGTACGTCAGGGCGGCACCGGCGGAATTGAAGAAGTACGCACCGCCGCCGTTCTGTGCTGCCGTGTTGTTCGTGAAGGTCGTGCGTGTCAGGGTGGTACCGGTGGAAACGAAGTACGCACCGCCGCCGTTCTGTGCTGCCGTGTTGTTCGCAAAGGTCGTGTCCGTCAGGGTGGCATTAGTGGAACCTTCGAAGCACGCACCGCCGCCGCCGAGGTACTTTGCCATGTTGTTCGCAAATATCGTCCGTTTCAGGTTGGCATTGGGAGAATAGGCGAACCAAGCGCCGCCGCTGCCATAATCTGCCGTGTTGTTTGCAAAGATAGTGTCCGTCAGGGCGGCATCGGCGGAATTTTCGAAATCCGCACCGCCGCCGAAGTCTGCCGTGTTGTTTGTGAAGGTCGTGCGTGTCAGGGCGGCACCGGTGGAACCGCGGAAGAATGCACCGCCACCGTTGTTCGTTGCCGTGTTGTTCGCAAAGGTCGTGTCCGTCAGGACGGCATCGGCGGAATCCTTGAAATACGCACCGCCACCCCAGTTCATTGCCGTGTTGTGTGTGAAGGCGGTGTTTGTCAGGGTGGTACCGGTGGAAGCGAAGTACGCACCGCCGCCGTTCTCTGTTGCATTGTTGTTCGTGAAGGTGGTGTCAGTCAGGGCGATGTCCATCGGGGTGGCACCGAGGGGCCAGGAGAAAAACGCACCGCCGCCGTTCGTTGCCGTGTTGTTCGCAAAGGTCGCGTCTGTCAGTCTGGCTCTGGAACAACTAGAGTCGAAATATGCACCGCCGCCATCAGATTTTGCCGTGTTGTTCGTGAAGGCCGTGCCCGTCAGGGCGGCATCGGCGGAAGCCTCGAAGTACGCACCGCCCCCGTTGCTGTTCTCTGCCATGTTGTCCGCAAAGGTCGTGCCCGTCAGTCTGGCACCGGGGGAACCGCGGAAGTACGCACCGCCGCCGCAGTTCGTTGCCGTGTTGTTTGTGAAGGTGGTGTCCATCAGGGCGGCATTGACGGAATTGACGAAGTACGCACCGCCGCCGTCGTTTGTTGCCGTATTGTTCGTGAAGGTCGCGCCCGTCAGGGCGGCACCGGCGGAATTGAAAAAGAACGCACCGCCGCCGCCATAAACTGCCGTGTTGTTCGTGAAGGTCGCGCCCGTCAGGGTGGCACCGGTGGAACCGGTGAAGAACGCACCGCCGCCGTTCTGTTCTGCCGTGTTGTTCGCAAAGGTCGTGTCCGTCAGGGCGACATAGTTAGAACTGTCGAAATACGCACCGCCGCCAGAGTCTGCCGTGTTGCCGGTGAACACCGTCCTCTCGACCAGGATGTGGTCGACGCGCTGGGCATGGAGCGCACCGCCGAGGCCAGAGCCTCCCGTGTTCCCGGCAAAAGTGCATTCGGCGATGGTAAGGCCCTGAATCCCGTAGGCGTCGATGCCGGCGCCGCTACCAAAGCTCAACGTGTTCCCGGAGATGTTGAGGCCGCGGAAGGTGGCGTTGTCCGCGCTGACGGTGAACGCCCGGGCAGTGCCGGAGATGAGGGGTTGTGCGGGCGACCCTTCCCAGCGCGTGACCGTCACGTTGGGCGCGTTGATGGTGATCCCGCCCTCGTAGGTGTAGCCTTCCACGCCCCAGATGCGGATCGTGTCGCCGTCACCGATCTCAGGGATACCCAGGAGACTGGTGTAATTGTCGCCCACCTCGATCTTCGAGACATTCCAGGTGTGAGGGTGATCGGTTGCCGCAGAAGCGGCCGCGGGGAGGAGGAGACACCCCGCAATCAGGCACAAAATTGCTATTCTGGCCCTACTGTTGCACATATGATCTTCAGTCATAATACTCCATATCGTCCCGTTCTTTTTTTGCGGGATGTGATGGCATCCTTATAGATAGCGATGAGACTGTATATCAAAAATTTGGATTAATAATAGTAATATAGTATATGCTGAATTTACTAATCGCAAATATATACAATCCATACGGGTGGATTATGGCCGGCGGAACACATATGGGGTTAATCTGTACTCTTAGAGTTCCATGAGGGCCGGATAAGGGATCAGAATCTCAAATGCGGCGCGCAGAGAGTGCACCGCCATACGGCACCAGAATAGGCAGAGAACAGCCCCCAGCTGATCTGCACGGCACCCCCTGCCGCTCTGAAAAAAGAACCCGACGCCCCGATCAGGGGCCGCCACTCACTCCTCCCCGCCCTCGGGCACGGAAAAATGCGTCTGGACAAAGCGCCACCCGTCCCAGGTGTTCATCAGCACGGCGGTCAGGCGACCGTGCAGGTGCCGCACCCTGCCATCCGCAGTAATCGTCATCTCGAAGGGCGTCGCCACCCAGGCTATGATCCCGTCCGCCGCGATCCTGAGGTCGCCGTATTCGAGCGAGATGTCGTCGAAAGCTGCACATTCACGGGTGATGGCAGAGACGTACTCGTCGCGCCCCTCCACCCACTCCCCCTTCTCGGATCCGATCCCGATCACCTCGGGCGCCAGCAGCGCCGCAACGCCGTCTGCGTCCTTTCGTCCGTACGCGGAGGCGTAGGCGTACATCGTCTTCGTCACCGCTTCCCGCGTCTTTGCACTGAGAGCCATCGATACAGAATAGAACAGATGGGAGTTAGCCTTTCCTGATCCTGTGCAAGGCGCAAAAGGATCAATCCATGATCTCCCTCCTTGTGACCGATAAACGAACAGAAATCGAGCATCGTGCCCTCCCCCCCGGCGTGAAGATAAGGGAAGGCACGTCGATCAGACGGGCCGCCTTGAGGCGGGGCGGCAGCAATCTCTTGAACGACGCCGTACTTCAGAAACATCTTCAGGTCACATATCCGGCCCGGAACGTTCTGGGATGACCTCATGGTAACCCCACTTTTCCGGGTGTGAGCGCAACTCACCCGCCTTCCCGCATCTTCTCGCCGGAGGCTCTTCGAAAGCCTGACGACATTCTCATGCTCGCTGTCGGGAGAAGACCGATCAGCATTCCCCCCGTTTCACACCATCAGTCACCACATTTCCAAAACCTTTTCATCGAGCGGGAAGAGGCGTACTTCATGCCATCCGCCCTCAGGACCGAACGGCTCGAACTGGTTCCGGCCACCCCGCGCCACCTCGACCTCGATCTCACCGACCACAGAGCGCTCGCCGCACTCCTGAAAGCCGAGGTTCCGCCCGACTGGCCGCCGGAGATGATCAGAGATGCACGCCGGACCTTCCTCTCAATGCTCAGGGCCGACCCGTTCAGCGAGGGCTGGAACCTCTGGTACCTCATCCGCACCGGGGGCGAGCGCCGGGTGCTCGCCGGGGGGTGTGGTTTTGTCGGCCACCCTTCCATCGAGGGGAGGGCCGAGATCGGGTACTCCCTCATGCCCGGGTGCAGGGGCCGGGGCTATGCGACCGAGGCGGCGGCGGCCCTCATCGGGTGGGCCTTCGACGATCCTGATGTGACATGCGTCTTTGCCAGAACCTATGCCGACCTGACCCCCTCGATCCGTCTCCTCAGACGACTCGGCTTCACTCCTGCCGGGGATGAGGAGGGCGGCATCAGGTTACGCTACGACCTGACCAGGGCGCAGTGGGATGGGACGAGCCGTTGGGGCTGGAAAAAAGAGGATTTTATCCTCGCCTTCCCCTGAGGAGGAGGGCGGCACCCGCGGCGAGGGCCGCAAGCCCGAACGGAACCGGGCTCTGCTGCGGGGTGGTGGTGGCCGCGGTGGTAGAGGTCGTGACCGGGAGTGCGGTCACGGTACCGGTCGGGGTCACCGTCGGTGCGGGGCCGGACGCATCGATCCCGATCGCGAAGAGGGAGAAGCCGGGGCTCTCGGCGGTGAAGGAGTACCGATGCTCGTCCTCGCCGACGATGCGGGTCGGGAGGGCGTGCCAGGCACCGTCGTGGTACCGGTACAGCACCACGTCATCGGGCCCGGCCCCCTGCTCCTCGAGCCACGCCTTCGTGACCGTGAAGTTGAGTTCGGCGCCGGCGAGGGCATCGTCGGTGGTGTGGTACAGCGTCACTTCGTCGTACTCGAAGATTGCACCTGCCGGGGCCTCGATGCGGTTCGGCTTCGCGGTCGGTTCGACGGTGACCAGAATATGCGAGACCGCTTCAGCGGTCGTCACCTCGACTTCGTGGATCGCCGCGTCGCGGACCCCGAAGGAAGCGTGGCCGCCGGCAGGGATATGACTTGCCGCACCGGCCGACGCGGGCGAGCGCCCACCCCCACCACCGCCGCTCCTGGCTGGCGCCTCCACTGTGATGCACTTCTCCTGGACCATCATGTCAGAGGCGTACGGGTTGCTGACATTCAGGGATACGGTGTAGGTTCCGGCCTTTGCGTAGACATGGGTGGGGGTGGGCTCGGTCGAAGTGGTGCCGTCACCAAAGTCCCAGAGGCGGGCGAAGACGCAGCCAGTCGATGTATCGGTACACACCACCGTGAGAGGAGCCTTCCCACCCGCTGGCGTCACGGTGAAGTTCGCCGTCGGCGGTTCGAGGGCGGTGACCGTCTTTGTCGTCGTGCTGCTTCCGAAGGCGTTTTCGACCGTCAGGCTCACCTGGTGGGTGCCGTTGGTCGTGAAGGTGTGGGAGGGATGGACAAACTCGACCGCGGGAGTGTTGTCCCCGAAGTCCCAGTGATAGAGACGGGGGTTGACCCCAGAGCAGGTTTGGGTGAACTGCACTTCGAGCGGGGTGCTGCCCCCGGTGGGTGCGAAGATGAAGTCCGCGGTCGGGAGGCAGGTGTGGAGCGGGAGGGAGTCGATGCAGCCGTTGCCGAGGTCGTAGCCCTCGTCGCAGATCCCGTCGCCGTTGCGGTCTTCGTGGGTCTCTGAGAACCCGGTGCCGTCAGGCGTCAGCCAGAGGTTGCCGCCAAGGAAGGGGCCGCCGCGGATATTTTTCCCGAAGGTCTTTGTGGTGTTCCAGCGGGTGCCGGTCAGGTCTGAGGTATCCGGGATATAGACATTCCAGGTATTGTTGAAGAGGTTGTTCGCGATGAGAGAGTTCGTCGCGGAATAACGGGGGTAAACAGACAGTCCACAACTGGTGAGCCCGGTGAAGGTGCTGTTGGTGAGCGTGATATTCTCGACATTGGTGAGGAAAATACCGGACGTCCCGTCCTTCACCGTGACGTTTTCGACGATGACGGAATCCGCCTTCTCCAGGCTGACTCCATAGTAGTTATTCTCTAGAAGAGTGTTGTCTCTCAGGATCGTCGTCTGCCCCTTGCACCCAGAGACTTTCAAACCGCCATTATTGCCCGAACAGGTGTTTGAGATGACCACAGAGCCCTGGCATCCGGACTGAAGTTGAATGCCTCTTTCCTTGCAGTCCTGGACAGTGTTCCCTGAGATGAAACAACCAGGGCAACTTGAATAGAGAATAATCCCGAAACCCCCACATCCGGTCATCTGGTTGGCCAGGATCCGGGACTGGCCTGCGGAATATAGGTAGATGCCGTTGCCGGTGAGAGTGCCGCCCAGCGTGCACCCCTCCACGGTGCAGTTCGGTGCAGAGGTGATACGGACCCCGTCACCGCCGTCCCATATGGTGCACCCCCGCACCACGGCGTCGGCGGCATTGACCGTGATGACCGTGGAACCGACGACCCCATTCACGGCGAGGTTCTCGACCGTCGCACCGTCGGCGGTGATCGTGATGCTGCCGTTGAGGACCGCACCCTCGCTCCCCATGAGGGTGAGGGTTTTGTCCACGGTCACGTCCTCGTCATAGGTGCCGGACGGGACGAGGACGACGTCGCCCTCGGAGGCGGCGTTCACCGCCCCCTGGATTGTGTACGGTACGACATCGAGCGTGCGGCTCGTGGTGTTCGTCCCGAACTCGTTCTTCACCGTCAGGGTCGCCTGGTAGGTGCCCACGACATCGTAGGTGCGGGTGACGTTCTGGGTGGTCTCTGTCTGCCCGTCAAACGTCCATGACCACGAAGTGGGAGCGCCCACAGAAGTGTCGTTGAAGAAGACCGGCATGCCGACCATCATGCCCGACGACGTGACGCTGAAGTTCGCCGACGGCCCGCCGTTCTGGAGCGGGAAGAAGTCGGTGCCGGCGACGTCCCCGTTATCATCGGTGATCGCATATCCTTCATCGCAGATCCCGTCGAGGTCGAAGTCGGCATGGGTCTCTGAGAACCCGGTGCCCGCAGGCGTCAGCCAGAGGTTGCCGCCGAGGAAAGAACCGCCGCGGATGTTTGTGCCCTCGGTCTTTGTGGTGTTCCAGCGGATGGTGGAGAGATCGGCGCTGGACGAGAGATAGAAGTTCTCGCTGTTGTTGAAGAGGTTGTTTGCGATGAGCGAGTGCGGCGCGGAAGAGCCAATGGGGACATACAGCCCATATCTGGTGAACCCGGTGAAGGCGCTGTTGGTGATGGTGATATTCTCGACATCGATGAGGGAGACACCGTAGTTCCCGTCCTTCGCCGTGACATTCTCGACGATGACGGAGTCTCCGCTCTGCAGGTTGACTGCAATGTTTCGGTCTTCAATGATGGTGTTGTCTCTCAGGACAGTGGTCGTGCCGGCGCACCCGGTGACCGTGATACCATTGTTATTGTGAGAACAGGTGTTGGACTCAACCACAGAACCCTGGCACCCGGACTGGAGTTGAATGCCTGAACTATTACAATTCTGGACAGAGTTTCCTGAGATGATACACTCCGGGCAATCCCGTATGAGTACAATCCCGAAACATCCACACCCGGTCACCTGGTTGTCCAGGATCCTGGACTGACCCATGGAGTAGAGAGAGATGCCGTCGGTGGCGCCACCCACGCTACACCCCTCCACGGTGCAGTTCTCCGCAGAATAGAGATCTATCCCTTTTTGCCCCCCAGAGATAGTGCATTCACGTACGACGGCATCGTCGGCATTGACCGTGATGGTCGAGAAACCTGCGACCCCATTCACGGCGAGGTGCTCGACGGTCGCACCGGTCGCGGTATTCGTGAGGGAGATTTTGCCGTTCACCACAGCACCCTCGCTCCCCCTGAGGGTGATGTTCTTGTCCACGGTCACGTCCTCGTCATAGGTGCCGGCCGGGACGAGGACGATATCTCCAGGGGCGGCAGCGTCGACCGCCGCCTGGATGCTGAAGGGCTCGATGGTGAAGGTGCGGGTCGTGGTGTTCGTGCCGAGGGTGTTGGAGACGGTGAGGTTCGCCAGGTAGGTACCCGCGGTATCGTAGGTGCGGGTGACGTTCCTGGCGGTCAGCGTCTCGTCGCCGAACGTCCACGACCACGAAGTGGGGTCGCCCACGGAAGTGTCGTTGAAGGAGACCGGCACGCCGGGCATGAAAACCGGGGAAGTGACGGTGAAGTTCGCCGACGGCCCGCCATTCTGGAGTGGGAAGAAATCAGTGCCGACGACTTCTCCAGCGGTGTCCGTGATCGCATACCCCTCGTCGCAGATCCCGTCGAGGTCGAGGTCGGCACGGGTCTGGGAGAATCCCTTGCCTTCAGGCGTCAGCCAGAGGTTGCCGCCGAGGAAAGAACCGCCGCGGATGTTTTCACCGGCGGTCTTCGTCGTGTTCCACCGGGTGCCGGTCATGGTGATTTCGGCCTCGACCTTGATGTTTTCCGTGTTGTTGAAGAGGTTGTTTGCGATGAGAGAGTCTGTTGTGGTACTCTCGACATAAAGTCCGGTACCAGTTCCGGTGATGGTGCTGTTGGCGAGCGTGATAGTATCGACAGAGGAGAGGCGGACCCCATAGCCCCCGCCCCTCACCGTGATATTCTCGACGATGAGAGAGTCCGTATCCACCAGGAAGACTCCCTCGTCTCTGGCTCCTACGATGGTGTTGTCTCTCAGGACGGTGGTCTGGCCGGTGCAACCCGTGACCTCGATACCACTGGGGGTGTTGGAGAGGGTGTTGGCGACGATCACAGAGCCCTGGCACCCGCTCTGGAGTTTAATGCCTGCAAAATCACTGTCCTGGACGGTGTTCCCGGAGATGATGCAGTCGGGGCAATCCACGAGTGTGATCCCGATAGATCCGCTCCCGCTCAACTGGTTGTCCAGGATCCGGCACTGGCCTGACCCGAAGAGGTCGATGCCAATGTATGTAATAGTGTCGTCCAGTGTGCACCCCTCCACGGTGCAGTTCGGCGCCGATTCGATATAGATCCCGGTCCTGCTGCCGGAGACCGTGCACCCCCGCACCACGGCGTCGGCGACCCAGTTGACATCGATGGTCCTGGAACCCGCAGCCCCGTTCACGGCGAGGCCCTCGATTGTTGCACCGTCGGCGATGATCGTGATCCCGCCGTTCACCGTCGCGCCCGCCTCGCCCTTGAGGGTGAGGCGTTTGTTCACCGTCACGCTCTCGTCATAGGTACCGGGGCGTATGAGGATGACGTCGCCGGCCGTCACTGAGGTGTTCGAGAGCGCCGTGCCGATGGTGGTGAAGTTGCAGCCCTCGCTCCCGACCGTCCACTCGACCGCCGCCGCCGGCGGGGAGGCGAGCGCGAGGGCGAGCAGGAGTATGCCCAGGAAATGGACGAGTGTGGTACGATTTATGCTTTCTGAGAATTGTCTGAATAATTGTCGGTTTTTCGTGTCGTTTCCCTCCTGAAAACTGTAGGAAAGGTTATCGAGTAGATATAATCAAGATATCATATATGCTATTGTCGATTTATTCAGCATTCAAAAATGTGGATTAATAAAACTCCGAACAGATTTGGCCACAGCATATAGATTCCAATAGATAAATTGGGATTCAAAGACTCGTCCGAGGATCTCACAGGCGTTCCCGCCGGCGGATCCGGATGTGTGTCCGACTTATACCCCACTTCCACTCGCGTTCCCCATGCGGGAGTATCATATCGGTCGGCACCAAACCTACCCACAATGAGCAGCACAGGAGCGGACGGCAGGGTCGAATTTTACCTCGACGGATGGGTGGAGATGGACGGCCGCCGCCTCTCTAAAGAGGAGGTGCAGGCGGCCTTCGGCGCCGACCCTCTCGCCCCCACCCTCTTTGGCGGGGAGTTTTTCCTGAGGTACGGCGAGTGGACGGCGCGGGACCGCTTCGGGATCAGGGACGGCCCCTCGCCGGCCGGCACGCTCACCCGCTATGGCGAGGTCGTCGGCGAAGTCGACCCGGCCCACCCGGCAGGCGACCTGGAGGCCGCAATCCTCACCGCCGTCGAACTCAGGGCGACCGACGACACCGCCGTCGCCCTCTCCGGTGGGGTGGACTCCGCACTCGTCGCCGCCCTTGCGCAAAGGCCGGCCGTCGTCGTCGGGCTCGAAGACTCCCACGACCGCCGCCTGGCCCTCGCCCTCGCCGCGGCCTGCGGGATCGAGTGCGACGCCGTGACCGTCACCGTGCCCGAGGTCGAAGAAGCGCTCCGCGAGGCCGTCGCTCTCCTCGGCACCCCAAACCCCGTCGACGCCTCCATCGCCGCGACCGAGATCTTCGTCGCAAGGTGGGCGCGGGACCGCGGCTACCCCTGGATGCTCACCGGCCAGGGCGCCGACGAACTCTTCGGCGGGTATGCACGGTACCTCAAAAGCCCTGATCTCGCCGCAGAACTCGAACGCGACCGTCTCGACCTTCCCCGCCAGGTGGCCAGGGACCGGGCGGTGGCCTCCTCTTATGGTACTGCATTCTCGCCCCCGTACCTCGACCTGCGCGTGGCGGCGGCGGCCCGCGCCATCCCCGCGGCCTCCCTCATCGAGGGGGGCGTGCGCAAACGACCCCTGAGAACGGTCGCGGAACGGCACATTCCTCTCGAATTCGCCGCGGCGGAGAAGAAAGCGATGCAGTACGGCAGCGGGATCTGGAAGACGATCCAGAAACTCGCACGTCGCCAGGGTTGTCGCCGTGTTGCCGACTACCTGCAAATGCTGGGCGAAGAGGAACGCTGAATTGAACGGAGTTTCGGCTCTGTAGAATCGGGCATGAACCCCGGGTTCAAGCATACGGGATGAAAATTTCTCACCGCTTGATCGCTTTCTTTTCAAGACAGAAGAATCGATGGGCACCTCACGCAATCGCCGCCCCCCCTATCTTCGATCCGTCGGGGGTCCGGGGTGTCTCCCCCCGGTGCGAGACGGCGGGGAAGATGCTGCGGTTGGGGCGGCACGCCTGATCATCATGCCTTCCAAAACATCGGTGCCGGGGGCGCTGCCCCCGGAACCCCCGGGAAGAAGATAGGACGGGAAGGCTCCATCGATGCACCTGAAGAGGGGTCTGCCGTCCTCCGCCAATCCTCGACGTGGGGAGTACGGGAGTCTCCCCCCGGCGCGAGACGGCAAGGACACATTTTTCGATGGGGATGGCCTTCCCCATCTATCGCACCGGGGGACAGGACCGGGACGACGGTCCCGGCCCCGCCGACTCTTGCAACATTGCAGCAGGTTTACCACAGGATTGCAGCGGTTGCCGCGAGGATCAAACGGCGAGGGACGACGTTGAAACTGACAGTACTAGTATAGATAGAGAGACGCGTCTCTCTCTTAGTACTATATTACGGCAAAACCCACACCCACCCGGTAGCCCGGATACTCATGGGTCTGCGGGTGGGTGTGTGTGCGAAACCCGAAATGTTGTAACTGATCCGGTGATCTCGACGTCTGGCAGAGAAAAATCGGATCAACCTCCACCGCGCCGCCCGTTGTGTGACGTCGCCTCCCGCGAACTGCCGCAAACGACTGCAAAACGGAAGGGTTTGCTGCAAGAGACGTTGCCGGGATTTCACGCGGGTGCGCACCGATCTCGGCCGCTGCGATAGATGTAGCGGGGCGGCGGCGTGTGGCATCTACCTCACCCCACTCTTCTCTCATGAGAGAAATAATTGACTGAATTATTGTTTCACAAGATTTTCACGTCAGGATCTCCGTCGCTCGTTCCCTCACGCGGGGATATCCCCGGACCTCCCACAGAACACAATGATGACAACGGGAGCGACGATGCCGGGTGCCGATCTCACAGGCCCCCTCTTTTGCGCGGGGGCAACCTGGCGACGACCCGCCCACTGCAGAGAGATCAGTCTGAAAGATTCTCATAAAGTCATCAAATCCACCTGTTTCTTCAGTTCGTGCAGCACCGTCAATGCCCTTCGCATATCGGGCACTTTTATTACCATGCGAGATTCAACCTTCAGAGGAAAAGGGAAATATCGGCTGAAACGTATTTGTTTTCCCCTGTACAAAAAATAAATCCGACTGCTGGCCGTATCATAACGGTTATAAAAAGTCGGTACAAGGGTACTTATCTGACATGGGTAGGGACATGCATGGTTTCTGAAACTGAGGTAGCACATATCGCAATACTCGCAGATATCGGGATATCCAGCGAAGAACTCGCCGAATTCACCGGGCAGTTCAACGCAATCCTGGACTATTTCGACCTCCTCGACCAGGTGGAGGCCGGTGAAAGACCAGAGGCCGGGACGACCAACGTCTTCAGAGACGACGAAGTCGTCGCCTCCCTCCCCCTCGACGACATCCTGAAGATCGCCGGCGAGTCGGAAGACGGTTACATCAAGGCCCCGCGGGTGGTGCTCTAGATGGGAATCGTCACCTTCGACGCAGAAGACCGCTGGAACGCCTTCGTCACCGTCTGCCGAAATGTTGAACACCAGGACGACGGACCCCTCGCCGGGGTCAGGATCGCCGTCAAGGACAACATCTCCACCGCCGGGACCCAGACCACCTGCGGCTCCGCCATCCTCAAGGGCTATGTCCCGCCATACGACGCCCACGTCGTCACCCTCCTCAGGGAGGCCGGGGCCGCCATCGTCGGCAAGACCAACATGGACGAGTTCGGGATGGGGACCACCACCGAGTCGAGCGCCTACGGCCCGACCACCAACCCGGTCGACATGAGCAGAGTGCCGGGCGGCTCGTCGGGCGGGAGCGCCGCGGCCATCGCCGGCGGTCTCGTCGACATGGCCCTCGGCACCGACACCGGCGGCTCGATCCGGTGCCCGGCCGCCTTCTGCGGGATCGTCGGGCTCAAACCCACCTACGGCCGGACCTCCCGGTACGGGCTCATCGCCTACGCCAACTCGCTCGAAGGCGTCGGGCCGATGGGGCGGACCGTCAGGGACGTCTCACGACTCTTCTCGGCCATCGCCGGGCACGACCCCCGCGACGCCACTTCCCTGGACCGCCCGTACGACCACACCCCCACCCCCGAGGTGAAGGGCCTGCGGATCGGCGTCCCGGCCGAGTTCTTCGGGAAGGGCGTCGACCCCGCCGTCGCCGCACAGGTGCGGGCGGCCATCGAGAGGTTCACCGAACTCGGCGCCGAGGTTGTCGAGTGCACGATGCCGAGCATGCAGTACGCCCTCGCCGCGTACTACGTCACCTGCACCTGCGAGGCCTCCTCGAACCTGGCCCGTTTCGACGGCGTCAGGTACGGGCCGGGTGCGGACACCATCCGCTCCTGGCACGACGCCTACCAGGACCACCGCAAAGAGCACTTCGGCGCCGAGGTCCGCCGGCGGATCATGCTCGGGGCCTTCGCCCTCTCCGCCGGGTACTACGGCAAATACTACGGCAAGGCCCAGGCGGCCAGGAAGAACGTGAGAGAAGATTTCGCCCGCCTCTTCGCCGACGTCGACATCGTCGCCGGCCCGACGATGCCGACGACCGCCTTCAGACTCGGCGAGAAGAGCGACCCGCTCTCGATGTACCTCGCCGACATCCTCACCGTCCCGGCCAACCTCGCGGGCGTGCCGGCGATCTCGGTGCCCTGCGGCACCGTCGACAACCTCCCGGTCGGACTGCAACTCATCGGCCCACACTTCGGGGAGGAGCGGATCATCGATGCCGCCGCCGCCTTCGAGGAGGTGCGGGCATGAGCACGCAGCACACCGACGTCATCATCGGGCTCGAGATCCACTGTCAGTTGAACACGCAGACCAAACTCTTCTGCGGATGTTCGACCGACTACAAAGAGGACGGCCCGAACACCCACGTCTGCCCGGTCTGCATCGGTCTGCCGGGCGCGATGCCGATGGTCAACAAAAAGGCCGTCGAGTACGCCCTCAGGGTCGCCAAGGCCCTCAACCTCGAAGTCCTCGAAGAGTCGGAGTTTGCCAGGAAGAACTACTTCTACCCCGACCTCCCGAAGGGCTACCAGATCACGATGTACGACCGGCCGCTTGCCGAGCGAGGCATCCTTGAGATCGAGGACGACGAGGGCAAGGAGAAGAAGATCAGGATCACCAGGATCCACCTCGAAGAAGACCCCGGCAAACTCGTGCACATGGGCGGGGTCGGCAGGGCCAGGTACACCCTGGTCGACTACAACCGGAGCGGGATCCCGCTCATCGAGATCGTCACCGAGCCCGATCTCCGCTCGCCAAAGGAGGCGCGGCGGTTCCTCAACAAACTCAGGGCCACCCTGGAGTACCTCGGCATCTTCGACGGCGAACGCGAGGGTGCCCTCCGTGTGGACGCCAACATCTCCATCAAAGGCTCCGAGCGGGTCGAGGTGAAGAACATCACCTCATACAAGGGCGTGGAGAAGGCGCTCACTTTCGAGATCACCAGACAGAAGAGCCTCATCCGCCGCGGCGCCCAGGTCGAACGCGAGACCCGCCACTTCCAGGAAGGCCGCGGGATCACCACCTCGGCCAGGTCCAAGGAGACCGAGACCGACTACCGTTACTTCCCCGAACCCGACCTCCGCCCCCTGCGGGTGCAGGACTGGGTGGCCAAAATCGCCCTTCCCGAACTCCCCGACGCACGGCGCGACCGGTTCATGAGCCAGTACGGTCTCTCCCTCAACCACGCGAGGACGCTCACCGGCGACCTCCGTCTCGCCGAGTTCTACGAGGCCCTGGCCGCAAAGGCCGAGCCGGTGCTCGCGGCCACCTGGACCGCGGACACGCTCCAGGGCGAACTGAACTACCGGGACATGCCGGTCACGACGGTGCCCCTCGACCACTTCGCCGACCTGGTCAACCTCGCCGGCGCCGGCGAGGTCACCGACCGCGTCGCCGTCGATGTGCTCAGAAAACTCCTCGACGCCGTCCTCGAAGGCCGGAGCCCGGCGATGCCCTCCGCGTACGTTCAAGAGCAGAACCTGGGCAAGGGCGACGCCTCGGCCTTCGCCGCCGTCGTCGACGAGGTGATCGCCGAGAACGAACAGGCGGTCGCCGACTATAGAGCCGGGAAAGCCTCCGCCCTCAACTTCCTGCTCGGACAGGTGATGAAAAAGACCAGGGGCAAGGCCGACCCCAGAGAGATCACTCCTATGATCGCCGCCCGTATCTCCACTGAGGAGGGGTCATAGACCGTGCGCCTCATCGTCGCAGAGAAGAACATCTCGGCGCGGCGGGTCGCCGCCATCCTGGCGGAAGACCAGAGAGTCGCCACGAAGAAGGAGGGAGGTGTCGACACCTACTCCTTTGGCGACACCACTGTCGTGGGGCTGAAGGGGCACGTCGTCGAGGTCGACTTCGAACCTGGCTATACCAACTGGCGCTCTGCAGAACGGCCGCCGCGGAGCCTCATCGACGCCGGCACCGTCAAACGTCCGACCGAGAAGAAGATCGTCGCTCTCCTCCAGAAAATGGCGAAGAAAGCCGACCAGGTCATCATCGCCACCGATTTCGATGCCGAGGGCGAACTGATCGGCAAAGAGGCCCTGGAACTGGTGCAGGCGGTCAACCCGAGGGTGCCGATCCTGAGGGCCAGGTTCTCGGCCATCACCCCGCAGGAGATCAGGCGGGCCTTTGCCGAACCGACCGAACTCGACTTTGCCCTGGCCGCCGCGGGCGAGTCGCGCCAGATCATCGACCTGGTCTGGGGCGCCTCCCTCACCAGGTTCATCTCCATCGCCGCCAGACGAGGGGGAGCAAATATCCTCTCGGTCGGCCGGGTCCAGAGCCCGACGCTCGCGATGATCGTCGACCGGGAGAGAGAGATCGAGCGGTTCGTCCCCGAGCCGTACTGGATGCTCACCCTCCAGACCGAGAAGGACCACACACCCCTCGAACTCCGTCACACCGCCGGGCGGTTCACCGACCGCGACGAGGCATTCGGAGCAAAGGAGCGGACAAAAGATCCGCTCACCGTCACCGAGGTGAAAGAGGGGGTCAAACACGACCGGGCCCCGACGCCCTTCGATACGACCGCTCTCCTGGTCGCCGCCGGAAGAGTCGGGATCTCCGCGGCGAACGCGATGCGGATCGCCGAAGACCTGTACATGAACGGGTTCATCTCGTACCCGAGGACCGACAACACCGTCTACCCGGCCACCCTCGACCTTGACGAGGTGCTCGGGATGCTCACGAAAACGGCCTTCGCCAACGAGACGCGGTGGGTCGAGAAACACCGGCGGCCGACACCGACGCGGGGCAAGAAGTCGAGCACCGACCACCCGCCAATCCACCCGACCGGCCCGGCGACAAGGGAACAACTCGGCGAAGACCGGTGGAAACTCTACGAACTCGTGGTAAGAAGGTTCCTTGCCACCCTCTCCCCCGACGCCGAGTGGGCCACCATGAAGGTGAACTTCGACGCCGGCGGCGAGCCGTACACCGCCACCGGCGGACGGCTGAAAGAGGAGGGGTGGCGGCGGGTCTACCCATACAGCAGGGCGGCCGAGCGGATCATTCCGGTCTGCACGGTCGGCGAACGTCTCCCCATCCTCTCGGTCGACCTCGAAGAGAAGGAGACCCAGCCCCCACCGCGCTACACCCAGAGCCGGCTCATCCAGACAATGGAAGAACTCGGCCTCGGCACGAAGAGCACCCGCCACGAGGTGATCCAGAAACTCATCTCCCGGCGGTACGTGCAGGACGGCCCCCTGCGCCCCACCCTGGTGGGCCGGGCGGTGATCGAGTCGCTGGAAGCCCATGCCGACACCATCACCAGGCCTGACATGACCCGGACGCTCGAAGCCCACATGCAGTTGATCAAGGAGCGCAAAAAGAGCGGGGAAGATGTCGTCAACGAGTCCAGAGGGATGCTCCACTCGGTCTTCGAAGGGCTCGAAGCACACGAGGATCAGATCGGGGAAGGCATCATCGACCGGACGGTCGCGGAGCGTACCATCGGCCCCTGTCCGGTCTGCGGCAAAGACCTCCAGCTCCGCCAGGCCCACGGGGCCTCGCAGTTCATCGGTTGCTCGGGGTACCCTGAGTGCACCTTCAACATCAGCCTCCCCGGCGTCATGTGGGGCAAGGCCATCCGCGTCGAGAAGGTCTGCGAAGAGCATGGCCTCAGCCATGTCAGGCTGATCAGGAAGGGGGCGCGCCCCTGGGACATCGGCTGTCCCCTCTGCTCGCATATCGAGTCCAATGCGGAGACGTTGCGCATGATGCCCTCGATGAGCCCCGGTCTCCTCGCCGAACTCCAGGCCCGCCACATCTACACCGTGCCCGAGATCGCCAGGATGACCCCCGAAGACCTGGCCGGACGGCTCGGGATCGGGACAAAGACAGCGGCAACCCTGGTCGCCGAGGCGAACGACGTCCTCGACCTCCTCCGCCGACGTTCGGAGATGAAGAAGTTCATCCGCGCCGAGGTTCCGCCGCGCCGCCGACGGAGCCATGCGAAGATCGCAAAGCAGTTGATCGAAGCAGGCATCGACGACATCCAGAGCCTCGGCGGGGCGAAACCCGGACTCCTGAAAAAAGCCGGGCTCTCCGACGAGGAGACCGAACACCTCCTGACCAGGGCGCGGGAGGTCAACAGCGAAAAACGGCTGAAAGAGGCCGGTCTGCCGGCGGTCAGCGTCAAGAAGTATGTCGCCGCCGGGATCTCGGGCCCCGAGGACTTTGCCGCTCTCCACCCGGCCTACATCAGCGCGGTCAGCGGGGTGCGGGTGGAGACGGTCTGGAAGCACGCCCAGACCGCCTGCGAAGCGCTCGGCCGTGAGCCCCCTGAGAAGATCACCCAGAAGAAACTCGAAAGCGGGAAGAAGGAACTTCTCCAGGTGTCGGGCATCGGCGAGGCGACGATCGAGAGACTCTACCTCGCCGGGATCACCGACGCCGCCTCCCTCGCCGCCGCCGACCCCAAAGAGGCCGCCGCAAAGTCGGGGATCGCCGTCGAGAAGATCCGGGCCTACGTGGCATCTATATCGACAGAACGCAAAACAAAGAAGTAAGACGTGAACGGCATGCAGATGGACTGGAAAAACTGGAGACACGTAACCAAACTCGATCCGGACAAACACCTCGACCAGGCGATCGTCGATGAGGTGGCGACCTCAGGGACCGACGCCATCCTCCTCTCGGGCACCCTCAACGTGACCCGCGAGAACCTCGCCGAACTCCGCGAGCAGGTGCAGGGTTACGGTGTCCCCCTCGTCGTCGAACCCGCCGACCCCTCGGGCGCGGTCTTCGACGGCGTCGATATGCTCTTTGTCCCCAGCGTCCTCAACACCCCGGACGCCAGGTGGGTCGTCGGCAAACACCAGCAGTGGTTCCTCAACGACCCCGCGATCCCCTGGGAGAAGGTCGTGCCCGAGGCCTACATCGTCCTCAACCCGGCCTCCTCCGTCGGGCGGGTGACCAGGGCGGTCTGCGATCTCTCCCCTGCAGAGGTGGCGGCCTATGCCGGCTGCGCGGAGCGCTACTTCCATTTCCCGATCGTGTACATCGAATACTCGGGCACCTACGGCGACCCGGCGATCGTGCGGGCGGTCTCCGAGACGGTCGAAGACGCCGTCCTCTACTATGGCGGCGGGATCAACTCGGCCGAGCGGGCCGCGGAGATGGGGCAGTATGCCGACACCATCGTCATCGGCAACGCCGTCTACGAGAAGGGCGTCGATACCCTGAAGGCGACGGTGAAGGCCGTTCAGTAGGGGTGACCCATGCCTGAGGTCGAGATCGTTCTGGTCCAACCCCTGTACGAAGGGAACGTCGGTTTTGCGGCGCGGGTGATGAAGAACTTCGGGTTCACCCGCCTCGTCCTCGTCGACCCCTGCGAGATCGGGAACGACGCCGTCGCCCGCTCCTCGCACGCACTCGACGTCCTGGAAAACGCCGAACGAAAGAGTCTGGACGAGGTCTTCGCCGAGAGCGACCTGGTCGTGGCCACGACCGGCGAACTCTCCAAGTCGGTCTGCACCTCGATGCGGATGCCTTACTACACCCCCGGCGAACTGCGCGAGATCGTCGGCAAGGTCGACGGGCGGGTGAGCATAATCTTTGGTCGGGAGAACTGGGGACTGAACAACGAGGAGGTCTCGCGCTGCGACCTCATCTGCACCATCCCGACCTCCGAGATATACCCGATCATGAACCTCTCCCATGCGGTGGCCATCGTCTGCTATGAACTCGCCCACCTCCCCCGCGGCACCTACCGGATCGCCGGGAAGACGGAGCGCGAGGCGCTCATCGGCCATTTCGGGACGTTTCTGGCGCAGATCGACCACCCGGACCACAAACGGGAGAACACCCTGCTGATGCTCCGCCGGATCCTCGGACGGACGGCGCTGACGACGCGGGAGGTCTCGACCCTCCACGGCATCCTCCGTCGGGCCGAGTGGCACATCGAGCATGACATGCCCGAGGAACATCTTAATTCTCCCTGAGCGCAAAAACTCTACCCAATGATTCTTGTCGACTGGCAGATCGAGGACCGGATCAGACGGGGGCAGATCGGGATCGACCCCTATGACCCCACCCTCATCCAGCCCAACTCCCTGGACATCAGGCTCGGGGACCATTTTGTCTGGTACGAACCCGGAGACGACGTCATCGATCCCTACGAGAAGGAGAGCGTCACCGCGCGGGTTCAGGAAAAACACGCGGAGTCGATTGTCATGCAGCCCGGCGCCTTCATCCTTGCCGAGACCCTCGAAGCGATCACCCTCCCCGACAACGTGGTCGCAAGCATCGAGGGCAAGAGTTCCATTGCTCGCCTCGGGATCGAACTCCACCAGACCGGCGGCTGGATCGACGCCGGGTTCATGGGGACGATCACCCTCGAGATGTGCAACGTGAACCAGCGGCCGGTCAGGATGTACGCCGGGATGCCGGTCGGGCAACTCGTCTTCTACACCACCGAACGGGCCGACCAGCCGTACAATCTCAAGAAGGACGCCAAGTACATGGGCCAGCGTCAGGCGACCCTCTCGCGCTATCACGAGAACGAGCGCGACTGAGTGTTCGAAGGCATAAATAGAGGGACGGAAAAATATCTACGGAGATCCAGAAACGAAAAGGGGTATTCCATGCGGCTTCTCTTAATTCATTCTAACCATATCGACTACCAGGCGCAGAAAAAGACGCCGGTCGCGGAAGAGGGCGCGGTCCTTGAGGACGCCTTCGACGAGGCCCTCGTCGCCTTCTGTGCTGTTGAATCAATCGACGAAGAGGACATCGAGGACGTCATCGGCCAGGCGGTCGCGGAGATCGCAAAGACCGCCGAGCAGCTCAAGACCGAGCGGGTGCTCGTCTATCCATACGCTCATCTGAGCGCGGACCTCTCGAAACCGGAGACCGCCAGGAAGGCTCTCCAGGAGATCGAGGAAGGGCTCAAGACCATCGGTCTCACCGTGAAGCGCGCGCCCTTCGGCTGGTACAAGGCCTTCACCCTCTCGTGCAAGGGCCACCCTCTCTCAGAACTCTCCAGGACCATCGTGCCCGGCGGGAGCGAGGAGGCAAAACCGGCCAAGAAAGAGGTCACCCACACCTTCTTCGTCCTCACCCCCGAGGGTGAGCGTCTGGACGCCGAGGCCTGCTGTGACGAGACCGCCTTCGGTGCGCTCGTCAGGAAAGAACTCGGCAAGCCCACCTCGGCAGGCGGCGAACCGGTGCACGTCGACCTGATGCGCTCCAAGGAACTCGTCGACTACGAGCCCGCCTCGGATGTCGGTCACCTCCGCTGGATGCCGAAAGGCAGGCTCGTCCGCGACCTTCTGGAGGACTATGTCCTGGGTCTGGTCCTCGACTATGGCGGGATGCCGGTCGAGACCCCGGTGATGTACGACCTCGCCGACCCGGCGATCTCCGAGCATGCCGCGAAGTTCGGCGAGCGGCAGTACCGCTTCAAGAGCGGGAACCGGAACATGATGCTCCGCTTTGCCGCCTGCTTCGGGATGTTCTCCTTCATGCGGGACATGCACATCTCCCCCAACACCCTCCCGATGAAGATGTACGAACTCTCCACCTACTCGTTCAGGCACGAGCAGCGCGGCGAGGTGATCGGGCTCAAGAGGCTGCGGGCCTTCACGATGCCCGACATGCACACCCTCTGTCTGGACATGGACAACGCCCTCACATGCTTCGAGGAGCAGCTCCGGATGGGCTGGCAGACCGGTCGCGACCTGGAGACCCCGCTCGTCGGCGCCTTCCGCTGCACCCAGGACTTCTGGAACGAGCACGAGGACTGGGTCAAGAAGATCGTGAAGGAGTCGGGCGTCCCGCTGTTCGTCGAGATCCTCTCCGACCGCGTCCACTACTGGATCGCCAAGATCGACCTCGCCGCGATCGACGGGCAGGGCCGGCCGATCGAGAACCCGACCGTACAGATCGATGTCGAGAGTTCCAGGCGTTTCGAGATCTCGTACCGTGCCGACAACGAAGATGTCCACCCGCCGATCCTTCACTGCTCCCCGACCGGCTCGATCGAGCGCGTCATCTGCGCGATGCTCGAGAACACCGCCTACCAGGCAGTGCCCCGCCTCCCGACCTGGCTCTCCCCGACCCAGGTCCGCTTTGTGCCGGTGGCCGAGCGTCATGTGGCCTATGCCGAGGAACTCTGCCGGAAACTCACCGCCGCCGGCGTCAGGGCCGACGTCGACGACCGCGACGAGTCGATGAACAAGAAGGTCCGTGCCGCCGGGACCGAGTGGGTGCCCTACGTGGCCGTCATCGGCGACCGCGAGATGGAGGAAGGAAAACTCACCGTCACGGTCAGGAAACTCTCCGAGCCGAAGAAGCCGCACAAAGAGGAGATGACCGCGGAAGAACTCGTCGCCGCGGTGCAGGACGAGTGTGCCGGCAAGCCGGTCAGGCCGATCTACACCCCGAAAAACCTCACCCGGAGACCGCGCTTCATCTGAAGGCTTATCTCTCTTCAGGAGGGATCGGCCAGATCTCATACTTTTTTCAGAAAGACCGAACATTCTGCAGGTCCATATAGAGAGAGAAATCTCTCTGTCCCTCGCTGTCCCGATATTTCCGGCCAAATACCGCTTCGTCTCCCCTCCTGCGGGTAGACAAAGTTTAAATAGTATTTCCTCAGGTATACAGCACACTGGATGGTAGGCCCGAGCACAACGCCTATTCAACCGACATGGGAATCACACGGCTGCACAGACGCCGCATCGAGGTGATCACCCGCCAGCAGACCTGAGAGACCAGAGGCTGCCTTCCAGTCCACGGAGAGGTCATGAAGGAAAGGGGGGGTCCTGTGACCGTCGGGTTTGTACGAGTTCCAGCGCTGCTCGCCGTAGCGATGGTGCTCCTCTGCTGCCCGGCTCTGGCCCATGGCGCGGGTCTTCAGGACGAAACTGCAGGAGGGGCCGCGCTGGCTCCGGCCGCAGACACAGGTCCGGATCTCTCGATCTCGATGAGAAACGAGAGCAGGACGTTCAAGTCCGGACTCTCAGCCGCAGAGGAGAAACTCCCGACCGAACTCGTGCGGCTCGCACGGGCAGGTCAGGAACACGGGTCGGCCGTGACGACGCGCGCCGCACCGCCCGCCGGGCCCGCGGCAGAGTTCGTCCCTGCACTCCCTGAACCTTCGACCGCCCATACGAGCGATGGAGCGCTCCAGGTCTATGTCTATGTCTGGCTCAAGGATGGGGTGTCGACCCGTGTCGTCGACCCCTATGCCGGGGTCACCGACCGGGACGAGGAGCGCCATGTCGCGGCGGCATGGGTGAGGATAGACCGGCTCTGCGATCTTGCGTCCCTTACGGACGTCAGGCGGATCGAGAGCGTGACTTCTCCGGTGGTCTATGCGGGCTCGATCGCAAGTGAGAGCGATGTGATCCTCAAAACCGCAGCCGTGCGTGCCGAGACCGGTTACGGCGGCGAAGGGATGAAGGTCGGGATCGTCTCGGACAGTGCCGACCAGTGGCGGGAGGCGGTGGCCTCGGGCGACCTGCCGCCCACCGTCCGGGTGCTGTACGACATCGAAGGCATAGACGAGGGCACGGCCATGCTCGAGGTCGTCCATGACACGGCGCCCGGAGCAGACCTCTATTTCCACAGCGGCCTGCCCAACAAACTCACCTTTGTCACGGCGATCTCAGCCCTGGTCGAGGCCGGGTGCGACATTGTCTGCGACGACATCGGGTGGTTCGACGAGCCGTACTTCGAGGACGGGTACGTCGCTTCGTACGTGCACGACGTCGTGGAGACCGAGGATCTCATCTATGTCTCAGCCGCAGGGAACGATGCCCTGGGGCACTACGAAGGAGTCTTCAGGGACGACGGCCGGGGTTCCCACCTCTTCAGCGAAGGGAGCAACCTCATCAGGGCCGTGGTCGAGCCTCCTGCCGAGGGAACGCAGAGCAGGCTGTTGCAGATCTTCCTCCAGTGGGACGAACCCTGGGGGAGGGCGTCGAGCGACTACGACCTGTTCCTGCTCACCGAGGAAGGAAACCGTTTTGTCGAGATTGCGAACAGTTCAATGGTCCAGGACGGCGACGATGTCCCGATGGAGGAGATCGCAGTCGAGTATTTCGGCGACGAACCGGGTGTGGTCTACCTGTCGGTCGCCCTCCAGGACGGTGAGCCGCACACGCTCGAAATTTTCATCCCGACCGGCGGTTTCTTCGACGATCCGGCCGCCACGCCTGGGGACGCCGTCTTCGGCCACCCGGCGGTGCCCGGCGTGGTCGCCGTAGGGGCGGTCAGGGCCGACGACCCGACCGAGATCGAGATCTTCTCCTCGGAAGGGCCGGCGACGATCACCCGGCCCGCCCTCGAGGTGCGGCCGAAACCCGACATCTGCGGCCTCGACAGGACGCAGATCACCGGTGCCGGCGGCTTCGGGAAACAGTTCTATGGTACGAGCGCAGCAGCCCCGGCGGTCGCGGGGGTCATCGCGACGGTGTGGGGCATCAGGAGGGACACGTCCCCTGCCGGGGTGCGCGAGGCCCTCTACGAGACGGCCGTCGACCTGGGAGAACCCGGATGGGATCCGGTCTATGGGCATGGGAGGGCGGATGCGCTCTCGATGTTCGATGCCCTCTCTGCATCGCCGACCAACCTCTCGCTCTTCTTTGTCCCTGCCGCGGCCGAGGTCCGGGCAGGGGAGGAGGCGGAGGTCGGGCTGACGATGGACCGCACACCCGCCGCGCTCCTGGGGTACAGCATCACGGCCACCCTCTCCGACCCGGCGGTCGGGGAGATCACCGGGGTTTCGTTCCCCGGATGGGTACAGGAAGAGGAGCACACGGCCCTGCCTGCCGACACGGTCAGGATCAACGCGACCGGCCAACCGCCGCGCTCGCAGCCCGACGGCGTCGCCCTCTGCACCCTGACGGTGCGGGGCGATGCGGCCGGGACGACCGATGTCGCGGCCGGCCCTGAGTCCCGGGTGACCGGCCCGGGCGAAGGAGAGTACGTGCTGGAGATCACTCCTGCACGTCTCATGGTGATGTCCGCTCCGGTCAGGCCCTTCCCGCGGCCTGACGGGGGCACCTATCCTCCGCCCACCGATCCGGACGGCGACGGCCTCTACGAGGACGTCGACGGAGACGGCGTCCTCACGATGGAGGACGTCACCGTCTACGCCGGAAACCTGGTGTTCATCAGGGACAATCAGCCGCTCGAAGTGTTTGACTTCGACAAAAACGGCAGGATCGGGTTCAGTGACGTGAACACGCTCTACAGAATGGTGCAACAATGAAGGGTCTTGGATATGTCATCTGGCTGATCGCCATCGTCGGCCTTGTTGCGGCCTGCCAGGCCGCTCCCGAACTCAGGGTAGGGGACCCTGGAAACGTGCCGGTGGGAGGGAGCATTGAAATTCCCATCACCCTGGAAGGGGCCGAGAACGGACTTTCCGGGTACAACCTCACCGTCACGCTCTCCGACCCCGCCTGCGCCGAGATCTCGGCGGTCTCGTTCCCCGCCTGGGCCCCCCTCCACCGCGGAGGGGCGGTCCCGGCCGGAGCGACCTGGATCGAGGGAGTCGACCTTGGAGATCGAGCCGAGGGGAACGGTACAAGCGTCGCCCTCGGCACGATCACGCTCAGAGGGATCAGGGGAGGACCGACCGACCTGGTGATCGCCCCGGTCAGAGTCCAGGACGATACAGGCACGAGTTATCAGATCTCCGAGGTGAAGACCGGCCTTATGATCGGGTCTGCGTCGGAATCTCAATCTGGAAGTTCCGGGAACTCCGGGAGTTCGGGCAGCAGCAGCGTGCCGGCCGCGGCCGTGACCACGCCGCAACCGACGCCGACCGAGGAGAGCACCCAGACCGTGACGACGTCTGAAGTGCCGTCCACCGCGACCGGGACTCCGGAAGAGACGACTCCGGCCCAGGGGGCCTCGCCTTTCCTGATCGTCCTCATGATAGCGGCCCTGATATTCGGATTCATAACGAGGGAGAAGAAGGAGTGAAGAAAAGATGAACGTGAAGCGTATTATGCCGCTTCTCGGCATCGTTATCCTCTGTGTCTTCGGGACACAGGGGGCCCTGGCACAGGACCAGGGGAATGAGACAGTCTCCATCATGCTCATGCCCGAATCGGCTGAGGTGATGCTCAACGAGACCACAGACATTGCAGTAATTCTGGACGCGGCCCCACAGGGGCTGGCAGGTTTCAACATCACCATCAGTATCGACGACCCGGAGATAGGCGAGATCGTAGATCTGAACTTCTCGGACTGGGCCTTTGAGCCCGAGAACGGATCATTGCCTGCAGACACCGTCTGGGCGCAGGCATTCGATCCCGAGGAACTCGCAGGTGAGACGAACATCACGCTCTGCACCGTCACCGTACGCGGTGACGCCGAAGGGATGAGCGCGATCAATGTCACCCCTGAGGCGATCGAAGACGTCAACGGGACGCTGTACAACGCCACCGTGGTGCCGGGCGAACTGAATGTCACCGGTGAGATGCCGCCGGCCGGACTTGCCGCCGACTTCGAGGCCGACGTGACGGTCGGCGTCGTGCCGCTCAACGTCACGTTCACCGATCTCTCGACCGGGAACGTGACCGCGTGGGAGTGGGACTTCGGCGACGGCACCAACTCGACCGAGCAGGATCCGGTCCACACCTACGAGGAGGGCGGGATCTACACGGTCAGCCTCACTGTCTCGGACGAGATGAATGAGACCGACACCCTGGTGAAAGAGGACTACATCATGGTGAGCGGCGGGCCGGCACCCGGACCTGCGGCAGAGTTCGAGGCCGACATGACCGAGGGTGAGGCACCGCTCGACGTCACCTTCACCGATCTCTCGACCGGGAACGTGACCGCATGGGAGTGGGACTTCGGTGACGGCACCAACTCGACCGAACAGGATCCGGCCCACACCTTTGAGGAGGCGGGACTCTACACCGTCAGTCTCACCGTCACGGACGAGACAAATTGAGACCGACACCATGGTCAAGGAGGACTACATCAACGTCTCAGGCGTAGCACCGCCGCCGGTCGGACCGACCGCAGAGTTCGAGGCCGACATGACCAGCGGGGACGCACCCCTTGCCGTCACCTTCGCTGATCTCTCGACCGGGAACGTGACCGCATGGGAGTGGGACTTCGGTGACGGCACCAACTCAACCGAGCAGGATCCGGTCCACACCTTTGAGGAGGCGGGACTCTACACCGTCAGTCTCACCGTCACGGACGAGGCAAATGAGACCGACACCATGGTCAAGGAGGACTACATCAACGTCTCAGGCGTAGCACCGCCGCCGGTCGGACCGACCGCAGAGTTCGAGGCCGACATGACCAGCGGGGACGCACCCCTTGCCGTCACCTTCACCGATCTCTCGACCGGGAACGTGACTGCGTGGGAGTGGGACTTCGGCGACGGCACCAACTCGACCGAGCAGAACCCGGCCCACACCTACGAGAATGCCGGGACTTACACCGTCAGCCTCACCGTCTCCGACGAGATGAATGAGACCGACACCATGGTCAAAGAGGCCTACATCACCGTCGGCGAGGTACCGCTCGTCGGTCTCTCGTTCAGGCCGTCCGTCATCTCGGTCCCGGTCGGGAACGTCACGACCCTCGACCTTGTCCTCGCCTCGGCGGACGAGGGACTGGCCGGGTACTCCCTGAACCTGACAGTCAGCGACCCGGCCACCGCAAACATCACCGCGATCACCTTCCCCGAATGGGCGCTTTTCAACGAGACATCGCTGCTCCCGAACTCCACGGCATGGATGAGTGCCGTCGACCTCAACGACACGGTCCAGGCCGGCGCCACCAACGTGACGCTCGGGACGGTGACCATCGAGGGGATGGGAGCAGGGACTGCCGAACTTCAGGTTGAAGTGCGGGTGATGGACGCGGACGGCGGTGCGGCATTCGACCCGCCGACCACGCCGGCCAGCATCACCATCACACCGCCGCCGCCGTTCCCGGGTTACGAGAATTCACCGACCGACCCGAACGGCGACGGGAAGTACGAGGACATCAACGGGAACGGTATCATCGACTATGACGACGTCGTCGCCTTCTTCGCAAACATGCAGTGGATCGAGGAGAACAACCTGGTTGCACTCTTCGACTTCAACAACAACGGCGAAATCGACTACGACGATGTCGTGACACTTGCCATGATGGTCTAAACACCACCATTTTTTCCGGAGCACAGGGAAAATTGCCGGAGAGATGGGGGGACACAACGGCCAGGGCCATCGGAGACCTGCACCAGGGCTGCAGGATATCGTCCGTCCGCCTGGTGCGGGCCTGGGGCTGAGACCATCGACCATGAAAAAAGGAGGATAGGAAAAATGGTTCAGAAACGATGGATCAAAAGAACGGTGGGGAGGTCTGAGATTTACTATGACCGGACGTCCGGGGCCATCCACACCTTTCCGCCCCATGACGCGGGTGGAGACGAGGTCTGGGTGCCGCCGGAAGGTCATCCGCTCGCCCCGCTCCGTCTGTACTACGACCCGACGTATCGGTGCAACCTCTCATGCCGACACTGTATCACACGGTCGGCGCCGACGGCGGACACCTCAGGAGAACTCAGTTTCGAACGAGCCTGTACGCTTCTCTCAGAATGCGCACGGGCCGGCATCCTGGATGTTGCCCTGACCGGTGGAGAGCCGTTCATCTACCGGCACATCTTTCCCTTGATCGCCCATGCCCGCGCCTGCGGGATGAACGTGATGATCTCGACCAACGGGCTGCTTGTCTCAAAGGAGGCCGCGGCCAGACTGGCAAGGCTCGGCGTCCTCGATGTACGGGTCAGTTTCGAAGGAGCGGAGAAGATCAACGACAGTGTGAGGGGGAAAGGAACGTACCAGAAGGCGCTACGCGCCGTGAACAACCTGATCGAGACCGGAAACCACACGGTGGTCAGACTCACCCTCTCGGGCAGGAGCGAGGAGCATCTCGAAGACCTCTTCACCGACCTGGCCGCCTGCGGCGTGCATGAGGTGAAGGCGTCGGCGATCAAAGAGGTGGGACGGGCCGCCGACCCGGAGAACGCCGATCTGCTCGGCTACACCGCAGACCTGGAGAGTGCACAGCGTCTCCAGCAACTCGGGGCACTCTTCGGCATCGAGGTCCAGCTCTCCTCCGACGACTTCCCGCTCACGCCCAGAGAGGCAAAAGATCATAAACTCAGATTTGACGAGGGAGAGAACTGCGGGGCAGGGTTTGCGACGGCATATGTCTCGCCGTACGGAGAGGTGCTCCCGTGCTCCTCGATGCCGCATGTGGTGCTCGGGAATGTCGCCTCCGAAGGATTCATGGAAGCCTGGACCGGGGAACGCGCGCGTCGCTTCAGGGAACTGGTCACCTCCTGCGGGACGCAACTTCTCTGCAAAGCGCCGTGTTTCTCGGCAAAAAACCTTGACCTGGCGATGCGTCCGAGATCGAACGCATTTTCCCAGAGTTCCAGCAAGATGGCAGACAAACCATAGACCTCTTTTTCCAGAAAAAAGGATCCCCGGATCCCCATTTCATTTAAGAACAGATTTATCATCAGATATCGTACCTTCTTCCAGAAGTGCAGGTTCGCCGATCAGGCCCGGAGGCAGAACCTGCAGAGAGCCTGATGTTCTGATGAGGAGATCTTTTCAGTCCTTGACGTGTCGCAAAGAACGCTCTTTCAACCAGTACCTGATGACGTTCTTCATCCTCCTCATCGTCGTCGTCATCTCCGTCCTCTCCTCGCTCTCCTATATCGAGGCCAGAGACGAACTCGTCGAGAAGAACCTTCTCCTCCAGGACGAGACCGAGAAGAGTATCCTCCAGTGGATGGCCCTCGTCGATGCCGGCCTGAAAAAGTACGACGACAGTCTCAACGATAAGATGAGACATGGCTTCAAGAATTTTCTGGAGGAGTACGAACGGTCCGGGCGAGACCCGTCCGCGATGGACCTCCGGAGACTGAAGGAAGATCTCGGTGGAGAGATGGACCTCTATGTCATCAATGCCGAGGGGGTCATCGAGTATTCCACCTACGAAAAAGAGGTCGGTCTGGACTTCAAGAAGGTTCCGTATTTCTACGAGTATATCACCGCCCTGCGGGAGGGGGACACCTTCTCGGCCGACCGGGTGGTGCGCGAGCAGTCCACCAGGAAGGTGAGAAAGTACGCTTACATGCCCACCCCGGACCACCGCTACCTCTTCGAACTCGGCCTGGTCACCGACCTGCTCAAGGACCGCAGTCTCGATCTCTCCTATGTCGAGACCGGCGAGAACCTCAAGACCCTCAATCCCGACCTGACCGAGATCAGGTTCTTTGACTCGATGGGCAATATCATCGGGAACAAGAGTTACCAGATGCCCGTCATCGAGAAAGAACGGGTGGAACGGGCGCTTGCACAACGGGAAGGCGCCGTTTACACCGACCCTGCGAAGAGGAGCGAGGTCCACTTCCTCTATCTCGACCTCCGTGACCCTGACTATGCCTCAGATATGAGCGTGGTGACCGAACTCACCTACACGACCGCTCCGATACAGAAGAAACTCAACACCCTCTTCATCTCGCAACTGACGATCTCCCTTCTCGCCATCCTCCTCAGCATCATCTTCACCTATGTCGGGAGCCGCCACATCTCCCGCCCGATCTCAGAGGTGGTCGAGGACATCGACCGGATCGCACGGGGCGATCTCGACCACACGATCCGGCACACGAAGGGGATCGAATTTTCGAGAATGGAGAACGCGATCAACGCGATGGTTCGAACGCTCAAAGAGAATATCAGGCGCGCCCAGGTCTCCGAAGAGGCGTTGAAACAATATTCCGAGAATCTGGAAGTGATCGTCGATAAGAGGACGGCCGAACTCAAAGAGGCAAACGAAGAGGCAAACCTCTACCTGGACATCATGTCCCATGACATCAACAATGCCAATGCCGTCTCCCTGGGCTATACCCAGCTCCTGCTCATGAACCTTCCCGAGAAGGAGAGAGGCGAGGTCGACCGGATCCGGCAGAGCATTCTCAGAAGTTCGGGGATCACCCAGAATGTCGCGACTATCAGGAAGATCCGCCAGGAGGCCCTCCCGCTCAGGACGGTGGACCTGGACAGGGTGATCAGAGAGGAGGTGGCCCACCACCCCGATGGCCGGGTCAACTATGATGGGGAGAGGGTGCTGGTCAGGGCCGACGCCCTCCTTCCCGAGGTCTTCTCCAACCTCATCGGGAACGCCCTCAAGTTCATGGAAGAGGAGGGCAAGGTCTGCATCAGGGTGGAAGACCGGGGCGAGGAGGTGCTGGTCTCGGTGGAGGACACCGGGCCTGGCATCCCCGACGCCATGAAGGAGACGATCTTCAACCGGTTCAAGAAGGGGAAGAACAAGCAGAGCGGGAAGGGGCTCGGGCTCTATATCGTCAGGTCGTTGGTGGAGCGGTACGGCGGAACGGTCCGGGCCGACGACCGGGTCGAGGGCGCCCCCGAGGAGGGGGCGGCGATCCGGTTCACCCTCCTGAAGATCCCGGACGAGGGAGAGCGGCGGCAGGCATAAGGGGGGGTACGGCGATCCCCTGACGCGATGGACCCGCTGGCCCAGGTCATCCTCATCCTCGTCGCCGCGAAGGTCGGAGGCGAACTCCTCGAACGGATGGGTTATCCGGCGCAGGTCGGGGAGATCGCGGCCGGGATCCTCCTCGGCCCCTCGGTGCTCGGGCTCGTGACCTTCGACGAACCGCTCGTCTTTCTCTCCGAGATCGGGATCATCGCCCTCCTCTTTGTCAGCGGGATCAGGCTGAGCCTGAAGTCTTTTGTTGCGTCTGAGAAGGCGGCGGTCTCGACGGCCTTCACCGGTGTCGTCCTTCCGTTCGCCCTCGGGTGGGCCTTCGGGGTGCTGATGGGTTTTTCTTTTCTGGAGCGGTTCTTCATCGGGATCGCTCTCTCCATCACCTCGATCGGGATCTCGGTCAGGAGCCTCATCGACCTGCGCAAACTGGAGACGCCCTCGGGGGCGACGATCGTGGGGGCGGCGGTCATCGACGATGTGCTCGGGATCGTTCTCCTCGCCGCCCTCACCGCCGTCGCCTCGGGGAGCGAGGGCTCGCTGGTGTACACCATCGTCGGGGGAAGTGTCTTCATCGCGGGAAGTGTCGTGGTCGGGCGGCGGGTTTTACCGGCGGCGCTTGCCAGGACGCGGGGCGCCCGCACCCATGAGTTGACCTACACGGCGGCGATCGTCACCGCCCTGCTGATGGCCTGGCTCGCCGATTTTGCCGGGCTTCACTATTCCATCGGGGCGTTCCTGGCCGGGATGATCCTGGGCGAGGAGATCAGGAGCGACCGGTCGCTCTTCGACGGGATCGCCGATTTCGCCTTCGGGTTCTTTGTCACCATCTTCTTTGCGTCCATCGGGCTGCTAGTGGTGGTGACCCCCGAGACCTTCCTCTCCCCCTTCGTTCTCCCGCTCATCCTCCTCGCTTTCGTGGGCAAGGTGGCGGGTGGGTTCCTCGGCGCCGCACCCTTCATGGCAACCCGTGCCGAGGCGCTGGTGGTGGGGATCGGGCTCTTCCCGCGGGGCGAGATCGCCCTGGTCGTCTCTCAGATCGCCCTCGCAGCCGGGATCATCGACCAGAGCATCTTCTCGGCCTTCACGGTGATGGTGGTCGTCTCGATCCTCCTCACCCCCATCCTGATGGCCTGGGGATACCGGCGGGTGCCGCTCAGAGATGGCCGGCCACCCGCAGGTGCGAGATGACCATGCAGGCCTCGAGGCGGCCGACGGCGACGCCGCGCTCGTCGACGACGACGAGGGCCGGGTATCGGTAGTGTTCCATCGCCTCGATCGCGTGGCGGAGGGTGGCGGTGGTCGGGACCGAGATGTGGCTGCGGGTCATGATGTCGGCGGCCACCGCCGTCTCCCGTCTAAGAAGACACTCGATGCAGCGCTCCCGCTCCCTGCTCCGCACGCCCACCACCGGGCCGACGGAGGCGAGGAGGTCGAGGGCGGTGATGAACCCGAGGAAGTGGTCCTCGGGCCCGGCGACGACGAGGTCGGTGCAGCCGAGTCTGGAGAAGGTCTCGAAGACCTCGGGGAGGGGAGTGTCGGGGAGGACGGAGACGACCTCTTCGTCCATGACGGTGGTGACCGGGATATCTGCGGGTTCCATGCTCGTCACCGCACCGTCGCATAGAGGACGCTCTCGTCGGGGCCGGGGGTGTAGTGGCGGAGGTACATCCGGTACTCAGGCACCAGGGAGGCGAGAAAGATTGGGACTTCGGTGAGGTCGTCTGCCCGGTGGTAGACCGAGATGGCGAGGTCTGGCCGGAACTCCCTGATGCTCTTCTCCGCGCCGGCGAGGGCGGGGAGTTCGGCGCCCTCGATGTCCATCTTGATGAAGTCGACGCGGTCAAGCCCGGTCTCTTCGACATAGCGGTCCAGGGTGGTCACCGGCACCTCGGCCCCGCCTACGCCGCCGCCCTGCCGGAACATCCGCCCGGTCCCTGAGAAGGTGAGGGTCGTCTCCTGATCCCAGAGTCCGAGGGGCACGGTGACGACCGATGAGGTAAGATCGTTCTTCTCGACCACCCGCTCGATCACCCGCCGGTTGGCCCCGGCCGGTTCGAAGGCATGGACCCGGCCCGAGGGGCCGACGAACCTGGAGAACCAGACCGCGGTCTCCCCCCAGCACGCCCCGGCGTCGACGACGATGTCGCCTGGCCGCGGTTCGCAGAGTCCTTCGACGCGGTATTGTTCCTGGAGCCAGATGGTGTTGAAGACGTAGGCGTCCGAGTGGACGGTGCTCCCGTCGTAGCGGTAATAGTGTCCCGAGCGGTAGCGTTCGGTCTCCCGCTGCAGTCGCCAGAACTCGTCGCGTGCGATCGGCGGCGGGCGGAGTTCGAGCGCCCCGTTGCCGATGAGGGCGTAGGCGACGCGGTAGCCGACGAGCCAGTCGAAGATCTCTTTCGACCTCTCGTCTGAGAGGAGTGCCCGCACGCGGTCGTATTTCGCCGGGTCGCCGACCGCCCCGGCGAGCACCCCGACCGATTCCTTGAAAACTTCCGGGTGGCGTTCCCTGAACCCGAGTTCGAGCGGCGTCCCGGCCCAGAGGAAGAGGCCGTTGATCTTCTCGACCGCCGCACGGGCAAGGCGGTTGCCCTTCCCGTTCTCGGCCCGCTTTCGCTCCCAGACCTCGTCGAGGGTCCGGCGCACCAGTGCCTCGGTGTGGCTCTGCTGAATGGTTTGTACCGGGATTTCGATCCCCCCGCGTGGGAGAGAGACGTGGGAGAGGATATAGATTGTGGCGGGGGGTGGGGCGAGGTTAAAGG
Source organism: Methanofollis aquaemaris (assembly GCF_017357525.1). Taxonomy (NCBI): domain Archaea; kingdom Methanobacteriati; phylum Methanobacteriota; class Methanomicrobia; order Methanomicrobiales; family Methanomicrobiaceae; genus Methanofollis; species Methanofollis aquaemaris. The sequence continues at coordinate 2,377,075 of NZ_CP036172.1, read as the reverse complement.
AGGGAGAGGTAGGCAGACCGATCAGAGAGGTCGCCTGACCAACAATGATATGAAAATTTCAATCTGCTTTCTCGCGTCGAGAAGCCTACCTAAGATAATAATCTTCATAAGTGCATTGAAAACCAAAAATATTTCTAAACATGAATTTATTTTATAGCATGTATCATATGTATATCATCGATGAAACTACCTTAGACAAAAAGTACTTAGAGCAACTATTCATAGAGGTTCAATCAGAACAGAGCGGCCTGATGAAAAAAGTTCCAGACATAAATTGTATCGAACACGGCAGACTTGATTCAAAATATGCCGTATACTGGAAAGATGGAGATCACCATCAAATTATCAAAAAATTCGAAAAAGAAAATGATGCAATGATATTTTATAAAAAAACGATACATGCGATTATCAATGCTTACAATACACGAAAAAGAAGAGATTACATTAGTCTCTACAATATATACATCTTGGATATAGAAGATACATTATATTCAAAAGTTCCAGAAATTCTTATATAATCACTATTTTTTAATAGGGCATCATAACCTTCATGCTTGCCTCCACAAATTTGAATGGGTTCAACACCACTATTGTCACAATCAGAACCTCCCCAAAAACCAACTCGACGTTCCCAAAGTCCACCAAAACGAGTCCTACAAAGACAAATCGCGCAGCTCGCAGAGATTTCCATCGATGAAAAATCCTTCAGTGACTCCGTTGAGGCAATGTTGAAAAAAACATGACTCCTCGCGAGTGCCGGAGCCCGATCATTACTCATGAACCCCAGAGTTCATATCGGCCCATTATGAATTCCTGAGTTCATAATCTTCGCCGCCGTCACTCCTGAAATTCAAAGATCCTCCTGACAACGACAACCGAACCGGGCGACAACGCACCCGCCCAGATCCTCAACAAAAGAAAAGCCCGATACCCCCGGGCGGATTCGAACCGCCGTCGCCGGATCCAAAGTCCTGCATGATTGACCACTACACTACGGGGGTCTGCTCTTGAGCGCACCAGTCCCTGTCACCCAGAGAACCGACCTTCTATTCATTGGACAGAATCCTATTTATTCGCGTTCATCCCCCACGGATGTACTTCGATGCAGGTCCTCTTCCTCGGTGCCGAGTCCCTGGGTGCCCGCTCGATGGCGACCGTCGTTCTGACCGCGGACCGGACGGTGCTCATCGACCCCGGCGTCGCCCTCGCCCCGAAACGCTCCGGCCTCCCGCCCCACCCCCTCGAAGCCGCGGCGGCCGAGCGGACGAGGGAGGCGGTGCTCGAATGGCTCCCGCGGGCGACCGACATCGTCGTCACCCACTTCCACGGCGACCACATGCCCCTCGCCGACGCCGACCCATCCCAGATCCCCCTTGCCGCCTTCGCCCCGCCGAAAGGGTGCCGGATCCTGGTGCCGGGCGAGGGCGGGCATTCGGGACAGTCGCGAGCGCGGCGGCGGGCGTTCGCCCGGGCCCTCGGCCGCACCCTCCCGGCCGCCGAGGGGGAGGACGACGGGGTCGTCGCCTGCGCCGGGCCCTTCGCCCACGGCGGGGGGAGCGGACCGGTGATGATCGTCGCGGTGAGAGAGGGAAACGAGTGTTTTGTCCACGCCTCCGACACCCAGCTCCTCTCTGCTGAGGCGGTCGCGAAGATCCTGGCGTGGCGGCCGACGATCGTCTACACCTCGGGCCCGCCCCTGTACCTCTCTGCGACTACCTGGGAGGAGGTCAACCGCGCCCTTGCCCATGCCGCCCGCATCGCCGGAGTTGCAAAGACCCTCGTCATCGACCACCACATTCTCAGGGGCGTCGGGGGGTTGCGGTGGGTCGAAGACGCCGGCGGAGTTTCGGCCGCGACCTACATGGGTGCCCGGCCCGGGCTTCTGGAGGCGCGGCGCCGGGAACTCTGGGAGCGACCGCCCGCAGATATTTATTGATCGCGGTGAATACTCCGGCGGTGATCTGATGACAGAGAGCGAAACACCCGCCTCGGTGCGGGCAATCATCACCGACGAGGAAGGAAGAGTCCTTCTTCTCCGGCGTGCAGAAGACCTGAAAAAATATCCCGGCCTCTGGGAACTCCCTGGCGGGACGGTGAAGGAAGGAGAATCTCTTCCCGGGTGCCTGGTACGCACCGTCCTGGAGGAGACCGGACTGGCCCTCGATATCTGCGGATGCACCGGCTCCTGCGAATCGATATGGGAGGGGAAGACCGAGGTCCACCAGATCTGGGTGGCGCACCCGCAACAGAAGGAGATCAGTCTCGCACCCGGACACACGGCATCGACCTGGGCGAGTTTCGATGAGATCGAGATGTTCCGGGCGGTCCCCTGGCTGATGGAAGCGGTCAGGCAGATTGTTTGATCATCACCCCGATTTTTTTCAGCGACGCGTCGATGAAGGCCGGGAGGTCTGAGGGCCGTCTGCTCGTGACGAGGTTTCCGTCCACGACGACCTCGGCGTCGACATAGTCGGCCCGCGCGTTCTTGATGTCCTGCACGATCGACCGCCACCCGGTCACCCGCCGCCCCTCGATCACCTGCGCCGTGATGAGAAGTTGCGGCCCGTGGCAGATGGCGAAGACCGGTTTTTTACTCTCCACAAATATTCTGACAAACCTGACAGGCGCGTCGTACGCCCGCAGATGGTCGGGAGAATATCCTCCCGGGATGAGGAGGGCGTCGTAGTCGTCGGGCACGGCATCCGCGACCCCCCGCTCAATCCGCACCTTCGTCCCCTCCCTCTTCCCGGTGACCGTGCTCCCCGCCTTCAGCCCGAGGTGGACGACCTCGTGGCCCGCGGCACGGAAGGCTTTCACCGGTTCAGTATATTCGGAGTCCTCAAACCGCTCTCCGATGAGAACTGCAATCACCGCCATTGGATCTCACCCGGTGACCGGTGAACCTCCGTCGGAATGAAGGTATCGGTGGCGGATCACCCATATAGCAACATACGGTTTATTGGCATCGACGCGGTGTAGGCAGGACACAATTTCAGGCGACACCGCGAGCAGTTGCAGAAGTTTTTCCGGGATGAAACGATTTTTTGGCTCTGTAGAATTCCTCAAGACGGTTATCTCTGCGGGGGGCTCGCCGCCCCCCGGTCCCCCCGCGCGAAGATGGGCAGGGGACGGCAATACCCTCTTCATCGTCATTGATAGTGCCTTCCCGGCCCTATCGCAATCCCGGAGGTCCGGGGGCGGAGCCCCCGGCGTGAGCATGGGGGAAGGCGTTTGAATCGTACTCAAACCTAGAAAAAGTGAGGCTTTCTACAGGTCGGGGTTTGACCGCATCCTTGCCCCTGTGTGGGGGCGGCAACGTGCTCTGTAACTGCCCGCCGCTCTGTTATAAAGTGGGGCGATTAAGGAATTCAAAAGGGTCCAAAAAATCGGATGTTCCCTCTGAAGGATGGAGGCGAGACCACATGTCGACCCGCGAGGGATGGCCCCGACCAATCAATTCAGCAGAAAAAATCGGCGTCGGGGCCAGAGCAACCGCAGTCAGACCGGCCCCGCCCCGCGGAACAGCGCCACTTATTGACGACGGTCGCCGCCGTTGGAGAGCGGGAAATATTCCCGGTAGACCTGCCGGCGTTCGTCGATATCGGTGTGCAGATAGATCTCGGTCGTCTTGATGGAGGAGTGGCCAAGATTCTCCTGGACGACACGGAGGTTGTGCGAGCGCCGGTAGAGTTCGGAGGCGTAGGAATGCCGGATCTTGTGCGGCGTGATCCCCTCGGGAGCGTACCGCCGGAAGATCCGCTGGACTGTTCTCGGGGAGAGGCCCTTGCCCTGCTGACCCACGAAAAGCGGCCCCACAATTTTGTTTCCGATATAATCCTCGACCTCTGCAAGCGTCTCGTCGTCCACGAACACCGTCCTGATCTTGTCGCCCTTGCCCCGCACCCTGATGGTGCCCTCATCAAAGTCGATATCGCCGATGTCGATGGTGCAGAGTTCGGAGACGCGGACGCCGGTCGCGTAGATCAGCCTGACAATAAGACGGTCGCGCTCGTCGTCGATCGACCGGAGGAGGCGCATCACCTGGCTATGCTTCAGGTATTTCAGTTCCTGGTTCTTGATCCGTGGGCGCTCCACCGCAGGCATCGGATCGGCGGCGACCGCCCCCTGCGCATAGAGGTAGGAATAGAAGGACGAGAGCGACGAGATCATGCGGTGGAGAGTTTTTGGTTTATAGGCATGCTGCTCCGCAAGCCAGGTGAAATAGTCGGTCACCATCGAGGTGGGCACCCCGGCCGAGGTCTGCAGGGAGGCCGGGGTGAAGCCTTCCGCATCGCACTGCGGCGACTCGCCCGGAGAGGTGTGCCGGCAGGCCCAGACATAGTGGGCGAAGTGCCGGACCGTCTCACCATAACTTCGGATGGTCCTGGGCGAGTAATTTCGCATTCGGAGGTAGTTTTCGAACCTATCCAGCCACTCAGAAAAATAACCCTTCTCCATCATTTATTTTCTCTGTTTCGACCGTATTTAATTTTGTCGCAGAATATACATTCTGCGACAGAGCCCCATAGCCGGATCATCATGCAACAACCACGGGACACCATGTGCGAGGACAGCAGGTGACGGAGTTCCTCGACCACCGCACGCAAGCAATGAGATCGGTACGATCCCCGGCACCGACAGAGCCCCGGATGGACGATCCTCCGGTGCGAGGTCCGCCCACATATAAAGGGTCCGCATAAACGCCCCGAAAATCCATTTTTGCTGTGAAGATAGGGCATCCATCATGCCATGAATATTGGGGCCATTCATGTGCCGATAAAACCGCAGGAAATCGACCGGATTTCAACCCCGACATCCAATCAAAATGTGGGACAGAACCCGGGATCCGGATCGGCGACACAGACAACAACTCCCGGACGCGCGCGAAAATCTGCCGCACCCACCAGACAACACCCACCGATCCACAAGTGGAGGATCCCACAGATGACAGACCGTACGATCAGACCTCCCCACACACCCCGCGACAGATCCAGAGAAATCCAACATCACAAAAAGCCATTGAATTGAACCTGCCCCCCGACGTACCCCCCCGGAGATTGCACAGGATCGAACAGAGCAGAACAAATGAAAGAGAGGCCACACCCGCGTCCCTGCGTGCCGGATCGGCAGAGGACGGGAACACACTCAGAATGGTTGCCTCTTCGCCTTCCCGCCTCCATCTTCGTCCCGGGGATCCGGGGGCAACGCCCCAGACGTGAAGATGGGGGAAGGCACGTCGATCAGAAGGGCCGCCCCACCAGACCGATCTGAACCTGCCGCCTCTTGCCCCAGACCCCCCACGATGAAGATAGCCGAGGGGCGGCAATTGAGTGGTGCCCTCCTCGCCCCCTTTGTTGAGAGAGATCAAGGATCCCACCACACCTCGAAACGCTACTCAGAACCAATATTCAACCGCGTATGCTTGAGCCCGGAGTTCATGCCAAATTACCATGAAAATCACCCCAAAGATCTGCCATGAAAGATTTTCATCCGGCATGCTTGTGGCGTGCTTTCGCTTCATGAGCGATTACCATGAAAATGATCCCGAAGATCGGCCCTGCAGGGAAGACTGAGGATTTGACCACACCGCTCCCCCGTATGACCTTGATACACAGAAGACAGAAACACTTTCAGAACGACCGGCCCCCTGCCTTCCCGGCCCCATCTTCATTCCGGGGATCCGGGGGCAGAGCTCCGGGCGCAAGCATGCGGGAAGGCACGTCGATCAGAAAATCTTTTGAACAATGTTCAATCGCGTATGCTTGAACCAGAGGTTCATGCTCGATTCAACAGAACCCGCGGAAGATAAATCCTGGAGCGCGGGAGGAAGGAACCAGGGCAGAGAAGAGAACAGACCCGGGTGCGGAGCGCCCACCATGCATGGGAGACCGGTGGCAAGTCAAGAACGAAAGGCCACCAACAGAATACAATTTTTTTGCCGGGAAGAAATTCTCTGTACTGGTCTTTGTGCGGAGGGCCGACCGCACGCCAGTTTCCCGCGAGAAGGGAGCGCCGAGAACGACAACACCCCTTCCATGATCTCCCCGCTGCCTTCCCGCCCCTATCGCCATCCTGGAAGCCGGGGGCAGCGCCCCCGGCGCGATTTGATGGGAAGGCATGTCGATCAGACGTGCCGCCCACTAGAAAGCTAAGGAATGCTTAACTGTTTTCTCGCGCCGGAGGGAGACCCCCAAACCCCCCACGACGAAGATGCGGAGGGCGGCAGCAAACTCTTGAACATCGCTGTGCTTCGCAAACATCTTCCAGGCGTATATCCTGGCAGATAGTTTGGGGATCTGCTCCATGAAAAGTTTTCATACGGCATGCCCCCAGTTCATGCCCGACCCAACAGAGCACACAGAACAGAACATCCGCCGGCAAGACCCGACAGAGGGGGCAAAGGCAAGGCCCCCACCCCACACCTGTCCAAAAGGAGTATTGAGCAAAGATGCTCCACCACATTCTGAAGGTTTAGAAGGGACACCCAGAGGCGGTTCCGGGCCCCATGACAGAGAATAGGCCGGGAAGTATATAATATGAAGGGGTGCGGCGAGAAAGTGTTCTCCAGACTATAAACCGTATGATGCTATATGTAAAATATGCCTCCGGAGGACATCAACCAGTAATCTTGATACCCCCCACAAACCAATGCGGTACAGAAAATGGGAGATCCTGAAGACCGCACCAAAGATATCAGCAAATATCATAAGTTCAAGAAGGTCGAAGGCTCGACCTACCGGCGGGTCAACCAGTTTCTCCGCAGACGCACCTACTTTACCGCGCGCGAATGGTCCATCGCGCGACTCTGTGCGGATTTCCAGACCACGAGCGGCGCGGAGATGACCTTCATCGGTGCGAACCTCCCCGAACTTGTTCCGTTCATGACCGAGCCCTACACCCCCCAGGCAGTCAACCAGGCAAGGAACGCCTTCAAGAAGAAAGTCAGTATGGCCGGGGCGACATTCCTGTACGGAGCGATGTGCGGATTCTTCACCCCCGAAGAACTCGACGACCTCCTCTTTGAAGCGAGCGAAGTGGCGCGCTTTTTGATGGAAGTGGAAGGCACCACCCTCGATATCGACGACGAGATCGAACGGGAGGACAAGGTATCCGAAGTAATGAAGAGCATCTCCAGAGAGTCCGCCAGACTCCTGCGGGAACGAAGTCGCACACCAGAAGACGCAGAAGAAGAGGGAGAGTAAGATGAGAATAATTCAGATCGTTGGCAGTTCGAACTCTGGCAAGACCACCTTCATCGAAGCGCTGGTCCCCGTCCTCAAAGAACACGGAACCGTTGCAGCAGTCAAACATCTCGCCCACGACCGGTACGCGGTCGAAGAGGGGAAAGACACCACCAAATATGCCGGGGCCGGCGCCGCCTTCTCGGTCGGGATCGACAACGAGAAGGCAGTGATCATCAGGGACGCCGCCGACCTCGCCACCGTGCTCGGCGAACTCTGCGATGCCGGGATAGAGTACTGTATTATCGAAGGGTTCAAGACCGTGCCCTTCCCCAGGATCGTCATCGGCGACCTTGAGAGCGAGGACATTGTCCTCAGGAACCCGACACCCGACGAGGTGCCCGACCACCTCGACGCGTTTGAAGAATTTTATACGATGCAGGGGATCGTCAGAGAACTGAGACGCTCATACCCCCTCGAACGGGCCGGGGCCGTCCTCACCTTCAACGGCATCGTCAGAGAACTGACCGGCGACGAGCGGACCGAGCACATGGACTTCGGCCCTGAGATCGATGCCATCGTCGAAGCGATCAGAGTTGAGGCCGAAAAGACCCCCGGCGTCATCGGCGCACGTTTTTACCATCGGAAAGGTCGACTCTATGCCGGAGAAGACATCACCTATTTTGCGATCCTCGCCGAGCACCGGCAGGAGGCCTTCGCCGCCATGAGCCGAGCGATCGATGAACTCAAGAGCAAGGCCCACGACAAGAACCATTGAGAGGTGAGAGAAGATGGAAAATAAGACACGGGTGCAGAAACAGATCTTCGGGACAAACGGCGTGCGGGGCATCGTCGGCGAGGCGATGACGCCGGACCTCGTGATGCGGATCGGCATGGCGCTCGGCACCATGCGCAAAGGGACCATCGCCGTGGGACAGGACACCAGGACCTCGGGGGAGGCGCTTGCCGCCGCAGTCTCGGCCGGGTTGATGGCAACCGGGTGCAAGGTGATCGACTGCGGCGTCCTCCCCACCCCGGCCCTCCAGTACCTGGTACGCGATCACTTCGACGGCGGGGCGATGATCACCGCCTCCCACAACCCCCCCGAATACAACGGCGTCAAGATCATCGAACCGGACGGCACCGAGATGGGCGACGAAGAGACCCTGAAACTCGAAGAGATCCTCTTCTCCGAGAACTTCACCTATGCGGCATGGGACGACGTCGGCTCAAAGCGGAGCGAGCCCGACCTGAAGGAAGAGTACATCGAGGCCATCGTCTCCCACTTCCCCCCCGGCATCGGAGCGGGCCTGACGGTCGTCGTCGATCCCGGGTCAGGCCCGGCCGCCGCGACCACGCCGAAGATCCTCGCCCGTCTGGGTTGCACCGTCCACACCATCAACGCCCAGATGGACGGGAGATTCCCCGGACGGCTGCCTGAACCCAGTCTGGAAGGGCTTGCCCCCCTCTCCGAGATGGTCAGGGAGACCGGCGCCGCCTTCGGAGTAGCCCACGACGGCGACGCCGACCGCGCGGTCTTTGTCGACGATACCGGGAGGTACGTCGAGGAGAATCAGGAATTCGCCCTCATCGAAGACTTTGTATGCCGGAAGGACCAGGGCCTGGTCGTCACTCCCGTCTCCTCCTCTCTCCTCTGCGAGGAGATCGCCGCCAGACACAACTGCTCGGTCGAGTACACCCCGGTGGGGAGCATCTATGTGGCCAGGGAGATGCGCAGCCTCATCCAGCGTGGAGAGCACGTGATCTTTGGAGGGGAAGGGAATGGAGGGCTCATCTACCCGGAGCATCAGTTCTGCCGGGACGGCGGGATGACCGCGGCCATGATGGTGGGCCTTCTCCATGCCAGCGACAGGCCCCTCTCGGCCCTCGTCGACAGCCTGCCCGAACGCTCGATCATCAAGGAGAAAGTAAGGACGCAGGAGGCGGAAGCCGTCATCGCCGCCCTGAAAGAAAGGTATGCAGACGAACAACCCGACTGCAGGGACGGGATCAGGATCAACCGGCCCGGAACCTGGGCACTTGTCCGACCCTCAGGGACCGAACCCATGATGCGAGTGATCGTGGAAGCAGGAGAGAAAAAAGGCTGTGAAAAACTCTTTTTCGAGATCATGGAGGTCGTAAGGGCTGCTGCCCCTGATCTTGGGAATGAGTAAAATTATTCAAAAATAATTATTATCCTTTTGATCAGATAATTGCCCCAAATCATCGTATGGCTCATCCAACCCCAGTACCTCACCCTTGCAATAGGTGAAATAAAGTTTGATTTGTTTTATCTAATATTATCTCTGAAGTCCCCATAGGGTAACTTTTTTAAGTATTGCAGGATTATATTTTCTGGTAGGATGAGCCTTGTCAGAAATAGATGCTGATCTTTTAAAGAGAATCCACCTGGTTGTGGAGAAGGGGGACCAGGCTGAGATCGAGGGATTACTTACCGATATCTCACAGATTCCAAGGCGGAAAGAGAAAAAAGAACTACTGGATACCACCTATTCAACCGTCCTGGAGATCGCCTTCAGAGAAAAACGCCCCGAATTGACCAGGATGCCGCTGGAACTTCCACGAAAAAAAATCTTCAAATATGTCAAAGATGCAGCCGAGATCTATACCGAGACCAAAGACCGCACCTGGCTTCAGGCCGTCTTTGATCTCTCCAATTCACTGGACCGGAAGAGTTCGCAGTCGGTGATCCTCTCTGAGGTGACCAAGAACCTCATCGAAGCAGGTGTCGACAAGGCCGACTCCGACCTGATCGAGGCCGGGATGGAGGTCTTCCATCAGATCAGTTTCAGGAAGTACAGATCCGCAATTCTGATGGATATCGTTCCCCTGCACATCGTCTGGAGCATCACAACCAGAGACACCACCCTTCTCACCGAATCGCTCGGACTCATCGAAGGCATCGGTGACATCTCCAAACGCTCGCTCCTTCAGAGTGAAGTAACAAAAGCGATCGGAAGGATCGGGGTCATCAAGAGGGACTTCGACCTCATCATAACCGCCCTGCGGAGCGCCGCCGAGATCAGACAGAAGATCAGACGGACCAACTGCTTCGCCTCCATCATCAGTCAGGCCTGGAAGTCACCGCTCAGCACCCAGATCTCCGACATCATGTCCGTCCTCAGGACACTCTCCGACCTGCAAAACGAAGAGGTCGCCGAGATCACCGCATCTCTCACCGATGAAATGATCGCGAGGGGCCATGACAAGGGAGCAGTCATCTCCACCCTTGAAGAAGTGGAGAAGACCTACCCCTTCACCCTCCAGGCAATCATCGGGGAACTGCTCGGCGCGGCCGAACGCCTCGGTGACCCGTACTACTTCGAGGCCGGGCTCAGGCTCAACTCCATGCTGGGGCCCGACGAAGAGGTCCAGATCAAGGAGATTGTCAAGGCCGGGATCGCCGTCGTCGAACGGACCGGCGAGGCGCGGTTCATCATTGAGATCGTCCCCATTGTTGAAGAGGCGGTCTCGGGCCACCGGGCATTCACCATCTACCTGACCCTGGTCCACACCCTGCTGGAACGCGGGGCGTTCTCCCATGCCATCGATATCTATGCCAAGATCCCCTCGTTCAGCGAGATCGTCCAGATCGGCATGCAGTTCTGGGACACCTCGGTGATGCTGGTGAGCAACGGGGTGCTGCGCGACCGGGTCGACCAGGTCCAGACCAGGGTCTTCGAGCGGATGGACACCAGCACAAAGGAGAGCCTGATCCAGCGGAGCATCACCCACATCTGCAAAGACACAGACCTCAACGAGATTATCCATCACATCTCCTCCCTCGTGGCCCTCGCCAACCTCCACCGCCACCGCGACGAGCAACTCCTCGGCGCGATCGACCAACTCATCGAGCGGCGGTTCATCGACCATCTCGACCCCTCGTACCTCATCGAGATCGCCCGGCAGATCAGAAGCCCGACCATCGCCAGCATGGCGGTCGCCAGGATCGTCGCCGACATGGCCGACTTCGGGTTTGTACATCGGAACCGTGATGTCCTCCAGCGTGCAGTCGGGCTCACCTGTGAGATCCGAGGACAAAAAGCCCGTTCCGAGGCACTCTGCAGTGTCATCGACCGGGCCGCCGATCTCGCCGTCGCCCAGGGCGACCTCACACTCCTCAAGAGAATGCGCGGCTGGACCGACCCCCTCCTTGAACGGGAGTACGGCCTGTACACCACCGGCAATATCGTCAGGGGGATGGTGAAGTACGGGATCGATACGATGGCACCCCATGCCCTGGAGAACGCCTACGATATCGCGAGGGAGATCGAGGATCCCTCGCTCCGCCAGCAACTTCTCGAGGGGATCACCGAGGGCTTCATCAGGGTCGGCTGCCGGATGATGGCAGAACCCCTCATCGCCGGCGACCAGGCCCTCCTGGAGAACAGGATGGCGGTCTTCAGGCGTTCCACCGAGATCCTCCGGGAGACGGTCAGCGAGCGGCGGTACTCGATCAGGCTTGCCCGGGGGATCGACATCATCACCGAGTACCTGAAGAAGAACAGGAGCCCCTACTTTGCCATTCCGATGGCGATGCTCCTGCTGGAGATCCGGAGCGAGGCGGAGCAGGACGCCATGGTGACACGCGTCTCAGCCGAGTTCGAGGAATATGTCGACGATCTGCCGTCCACCGACCCCTATGAGATGATGGCCTTCCTTCTCCAGCGTCTCGAATACGCGAAAGAGTCGCCCGAGGTCATGGAACTGACGCGCGCCCTCTTCGTCCATATCGCAAATCTTTATACGCGCTATTCCGGGATGTGTACTCTTTCTGAGAGTTACCTGCGGATCCATGACCATGAACGGGCGGGCGCCCTCCTCAGGAGTGTACATGAGGGGACCAGGGCAATGGATCTCCCATACGAGAAGGCCCTCATACTCTCAGACCTCGCAGGCCTGATGGCAAAAGTGGAGACAGATGAAGCATATACCTGCTTTAACGAAGCAAAATCACTCCTGCCTCTCATAGATTTCGAGATGGGCGGGGTCGTACGCAAGCACCTTGTCTTCTCACTGGTCAGCCTCCATGCCATCAAACCCCAGGAGAAGAATGTCGACGAGGTCATCGCCCTCATCAACGAGATCATCGACCCGGCCGACTTCGTCAACTCGCTGGTCGCCGCCTTCGGAATGCTCACCGAGGGCGGGCAAACGCATGAGGTCATGAAACAGATCTACGGCGGCATCGAAGAGATTCCGCTCGCCTACGACCGGGCCTCCATGCTCCTTTCAGTCGTCCCACTCGCAGAAAAATACGGGGAAGAAGGCGATGCCCTGGCCCTTCTTCAGGAGGCCGATCATCTCACCACCGAGATCGAAATCCCGGTCGTCGCCGCCATGGTGAAGAAGGGCGTCAGTCACATGTATCTTATGCTCGCCGCAGCAGAAGGAGACGAAGACCTGCGGCGAGAAGGACTTGCCGTGATCAAGGGCATTGAAAACGAGGTGATCAGGCATCGGATCTTCGAACAACTCGGAGTCAGCCCGGAAGAGCAGATCACAGACCCGGCATACAACCGCCTGATCGATGCAAGCCAGGAGGTCATCGTCGCTCATGCCACTCATCCGGACACCTCCTCAATAGAATATCTCATTGAAAACATCTCCGACCGTGCACAGAGGGCACGATACTGCTTCGAGCTCTTTGTCATCTTCCGTGACGCCGAGATGGGGCGGACCGCCGAAAATCTCCTTCTCGTCGGTCTCGACGAGGCGAGTATCATCAGACCGCTCTCCAGGCGGGTCTATGTACTCTCCGACCTTGCTCTCTCCCTTCACGAGGCAGGCGAGCGGAAAAAGAGCAGAGACATCATCGGGATGGCCGTGAACGCAGCGACGAACATCAGGCAGGACGACCTGCGCGACGAGGTCTTCAACGAACTGGATGTAGTGATCCGGATCCTCCAGGAGGGGCGGGAGGTTTGAAGACCGTCCGGATCCTGGTCTCGGGAAAAGTTCAGCACGTCGGTTTTCGGGCATGTACCAGAAAGATCGCCGTGAACCTCGGGGTCTGCGGGGAAGTGGTCAACTGCAACGATGGAACCGTCGAGATCACTGCCACCGGCGACCCTGCAGTTCTTGAAAAATTTGTCGCCATGGTCTATGAGTGCCCACGGGCGGTGATCAAAGAGATCGAGACCGAGCCTCTTGAAACACGACTTTATGCCGACTTCACGGTCGGGCGCGAGGCAGTTCAATAGACCGGAGAGAAATTCTCCCCGGTCTTCAGTGAGTGAGCAAGATCCCTGACAACAGCGGTCACCCGCTCCTCCCGGATCGTCCGATGGAGGACCGAAAGGAGGCGAGTGGCCAGGCATTCGGAGAGGACACACCGCCCGATACCGGTTTCATATTCTCCCCGCCCGAGCCCGGCGCGTGCGAGGGCGAAGACCGGATCATCCACCATGGTCGGCTTGAACCCGTCGATGACATCATAGACCAGACCGCCAGGGCCCTCCTTGAAGACGCCGTGGTCCGGGTCAAGGCCGGCAGCGATAACGGCAACATTTGCCGCACTGTACAGTACGGCATAGCCAAAAGAGAGCATTGCATTGACGGGGTCGGGGTGTGGCCTCTTTGTCCGCCGCTGAAATTCCAGTCCTCCCGGCAGGGTGCGGCCCATCACTTCATAGTACATATCGGTGCTCATCTGATGGAGCCGGCGGAGTTCGTCCATCTTGATGAGGAAAGGATATTCCTCGCGCGATCGATGGAGAAACTCAAGTTCGCCTTCATAGAGGAGATCCCATCCGGAGGCATTGCCGTAGCGTTCGATGGCAAGGAGACGTTCGTTCATCGCTTTTTCTGCAAAGGCCAGGGCGTAGGTATGACCAAAAGCCCGGTTCTGTGCACTTCTGAGTGCGGTGGCGGCGTCGCCCATGCCGGGGGGGGTGAGTTGACCGGCAGGTTGACCGTCGGCATCGAAGATCGAGATGAAAGCACCGGCCCTGAGCAGAGAGATGACGGCCGAGGTGTGGATGGTGTGTCCGCCGACGACGATGAGGTGGCCGACGTCCCTGATGTCGTATTGCCTCTCCTCATTTTTCTTCCTCACGGTCAGGGTTGTCCTGGTCGCCTTTATATGCCCACCGAAACCGGCGACCGTCACCCATGCACGAGCCTTTTCAGTCATATGTCGTAAACACCATTCCCACACGTCGTGGTCTTGATTGATCTGGAATCTCACTATAGATGAATGGATCGATTATATTCCGGAACCAGAGCCATCAGTTGACTATTATTGTCCAGGAAATCTTTTTTATCGGTAAAAGGAACCTCGGATGATATGCCGCTCTTTCCAGGCAATGCAGGAAATTATAAATATTGTGATATGGGTCTGAGAGATCATGCGTGCCAGAGCCCAAGCTGAATGGCACAGGCTGCATGGCGTTCTCATGCACGAACCGGGGATAGAAGTGTTTTTTGCACTCATATCTCCTAAAAAACATCTCTACGAACGTTTTTTCAACCTGGATGCCGCCCACAGAGAACATCAGAGACTCTGTGAGGTATTGAAGGATGAGTTTGGTGTACGTGTCCACCGACTGACCGACGCGGCCCTTGAGGGGGTGCAGAACCCAAGGCACCGTGAGACACTTCTGAACCTTGCCGAAGAACCGGCCGGAGAGACGGACCTGGCCCTCGCCGGAAGGGACGACCGGCACCTTCTTGCCCGCGCCATTCTCGGCGCCTGCCAGAACGGAGGAGAGGTCACCCTGCGGGGTACGATGCACAATCTCTACTTTATGCGTGACCAGCAGGTCTGCACCGATCAGGGAATGGTGATGGGGCGGATGGCAACGACCGAACGGCAGCGTGAGGGGGCGCTCACCGGGATCGCTCTCTCCGCCATCGGCGCAGGGCCGGTGGGGCTGATCAGGCGCGGCCATCTCGAGGGAGGGGACTTCATCCCTGCCGGGAAGTTCGCCCTTCTCGGATATGGTTCCAGGACCGACCGCGAGGGCGCCGACGCCCTTCTGTGGGCGGGTTCAAGTTTCGACGAGGTGGCAGTGGTCCGGGAACCGGTCCATCCCCTCATCGAGGGTGCCGACCCGATGGTGAACATGCACCTGGATACCTACTGCAACCTGGCCGGAGACGGGGTTGCCGTTGGAAATCCCGCACTCCTCGAACGGGCCGAGGTGAAGGTGCTCGCCAACGAATCCGGGATCTACCGCCCGACCGGCTGGGAGGGGAGTCTTGCCGGGTTCCTGAAGGAGAAGGACTTCTCCATCGTTCCGGTCACCACCCTCGAACAACTCTGCTATGCCGCGAACTTCCTCTGTGTCCGTGAACGCGAGTGTGTCGCCGTCGACACCGGGCAGGTCGCTCGGGCGGTGATCAAGAGGCTGCGGATGCGGGCGGCGGCGAAACCCGGAGTCTATGACCGTCTGCTCGCACAGGCCGAGACCGACTACCGGCAGCTCAGGCTGGATGCCGAATTTTTCCCGTTCAAAAAGGAGGTCTATGCCGAGGGGGTGGAGATGACCCCCATCGACCTGCATCATGCCACCGGGGGGTACGGCGGGGCGCACTGCATGACCTGCCCGGTCAG
Source organism: Methanofollis aquaemaris (assembly GCF_017357525.1). Classification (NCBI taxonomy): domain Archaea; kingdom Methanobacteriati; phylum Methanobacteriota; class Methanomicrobia; order Methanomicrobiales; family Methanomicrobiaceae; genus Methanofollis; species Methanofollis aquaemaris. The sequence goes on along the minus strand of NZ_CP036172.1, from coordinate 2,361,316 downwards.
GCGGGGGTGACCCGCGTCCCGGCCCGGCCGGCGAGTGCCTCTTCGGCGGCGTCGAGGTGGGCGATGACCGCGGTCCCCCCGCCCCCCTCGACAAACCTGACGGCGGCCTCGATCTTCGGGGCCATCGTCCCGGCCCCGAACTCACCGCGTGCGAGGAGCAGTCGCGCGTCTTGTGCGTCCATGCTCAGGATCATCTCCTCTTCTGCCCCGCCGAAGTCCAGGTACGCACCCCCGACATCGGTGAGCATGAGGAGGTGGTCTGCACCGACGGCGGAGGCAAGTCGTTCCGCGGCAAGGTCTTTGTCGACGACGGCCTCGACCCCCCGGAGTCCGTCCGCCTCCCTGACGACCGGAACCCCGCCGCCGCCCCCGGCGATGACGACGGCCCCGCTTTCGAAGAACGTCCTGATCGCCCCGGCCTCAAGGATCTCAGACGGCGCGGGGGAGGGGACGAGGCGCCGCCACCCCCTCCCTGCTTCCTCGCGCACGGTCCAACCTTCGGCCTCGCCGAGAGATTGCGCCTCCGCCCCGGTGTAATAGGGCCCGATCGCCTTGGAAGGAACGGCAAAGGCCGGGTCGGCACCGTCGACGAGGGTTCTGGTCAGCACGGCCGCGACCGGCGCCCCCACTCCGAGGCTCTCCAGGCGGTTCTGCATGCACTGCTGGATCATGTACCCGATCATCCCCTGACTCTCCGCACCGCAGATGTCGAGGGGCATCCGCGGCACCGCATCTTTTGCGCACTCATTCTGGAGAAGGATGTCCCCCACCTGCGGACCGTTGCCATGGGTGACGAGAACCTGGTGGCCGGCGGCGATCATCCTGGCCAGGGGGGCGATCGCTGCATCGATGTGGCCGAGTTGCTCCTCCGCCGTCCCCTTTTCACGATATCTGATGATGGCGTTCCCGCCGAGGGCCGCGACGATCTTCATCCCCCTCCCTCGGAGAGGGGAGGGAATAGACCTTCCGGTCGGCGGTGCCTGCCGGGTCCTGGGGGGGCAGATATGCCCATATTTGCCCCGGATTCGGGGATGGGCGATCGGATCCCTGCCCATATGGAGGAGACTGAGGAATGTCGGCAGAATAGAGCGCGTTCACAATATGCGGGAAAGAGCAGGCATTATATCCGACTTCTGCGGGCCGACATGAGTGTGAGAGATATGATGTGTCCGGGGCCTCTGATACAACGGGCTGAAGGGCAGGGAGAATGGACGGATCTCGGCGCGATTGAATGTGGATGTGGCGTTGTTGAAAACCTCCTAACAGGGCTTTTTGCAGGGGTTTGGCTGGCCCCCGACTCCGCACGTCAGGATAGCACCGAGAACAGCAACACGCTTTTCAGGGTCTTTCATTCAGCCTTCCCCGCCCTATCCCGAGGCGGGGGCAGCGCCCCCGGCGCGATTTGACAGAGGAAGGTGAGTGATCCGACGTGCCACTCACAGAGAAAATAGAGTATGTTCCCTCACGCTCTCCTGCCGGGGGGAGACCCCCCGGACCCCCCCCACGACGAAGATAGGGGCGGGGTGGCAATAATCTCTGGAACAACACCCTCAGAACGATCCGGCTTTCTGCCTTCCCACCCCTATCTTCGTCCCGGGGTCCGGGGGCAGCGCCCCCGGCGAGAGTGTTGGGGAAGGTACATCGATCAGACCGCCCGCCCCACAGAAAAACGAAGAATTTATGTCACGCTCTCGCACCGGGGGGCGGCATTTGAACAGTATCCTTCAGGTGCCCTGTTGCAAGGAGAGGAATCAAGTTTCCCTCCCCACTCAGGAGAACTGCAACGAGAAATTTTCATCACGTATGCTTGTTGAGCCAGGGGTTCATGCCCGATTCAACAGAGAAAAAAAAGAATTATTCCTGTTCTTCCTCGGCGGGGTCGTCACCCTCGCCGTCGTCGTTCTGCGAGAGCCGCCGCATCGACGGGAAGAGGATGACCTCCTTGATGGAGTCGTTGCCGGTGATGAGCATGATCGTCCGGTCGATCCCGATCCCGACACCGCCGGTCGGGGGCATGCCGTAGCCGAGGGCGTTGATGAAGTCGTAGTCGATCATCTGCGCCTCCAGGTCGCCGAGACGGCGCTTCAGGTCCTGTGCCTCGAAGCGCTCCTTCTGGTCGAGGGGATCGTTCAGTTCGGAGAACCCGTTTGCAAGTTCCATGCCGTTCACGAAGAGCTCGAAGCGCTCGGTAAAGCCGGGCTTGGAACGGTGGCGCTTGGCGAGCGGCGAGTTCTCGATCGGGAAGTCGTAGATGAAGGTCGGCTGGATGAGTTTGTCCTCGCAGAAGTGCTCGAAGAAGAGCGCAAGGTAGTCTCCGTGAGTCTCGGCAGCCTCGTATTTCTCCATCTTCTCCTTCTCGGCGATAGCCGCGAGTTCCTCCACCGGGGTGGCGAAGACGTCGATCCCGCCGTACTCCCTCACCGCGTCCTCCATCGTGAGCCGCCGCCAGGGCCGCTCAAAGGAGATCTCGTTCCCCTCGAAGGTGACCGTCGACGTGCCGAGGGTGCCGATGACGAGGTGGGTGATGATCTCCTCGGTGAGATTCATCATGTCATGGTAGTCGTGGTAGGCGGCGTAGATCTCGACCATCGAGAACTCGGGGTTGTGATGGGTGTCGATATCCTCGTTGCGGAAGTTCTTCGCGATCTCGTAGACCTTCTCGAACCCACCGACGACGAGCCGCTTGAGGTAGAGCTCGGGGGCGATCCGCAGGAAGAGTTTCTGCTCAAGGGCATTGTGGTAGGTCATGAAAGGCCGGGCATTGGCGCCGCCATAGACCGGCTGGACTGTGGGGGTCTCGAACTCCAGGAAGTCCCGGGAGTTGAGGAACGTGCGCAGCTCGGCGATAGCCCTGCTCCTGAGCCTGAAGGTCTCCCTGGTCTCGGCGTTCATGATCAAGTCGAGGTAGCGGTGGCGGTAGCGCATCTCGGTGTTCTTGAGCCCGTGGAACTTCTCGGGCATGGCGCAGACCGACTTGGTCAGGAGCTGGTATGTGCTGACCCAGATCGTGATCTCGCCCATCTTGGTCCTGAATACCCGACCGGTGACCCCGACAATATCCCCGGTATCGACAAACTTCTTGAATGCATCAAAAGGCTCGTCACCGATGTCGTCTTTCCGGACATAGAGCTGGAGCCTCGTGGACTCGTCGCCGACATCGACGAAGATGGTCTTGCCGTGACGGCGGACACTGTAGATCCGCCCGGCGGTCGTGACCTCCTCCTCGCTCGGGTCGTGGCCGATCTCGGCGTACCGCTCCCTGACCTCCGCCAGGGTCACCTCTCGCTCGAACCGGGCCGGGTACATGGGGAGACCGGCCTCCTGGAGCTCCTGATACTTGGTGAGTTTTGCCTCATCAAAACTGATCTGTGAATCGCTCATAGTAACCTATCCCGGGTACAGGCACCCGGGCGCGTGGGAGCGTCCGGGTGAAATCATGCTTATATTTTTTCTATCCTGTGTTCTTAAGGGTATCATCCCTGCCAGCATGCCGGGTCGGCACTGCGTCACCAACCACCGTGTACCCCCGGGGCAGGCTATATATCCTGTCGCCGTCCCCTCCCCTCCTGATGCGGATCGGCTACCCGTGCATGAACACCGGCATCGGCTGCACCTCGGCCCGGACATTCAGGCTGAAGTCCTGGAGCGAGGAGCGGTTTCTCTCGACGGTCGCAGAAAACCTCGCCTGTCTCTCCAGGATCCTCGCCTACAACGCGGCGCATCGTCTCCTCTTCTTCCGGGTCACCTCGGACCTCGTTCCCTTCGCCTCCCATCCGGTGAACACCCTCGACTGGCCTGAGATCTTCACGGAGGAGTTCGCCGGGATCGGGGCATTGGTGCGGGAGAACAGGATGCGGATCTCGATGCACCCGGACCAGTTCACCCTCATCAACTCTCCCGACGAGGGAGTCCGGGAGAGGAGCGTCGCCGAACTGACATACCATGCGGCGGTCCTCGATGCGATGGGGCTGGACACCACCGCAAAGGTCCAGGTCCATGTCGGCGGGGTCTATGGGGATCGGGAAGCGGCGATGGCGCGGTTTGTCGAGCGCTACCGCACCCTGCCCGATCGGATCAGGCGGCGACTCGTCGTCGAGAACGACGACCGCCTGTACACGGCGAGAGACTGCCTCTCCCTCCACCGCGCCTGCGGCGTGCCGGTCGTCTTCGACACCCTCCACCATGAGTGCAATCCCTCGGGGGAGGACGTGGCCGGGGCGCTGGCGGCATGCGCGCCGACCTGGAGCCATCATGCCGACGGACTTCCGATGGTTGACTACTCCTCCCAGGCGCCGGATGCGCGGCGCGGCCGACACACCCCCACCCTCGATCCCGCACACTTCGCCGCCTTCCTCGCGGCCTCCCGTCCCCACGACTTCGACCTGATGCTCGAGGTGAAGGACAAGGAGCAGAGCGCCCTCCGCGCCCGTGCCCTCGCGACCGACGACCCCAGGGTGAAGAGAAATCTCTGAAGCCGCCGCCCTACCTGATCTCCGAGCGACGCACGACCCTCTGATACACCTGCCTGGAATACCAGATCAGATAGATGCAGACGACGGCGAGGATCATGACCAGCAGGACGAACCCGTACACCTCAGGGGCCGCGGCGGTGAGCAGCGTGAGGATGCCCGCCACCTGGAAGGCGACCCCGGCCCGTTCATGCGTGATCTGCCAGACTCGCTCGTCCGCAAGCGTCCACGGCGTCCTGATCCCGACAAAAGAATTCTGTTCCAGTCCCTTCTTCATGAGGAAACCCATGGCGATCTCCATGATGCCGAAACTCACCGCGAGAAAGGCAGACATCGAGACCTCGATCCCCTGCGCCCACAGGATCGTGCTGACATAGACGGCGAAGAGGAAGAGAGTGGTGACCAGACCGAAGGCGTCGTACCGCTTCCCGGCCTCCGCCGTCGCCTCCACTCGCGCATCCAGGGCGGGTACCACGAAGAGGAAGAGCACGGCAACGCCTGCAAGGAGAATCGGCAACAGGAATACTCCCCAGAATGCAGGGAGATAATCGTCGACCTCGCCGGCGGCGTTCCAGTGCGAAGGGATCTCGTCGGGCATCGTCGGATAAACCGTGACCCCGATGAGAAATGCAAGGGCGACGATCCCGATCATCGCGAGGCGAGACCATCGTATCATCAGCAGGCCGTTTCTGCCGCCGCTGCCGGTATCATGATCAGATTTTCCTGGTTGTGCCGCCGACACCGTCTCCTGACATGGACACCAGCCCATCAGTTTTCCTATCATCTCAGTAATTCGATACATCAGACCAACTCCTTCACTTTTCTGAAGATCTCGTCCGCCATCTCGGTCGGGTTCCCGTTTTCAATGAGACTGATATCCATTTCCCGTGCAAAGTCACGGAGAAGGATCATGCATTCATCATGACGTGCACAGGCGGCGCAGTCACCCTCGTGCTCGTACCATACCTGCACCCCATGCGTCTCTGAGACAAAGATGACGGCATCGACTCCGAGGGGCACCGACCGACCGATCAGGACGCCGAGAGCGGGATCAAGACGCAGGACCTCGATCCCGTTTGCCTCCGCCATGCTGCAGAGGAGATCGCCGACCTTCCGATCCATCGTGAGGAGAGCCCGGGAGACCGCCTGTCTGGAGATCGTGAAATGATCTGCAATCGCAGTGTTCGAAAGGCCGCCCCGTCTCAGGTTCCAGAACACGAACTGTCGGTCATCCACCCTGAGGAACATGCGTCAACATATTGATGTTGACAATATATAGGTTTCGAATACAGGCATACCTGTCCAGGCGAGGGAACGGTTCATGATCATGGTCAGTGCCTTCCCGACCCTATCTTCATCCCGGGGGACGGGGGGCAGAGCCCCCGGCGAGGGGATGGGGAAGGCGTGATGATCAAACGTGCCGCCCCTCATCACCGAATCTTTTTCGGCATCTCGCGCCGGGGGTTGCACCCCCGGACCCCGCCGAAGTGAGGATAGATGGGGGCGGCGAGGTCCGTGATCTCCGCTCGCTGTTCCGTCAGAATGGAGTGAAGTTTTCGGCGTGGCCTTCCCGTCCCTATCGCCCGTGGGTCAGGGCGGCAATCACCCCCGGCGCGAGCGTAGGGGAAGGCACGTCGATCAGATCCGCCGCCCCGGAACAGTATGCCATGTCACACCATGGCAAGGTTATTGGGGCCCGACGACCAACATTTTCCATACCATCTCAGGGCGGAGCGGCCGCCTGGCAGAGGACAGGGTACACATGTTCTGGAACAAAGAAATGGAGACGATCTCTCAGACCGACCTCGAAGCGCTGCAGCTCTCCAGGCTGAAGTGGACGGTGAGCCACGTCCAGAATGTCGAGTTCTACCAGAAAAAGTTCAGAGATGCCGGGGTCACCCCGGCCGACATTCAGAGCCTCGACGACATCGAAAAGATCCCCTTCACCACCAAGAAGGAACTCAGGGACGGTTATCCCTTCGGCAACATCGCCGTGCCGATGAAGCAGGTGGTGCGGATCCACACCACCTCAGGGACCACCGGAAAACCGACGGTCGTCGGGTATACCAGACAGGACCTGGACAACTGGTCCGAACTCATCGCCCGCAACCTCACCATGATCGGCCTCACCGACGAGGACATCTTCCAGAACGCTGTGAACTACGGGCTCTTCACCGGCGGGCTCGGCTTTCACTACGGGGCGGAGAAGATCGGGGCCACGGTGATCCCGAGCGCCACCGGCAACACCAGACGGCAGATCGAGATGATCGACGACTTCGGCGTCACGGCGATCCACTGCACCCCGAGTTACGGGATGCACCTCGCCGAGGTGGCAGAAGAGATGGGGGCGTCCCTGGACTCCCTGCGGATCGGGGTCTTCGGCGCCGAACCCTGGTCGGAGAATATGAGAAAGGAACTCGAGACCCGGCTCGGGGTCGAGGCCTTCGACTCGTACGGCATGAGCGAGATGTACGGGCCCGGCGCCGCTTTCGAGTGCCCCGGGCATGACGGCCTCCACCTCTGGCACGACTTCTACTTTGCCGAGATCATCGACCCCGAGACCGGCGAACGCCTGCCCGACGGCGAGAAGGGCGAACTTGTCATCACCCCGCTCGTCAAGGAGGCGATGCCCCTGGTGCGATACCGGACCGGCGACATCACCAGGATCATCCCGGATGCCTGCCCGTGCGGCCGGGGGAAGCGTCTCGCACGGATCTCCGGGCGGGCCGACGATATGCTGGTCATCAGGGGGATCAACGTCTTCCCCTCCCAGATCGAGCACACCCTCTTCTCCATCCCGGAGGTCGGAGATCAGTTCATGGTATATGTGGACAGGATCAACCATCTTGACGAGATGACGATCGAGGTGGAGATGAACCGCGAGAGTTTCAGCGGCGAACTCGCCGACCTTGCCGGCCTCCAGCGGAAGGTTGCCGGGGCGATCAAGGAGAGCCTCAACCTCAGAACGACGGTGAGACTCGTCGAGCCGGGTTCCCTCCCGCGCTTCGAGGGGAAGGCCCGTCATGTCGTGGACAGGAGGGGAGAGATCTGGTAAGACGGATGTGGGACCCGAGAGCAGAGGAGATGCCGGTCGAGGAGTTGAAGCGGCTCCAGTACCGCCTTCTCAAGACGCTGGTCTACCGGCTGTACAGTTTCAGCGACTTCTACCATGCGCGGATGCGGGAGGCGAACGTCCATCCCGACGATATCAGGACGCTCGACGACGTCACCAGGCTCCCGTTCATGTATAAGCGCGACCTGCGCGACAACTACCCCGACCACCTCTTCACCGCCACACAGGACGAACTTGTACGGTACCATGTCTCCTCAGGGACGACCGGGAAGCCCACCGTCGTCGGCTACACGGCAAACGACCTGGAGAACTGGACGACGTCTCTCGCCCGATCGCTGACGGCGTGCGGCCTTGGGCGCGGCGACGTGATGCAGGTGAGTTACGGCTACGGGCTCTTCACCGGAGGGCTCGGGATGCATTATGGGGCCGAGCGGATCGGGGCGACGGTTCTCCCGTCGAGCACCGGCAACACCGAGCGGCAGATCGAGTTGATGCAGGATCTGCATGTGACGGCCATCGCCTGCACCCCGTCGTACCTCGTGCATATCGGCGAGACAGCCGAGAGGATGGGCGTTTCGATCAGGGACGACACCGACCTGCGCATCGGGGTGCTGGGCGCGGAGCCCTGGTCTGAGGCGATGCGGACAAACCTCCAGGACTCCCTCGGGATCAGGGTGTACGACATCTACGGCACCTCCGAACTCTCGGGGCCGATGTTCACCGAGTGCACCGAACAGAACGGGATCCATATATGGGGCGACCTCGCATACCCTGAGATCATTGATCCCGAGACCGGCGAGTCGCTCCCTGCCGGCGAGAAGGGCGAACTGGTGATGACGGTCCTGAAGAAGGAGGCCCTCCCGATGATCCGGTACCGTGTCGGGGACGTGACGGTCCTTGACGATGAGCCCTGTGCCTGCGGCCGGACTGCTCCGCGGATCATGCGCATCCAGGGGCGGGTCGACGATATGCTCATCGTGCGCGGGATCAATGTCTTCCCATCGCAGGTCGAGCACACCCTCATGGAGATCCCCGAGGTGGTCGGGAGCGCCTTCCAGATCGTGGTGGACCGGAAGGGCGCTCTCGACTCGATGCTCGTGCGGGTGGAGATGAGCCCGGAGGCCTTCTCAGACAAGATCACCGACCTGATGCAGATCCGGGGGAAGGTGGCCCACACCCTCAAGAGTTCCCTCAATGTCGCAGCGCAGGTCGAACTGATGGCGCCGGGCGCCCTCCCGCGCTTTGAAGGGAAGGCACAGAGAGTGATTGACCGGAGAGTGTACTGATTATGGCAGAGAAGAAGTATCTCATCAAGCAGGTCTCGATCTTTTCAGAGAACAAACCGGGCCGCCTGGCGGCCATCGCGAGCGCCCTCGAGGAGGCGGGCGTGAACATCCTGGCCTTCTCCATCGCGGAGGCGAACGGGTTCGGCGTCGTGCGGGCGCTCGTGAACAAACCCGACCTCGCCCACAAGACCCTCACCGACCTCGGGTTCATGGTCTCCTTCACCGACGTGATCGCCGTGGCGATGCGCGACGAACCGGGCGGCCTCTTCGAGATCGCCAGGATCCTGGGCGAGGCCGGGATCAATATCGAGTATTCGTATGCCTACTCTGGCAAGGACGGGGCGGTGCTCATCCTGCGGGTCGACCAGGTGGAGGAGGGGGTCGAGAAGATCCTCGCCGCCGGCGGGACGCTCCTGGATGTGTCGCTGTTTCAGTGAATCTGATCTCTTCTTTTTTTTTCTGGCGCTTTAGAATAAGTCATGAAGCGAAAGCGCACCTCAGGTATACCACATAAAAATTGTTCAGAGCGGGTCTCCGTGGTGTGAAAGGATTTTTGATCCCTCTTCTTCGACAGGGTGATGAGCGTGAATACCGCTCAATCGCCGCCCCCCAACATTGGCACGTCAGGATAGGGATTCGAAGGAGCCAGAATTTCTCTCTTCTCTCTTTTTCGCCAGCATCTCTGCAGGCCCACACTCGAATCGAAGACGACAGCAAAAAAAGATAGATAGATCAGTCCCTGCGGCCCGCCAGGACGAACGCCGCACTCGCACCCGCAAGGGCGGCGACGACGCCGAAGCCAGGACTCGGTGCCGGTCCGGTCGGGGTCGCGCTCGTCGATACGGCGGTCTGCACAGCCTCGGAGACGGTGGGGACGACGGTCGCCGGTGCCTGGGTGGGGATGACGGTCTCATTGGCAGCCAGAGATTCGCTGCCCGGCGCGACCTGGGTGGGGACAGAGACCGGCATCTTCACACCGCTGTTCCCCCCGTGGCCTCCGGACGAACCCCCACCAGAGTGACCTGGTTTCGGCGTCGGTGTCGGCGGCGGCGTGGGTGGAGTAACCGCAGGTGCTCCGCCGATGGTGCGGACCATGGTGAAGACGGAGAACCCGGACGTCTTCACCTCATAGTGGTGATAGCCCGCCTCCGTCTTCATCCAGGCGGTCGGCAGCGCCTCCCATGCGTCGGAGAGCGTGTTGTAGCGGTACGCCCTCACATTATGCTTCTCGCTTGCAGGAAGGTCGGCAACCGGGATACGGAAGGTCAACACCGCACTGTACTGGAGGTGCTTCTCGTCCTTGAGGTGCTCGGGCGTGATGTTGAGGGCGAGGTACGCGTCCTCGGGCAGGCCCATGCCTGCGCCGAAGGTCGGGATTTCTCCGCCTGCGGGGTTCACCGTCGTAGCATTGAACCAGGCATCTCCATCGACATCCTGCCGGTCGACCACGATCTTCAGGACGGCGCTGGCGGCATCCGACCGGACCTGCGGGTTGACCGGGCTCTTCGGTGCCGGAGGCACCGATACCGGCGCAAGGTAAACGGTAACCATTACATTCTCAGACACCATCTCCCCCGCCACTGCGGTGACATTGGTGGTCCCGCCACAGAGGGCCGTGAAGAGGCCGGTGGACGCGTCGATCGTTCCGACCGTCGGGTTGGAACTCGACCAGGCGAGTGGAATCTCCATCACACTGTTGTACTGATCATAGACCGTGGCGGTGAACTGCACGGTCTGTGTCGTGTTCAGGGGGGAGACGAGCGCAGGAGACGCAACCTCGATCCTCGCCGGTGCCGGAACGGCCCTGACCGTGATCATGACCGCACCGGACATGACCCCGCCCGCCCTCGCGGTGATCCCGGTGGTGCCGGCACAGACCACGGTGAAGAGACCAGTGGAGGCGTCGACCGTCCCGACCGTTGTGTTGGAACTCGACCATGCGACCGGGGTGTTCATGGGGTCGCCGTACTGGTCGTAGACCGTGGCAGCGAACTGCCGGGTATCCCCGGGGAAGAGTGTGGATACTGTTGTGGGCTTTATTTCAAGCGTGGTCACGACCGATGGGTCTCTCTCGGTGGTGAGCGAGCCGTTCACGACAGCATATTTCGCATAGACAGCATCGCCGGGCGTGCCGGCAGAACCGTTCTCCGCGATGCACTCGATCGTCAGGTTCACGGGCGCGGACGCGCCCGATTTCTTCGGGACACAGTCCACATAACAGAGCGTCAGGTCGCCGGTGACGCCGGTCAGGTGGTAGAAACTGATCTTCGCGACATTATCAACAGTATTCACCGTCAATACCGTCCCGTCGACAGGATTGGTCGTGTTCGCAACGATGGTGACATCTGATGCGTCAGCGGTGATCCTGATATCACATGCATCGAGTTTCTCTGCACCAGCGACAACGACCGGCACCACGACGGTCTCACCGGCAGGTACCGGCCCCGCCGGCGTCTTCACCGTAATTTCAGCGGCACTGACCGCACCGGCACTGCCCAGGAGAAGCAATGCCAGCGCGATCGACATCATAGAACGCAGGAATCTCATCGTTTGCCTCTGACTCAGAATTTCTGGTGGAAATGCTCATCCAGTATACCAACAGCATATCCCGTCACGTTCCTCGCATCTGCCCCGTCCAGGATCCCGTCGCCGTTTACGTCCCCGTAGAACGCGCCGGGCTCATCGACGGACGACAGGTGCGTTGCATTTTTTGCTATATCGCGTGCATCCGCGGAATTCGTGATCCCGTTGGCATTGACGTCTCCAAGGACTCTCCCGGTAAAGACCAGGTCGAGTTTTGCGGCATCGCCCAGGTCTCCGGAGATGGTGACATTGCCGTCTTCGGCGATGCTGACATTTGACGGGGAGACATCGGCCCATGAGCCGCCGACATACTTTCTCACCGCCAGGTCACCCAGGAAGATCGTCTTCCCGCCATTGGAGACAGACGGGGCCCGGATCATCGCACCGGGCACCATCTCATACCCGTACCTGGCAGGGGTCCGTGCGCTCCAGTTGCCGTCTTTCATCGTATCGGCCACCACCTTTCTGAAGGAGAGGACGCCATTCTGTTCATGGGTAAAGGCCAGGTTCTGATAGCCAACGCTATACTCGGAGTCATGCAGTCTCATCAGGACAGACCTTGGTTCAGATGACCGGGTGGTGTACGCGACCGAGACAAGGGGTTCGTCATCGGGTGCCATCACAGTCTCCAGGAAGATGAGCGCCACCGAGAGGTTGCCATCGTGCAGATGGTAGTTCAAAGCCCCACCGGAGATGTTCGTGACGCCGGTGATGTTGAGATAGTCGGGGTCGTACGAGAGCCTGAAGCCGACCCCTTCGGTTCCATCCAGACCTCCGGCGGCGACTGTAAACACTCCGGGACCGGTCTCGGCCGACGATCCCTGTACCGAGATCTCTGCCGCGCATGCCGCTCCGCAGACCATCGCCAGGACGCAGACCGAGAGCAGGCATATCTTTGTCATTGACATTCGCTGTTGCACCTCACCAAAAAGAGGGCTGGTTTTCGGATAGGAAAACCAGGTGTCATGCTGTTTTGTTGTCATGCTGCCCCACCGGATCAGTTCCTGCGGCCTGCAAGCAGGGTTGCCGCACCCGCCCCTGCGAGGGCGGTGATGATGCCGAAGCCCGGCGTCGAAGCAGGGCCGGTCGGGGCCGCAGTCGCCGTACCGGCGGTAATCGGTGCGGTGGTCTCCACGACCTCAGGCACCGTGGGGGTGGTCGGTATCGGAGTGGGCATGACGGTCGGGGCAGTGGTGTTCCCGGCAGCCGAATCGCTGCTTGCGGTGATCCCCTTCCCATACACGACGGCGACCGTGCCCGGCGCGGGGATGTGTGCCGAGTAGCAGGTCATACCCTTCTCCTCACCCGTACAGCAGGTAGACTGGACCTCCCACTTCTCTCCGGTGTAGAGCGCAAGGGCGATGTCGTCCTTGCTGTATCCCGCATTCTCGTACACGCCGTTCGGGACGCAGAAGGTGATATCCGCACCGCCGGTGACAGACGGGTCTCTCACGGTGACCGCCACCACCCTGTAGAACTCCTGTGCGGGCGTGATCGCGATATCACCATCGAGAACGACGAGCGCCCCTGCTGCACCGGAGCCCAGGGAGACCGTCCTGATCACACCATTGAAACGGGCAACGCCGTCGGCGTTACATACGGCGGTCTCCCGATCGCTCCACCCGTCACTCCCGGAAGATGAGGCGGGAACTCCCTTCGGGACGGCACGCACCACGGTGAACACCGAGAAACCTGGCGTTTTCACTTCGTAATGATGAACGCCTGCTTCAGTCTTCACCCAGGTGGTCGGCAATGCCTCCCATGCCGCCGATACGGTGTTGAAACGATACACTCTCACGTTGTACTTCTCGTTCTCCGGGACCGTGCTCGCCGGGATACAGACGGTGAACACCGCACTGTACTGGAGATGCTTCTCGTCCTTGAGGTTCTCAGGCGTGATGTTGAGGGTAAGGAACGCATCTGACGGACGGCCCATGGTTGCGGCAAATTTCGGGACTTCTCCGCTTACCGGCGTCACCACGGTCACCGTGAACCCGGCATCCCCATCGACATCCTGCCGGTCGACAGAGATCTCCGGGATGATAGTCGGGACATCAGGCGAACCTGAGTCGATCTTCGGCTTCACCGGGTTTAGGGGCTCAGGTGGTGTTGGGACCGAGGGGGTGGCGGTCACGACTGCTGTGCAGACGACAGAACCGGCGGGATACTTCTCCGCGTCAGCGCCACCCGGGGTCACAGTGAGTTTTATGCCGCTTATACCGGGCCTGGTGAAGGTGACGGTCGTCTCCATGGCATCGGGGGACGAGAACGTCGCGACGTCGTCCCCGACACACTCCCAGGCATAGGTTGCATTTTCCGGTTCGTCCAGGTCAGGGACATCCGCCCTCAGGGTGACGCCGGTGTCGACGGTGAAGATCGCACCGTCTTCAAGATTCTCGATCCCGATCTTCAGGGCGGAACGGGCCACAACCCCTTTCCATCGTGAAGTGCCGACTGTCTGGCCATCCCTGTCGGCGACTGTCAGGGCGACGACCGCAGGGCCCGGAGATGTGAAGGTGTGCTCGATCTCCATCGTCGCAGAAGTAAAGTTCTGCGTATCGGTGCCGGTGGCGTCGGTAAAGGTCCAGGTCCACGAACCGCACCGGTCGATAGCGGTGCCGGTATAGTGCGCGGCGAAGACCGCCGGCATGTCGAGGACCACGTCCCCGTCTGCCACATGGAGGGCAGGGTCAAGCGTCAGGTCTGTGGTCCTGACCAGCGGGTAATAATCACAGACCCCGGGCGCGGGTTCGTAGCAGTTCGCCGGGTTCTCCCCAAGATACCCATTGACTGCATGGTTTATCTCGGAGTATCCGTCCGTGCCGTCAGGAGAGCCCCACCAGTTGCCGGCGCGATAGGCGCCGCCGACAATATTCTCCCCCCTCGTCGGGGTGATGTTCCAGGCATACGTATCTACAGCGCTGCCGCGGACGTGGGTCCGGGTAGCGAAGACATTGTTGTAGACTGAACCGCTGCTGCCATCGACCTCGACAGCACACCCTCCGGCGCCGGATACCCTGTTGTCGGTGATGGTCGCGGGAGTGGCGGCGCCGGCCGGAACAGCGATGCCGACCATGCACTCCTGCACCGTGTTCCCGGTGATCTCGCCGTCACCGGAGATGCCGGTGTCGCAGTCGGTAACAACGTTGCCACGGGTCAGTTCAAGGGTCTTGACCGTGGAGTCGATGCCGACCTCGCAGTCGGTCACGGTATTGTCGAGCACACGGACCGTGGCGCCGTCGATGTCGGGGTTGTTTCTCCCGGGCGTGATGAAGATACCGGAGTGCCGCATGGTGGTCACGGTATTGCCGGTGACGGTGGTGTTGCCGTCCTTCCCGGTGACTGAGATGCCGTCTCCCCTGCCGTCCTGCACCCTGTTGCCGGCGATCTCGGCGCCCCCTGCACCGTCGGAGAGGGTATTGGAGTAGTAGATGCCGTTTTTGGTGGCGCCGGAGACGATGTTGTTTGTCACTCTGGCATAATCATAGACGACAATGGAGTGATACCCGATACCGCCATAGGCACAGTTTGTCAGGATGTTCCCATCCACAACGCCCTTCTTGACATAGACACCGTATGATTTCGTATTCTTCAGCGTGTTGTCGATGACAGAAACATCTGCCCCATCTGTTCCCTCCACCCTGATGCCGATGTACCCGCCGTCGATGTAGCAGTTTTTGACGGTTACGTTCCTGTACTGTTTCCCCTGCTTTGTCGAGACGACCGTGCTTCTGGTGTCGGCGGTGAGCAGGACATCGCGTCCGTCCATGACGACGTCGTCGCTCTCGATGCTGACGATGTGGGGCTGGGTTTTGAAGTAATAGTAGCCGGGGACCGTGATGGTGTACTTGCCGCTGGCATACGCATATCCTGAACCTCCCGCCTCGGTGAGTTCCACACCGCTGACCGGGGGCAGTTCGACGCTGCACAGTGGGGTCTTATCATAGACGCCGGTCTTCACCTCGAAGGGTGTCTCTGAATACCCCGTCTCCGAGGTGGTGGTGTCTGACCACCCATTGCCTGCCGCGTTTGTCCAGTAGTTCCCTGCGATATACTTTCCAAGGACAATGTTTCGTCCCGCCATATCGGTCGGGGTGATGTTCCAGGCATAATCGGCCGGCGCCGTACCGGCGACATAGGTCTCTGCCCTGAAGAGGTTGTTGTAGACCGAACCGGTTCCCCCGTTGACCTCTAGTGCCGTCGCATCGGACTTGACCACGTTGCCGGAGAGCGTCGCCCTGCCTCCCCATTCCGAAGGAACCGAAATGCCGGTGGTCGTGGAGGTCACGGTGTTTGACTTGATGAAGACGTCCTCCGCTTCACGGGTGACCTCGATGCCGATCGGTGCGGCGACCGTATTGCGGGAGACGATGCCGCTCCCATGGATACCGACCGCTTTCACAGTTACCGAGTTGTCGGTGACGGTCGCATCGCCGGTGTAGATACCGTACAGGGCACTGCCGGTGACCGTGTTGCCGGTGATGACGATCTCTCTCCCGGTAACATTGATGCCGATATCCCCATTTTTGACCTGACAGTTTTTAACGACAATATTCGAACGGTCTTCGGCGAAGATGCCGGTCTTGCCCGGCGTCTTCGTGCCAACAGAGATAGAGAAGTACCCGCCGTCGAGCGCGACATCGTCAGACGCGATGATCACCGGTTTTACGTGGGCAAACCCGGTAAACCAGTACTCACCGGGTGCGGTGATCGTATAGGTCGTGGTGGTCCGGTCATAGGTGTATCCGACCCCTCCCGTGATCTTCAACTCGCCGCCGCCCGACTCAGAGAGACCGCAGAGGGGCATGGCATCATACACTCCTGAACCGGCGACGACCTCGAATGCCTCCTTCCCGAAGCCCTTGACCGAGGAGTGGGTATCAGAGTACCCGCTCGCGCCGTCAGTCGAACCCCACCAGTTGCCGGCGGTCCATTCCCCGCCGATAATGTTTCTCGCAAAGACCGGGGTCTCCGCATTCCATGCATATTTCTCGATTGCCGCCATCGTGACGTCGGGGTGGACATAGGACGAGGTGTTGAAGGCGTTGTTGTAGATCCTGGACGCACCGGTCAGGCCGCCGGTGAGGGAAAGTGCCGGGCCGTCGGCATTGATGCGGTTCTCCGTCATGGTGAGGGCGGAAACCGAGTTCAGTTTCAGGCACGCGGTGGCACTCGTGCCGGTGATCGTGTTGTTCCTGATAACGCTCTTCGAACCGGTCCTCGACCCGGCGTTCATGGCAACGATGCCATAGCCCTCGGCCCGGGAGACGCCACACCCGGTGACCTCGTTGTCGGCGAGCGTCAGGTCGGAAAATCCGCCGCTCAGGAAAATACCGAACCCGCCTTTGACACAGTCGATGCCCGAATCAGAGACGCGGTTGTCCGTGACCTCGGCACCGGCGACAGACTGAATGCCGTAGCCCATAGGACTCTCCCGGCCGCAACCGCTGACGACATTGTCCCTGATCGAACCGTCTTCAGCCCTGATGCCGAAACCGAACGAGAGATCGCTCTCTCCGTTGCTGAAACCGCTGTTGGTGACGATGTTCTTCTCGATCGTCGTGCCCGACATTCCGAAGATGCCGTTCCCGATATTTTCACCGCCAGCGCCGACGGTCTTCCCGCAGTCGGTGACCGTATTGCCTGAGATGATACCGCCCTGGGCAAAGATGCCGGTACCTGAGACCTCCTCGGCACCTGAGGTGGTGACCTTCCCGCAGTCGGTGACGGTGTTATCGGAGACGAGAAGACCGGTCTTCGCATAGATGCCGTACGATCCCGTACGCCCGTCGCGGCTCTCTGTGATCTTACCACATCCAGTCACGGTGTTGTTCGAAACAGTACCGTCATAGCCCATGACCAGTATCCCATAACTTCCAGGCCCGGGAGTCGTGCTGGTCTCAGGAGTACCGCAGTCTGTCACGGTGTTTGAAGTGACGACGATCTTCTGAGAGGCTGCGTAGATGCCCTGGCAGTTCGTACTCCTCAGTGAGGTGATGGGTTCGTCACCGCAGCCGTAAATGATGTTGTTGCGGATCGTGGTGGTCCTGAATGCCCTGGAGTGAATACCAGGGCCGCTAAACCCGGTGATGTTGCCGAAGTTTTCAATCGTCGCAGAGGCTGTGCCGTCCGTGACCTGCACACCGTACTTCTGATCCGCGGCATTGTCCGGATCGGGCCTGAGTATATGGCCGTTGCCGTTCAGCACGACACTCCCATCAACTGTGATCAGGACCGTTCCTGAGACGTCCTCCTGCAGGGTGTATGTGCCGGGGACGGTAATTTTGCAGATGCCGTTCACGAATACACTCTGGGTGATCTCGGACGGAGTTACGGCGAGAACCGATATGTCGCCCTTCGACAACAATCCCAGGTCATGGACGCTTTCCGGGGAGGCATCAGTCTGTTCATCGGAGATTCCGGTTCCAAGTTCACTTCCCGCAGCGGGACATCTCTCTTCGATATCGGTCCCCTCTGTTCCTTCTGCCGCTGCACCAGGCATACAGCACAGCACCGTCGCTGCTACCATGAGCAGCACAATCCATCGTATATTTCTCATCAAACCACGATCCAGTGTAAAGAACGCACATTTGCTACACAAATGAACAGTGTTGCAATGCGATGATATGTTTCAAAATAAAGGTAACACCTGATCAGATATATATGATATAGTTTCAAATTCATTTTCAGGGGCATAAGACAGTCCCTTTAACTCATAAGAGAATCTTAAACAGAAAAAATACAAATATAACCATAAAAAAGACCTTGTTAAAAAAGTTGGCTCTTTAGAATTGCTCATGAGGCGAGGGGCACGCCTCAGGCATACGGGATGAAAATTTCTCGTCGCTCGATCTCCGGGTGTTGAAAGGGTTTGATCCCTCTTTTCAGGACATGAGGATCAGTGGAGGCCCTGTTCAATCGCCGCCCCTCGGCTATCTTCGTCGTGGGGGTCCGGGAGATCGCCCGCCGGTGCGAGACGGCGGTGAAGATGCTGTGGTCGGGGGCGGCACGCCTGATCATCACCCCTTCCCACATCTTCACGCCGGGGGCGCTGCCCCCGGCGCGATTCATGCGGGAAGGCACGTCGATCAGAAGATCTCTAGAACAATTTTCAACCCGTATGCTTGAGCCCAGGGTTCATGCCCGATTCAACAGAGCCAAAAAGTCTTCTCAATCTCATTTTTTGAAGGTATGACCCATCAAGTTTTCCGGGTATTCTCTTTTTACGACAAATAGCCGCAGAGCACCGAGTGATACGTGATTATCATTAAGTAGTAGTCAGTGTGAAAAAAAAGAATAGTTATATGCAAAGGCTGCTCACCTAATTAACCGGTATTATGAGTTATAATGTCACAAATATGATATTTAAACCCTCAAAGAGAAATTTAAGGGCATTTCGTGCCATTATGGAGATCCTCCTCCTGCTGTCCACGGTCGCTCTGGTGCAGGGCTCGGGCTTCAGTGATGAGGTCGTGCCTGACGTATCCCTGTACGAACCGAACACGGTCATCGTACGGTTTGCCGCCCCGACAGGAGACGGCCCCGCGCTCTGCTCGGCATCGGTGAACGCACACTCCGCACTCGGGGCGGATGTCGCCGACGACCTGAGCGACCTTGTACCTGGCATGCAGGTTGTTGAACTTCCAGAGGGAGTCTCCGTTGAAGAGGCGGTCGACTACTACAGCAGACTTTCCAGTGTCGAATATGCCGAGCCGAACTATTATGTGCATGCCTTGAAAGAGCCCGACGACCCCTACTTCGAGAAGTTATGGGGCATGAAGAACACCGGCCAGATCCTGCAGGACGGCCAGAGCTTCGAGGGCATGTTGATCTACTACAATGGTCAGGCCGGAACGCCGGGTGCCGACATGAGTATCCCCGGGGCATGGAACATCACCACCGGTTCGTCCAACGTGACCATCGCGGTCGTTGACACCGGGGTCATGTATACCCACACCGACCTTGCGGCCAACATCTGGACGAACACGAGGGAGATCCCTGATAACGGCATCGACGACGACGGCAACGGGTATGTCGACGATGTCCACGGCTGGGATTTTGTTAGCGAAGACAATAATCCGATGGACTTCAACGGGCACGGGACTCACTGCGCAGGTACCATCGCCGGCGTCGGGAACGATAGTGTCGGTGTTGCCGGCGTGATGTGGACGGCGAAGATCATGCCTGTCCGTGTCCTTGACACACAGGGGTATGGCACGGTCTATCACTCCATTGCTGCCATCAAGTACGCGACTGCGATGGGAGCCGATGTCATTAGTTGCTCATTTGGCGGTGGCGAAGGAAGCGAGGCATACCGGGATGCGATCAGGGCCTCATCGGCGCTGGTGGTCTGCGCCGCGGGCAATGACGGCACGAATAACGACGCCTTCCCCATGTATCCGGCAAATTATAATAGCCCGAATGTGCTGTCTGTCGCTGCACTGGACAATCAGGATAAATTCGCCATCTTCTCAAATTTCGGCAAGATCAGCGTCCATGTCACGGCACCTGGTGTCGGCATCCTTTCCACGATCCCTATCTGGTCCGCGGCATATCAGGACGAGATCACCGAGTCGTCGGTGAACGACTGGAAGACACTCTCGTATCTGGAGAGCGCGAACTGGAGCGGGGACTACATGAGCGGGACAGAGAGGTACGCACTGGGTGTCTCCGGTGTGAATGTGTCGTTGACCTACTCTGACACCCCGTTCATCGACCTGGAAGACACCATACTGGAGTTTGTCACCGCATACACCCTCAAGGAGGGGACCGACAGACTTCAGATCCTTGTTTCCACCACTGATTTCAGAAACTATCCATCCTATAACGATATGATCAACAACGATAGTTGTTACATTGCCGACGTCGTCACCGGGAGTTCGCACCGGGAGATCGTTTCCAGGATCGTCGATCTGGACAGATATGGCACCATGCTCGGTGAAGATCCCCTCTATATCGGATATCTGTATTATTCCAAGAGTCCGGACAGCTTTGCCTGGCTTGACAGTTTCACGATCACGCGGTATACCGAACCTGAAGAGGGGTATGCGTATTACAGCGGCACGTCCATGGCGACGCCCATGGTCTCAGGTGTTGCAGGGCTGATAAAATCGGTGAACCGAAGTCTGACTGCGGAAGAGACAAAGCAGATCCTGATCGACTCGGTGGACAAAATCCCTTCTCTTGAAGAGAAAGTGTCCTCCGGCGGGAGAGTCAACGCGTCCAGGGCGGTACTGATGGCACGGTCGACCTTGCAGGCGAGAACGACTCTGGACCTCAATGAAAATGGTATTGATGCCGACATCGGTGATGTTGCGTATGTGTATCACTGTGCCCGGAACACGCTCTCTGAACCAGACCTCCGTGCCGATTATGTCGAACCCCGGGGTATCGTTGACCTTGCCGATGCAAGGTATATCTCCGATTGCTATGTGGGCACGACAGTGCCGGCCGGAAACCTGTAAGTCAACCACCCTGGCCTAAAAAAGGCCGGTGCCTGGGACTCCCTCTGCAGCAGGTAGTTCCCGTCTGGGCGGTTCACCTCCGGGTATACCGGTAGTAATGATTCAAGAACAAAAGGTCGCTTCTTTGTGCAGGGGGCTGACCAACCCCCAGGTCCTCTGCGTGAAGAACGTGTCGGGGACGAAACCACCCTTTTCATGATCTCCCCGTTGCCTTCCCGTCTCTTTCTTCATCCCGGGGGCAGCGCCCCCGGCGCGAGTGGTGGGAAGGCGGGAGATCAGAGGGGCCGCCCAAAAAAAGAATGAGAAATGCAAACCTGCTTTCTCGCGCCCGGAGGAAACCCCCCGGACCCCCCCCCGGATGAGCATAGGTGGAGGGCTATTGAGCGGCGTTCCCACCCGCTGCTATGTTGTGAAGAGAGGAATTGTCATGAGGAGAGAGAGCAAGGATCCCTCAACACCCAGAAGATCTCCTCAGAACAATATTCATGCGGTGCGCCCGGGGTATGCTCTCGGCTCATGCCTGATTCTACAAAGCCGGAGAGGGGAACTTTTCAGGCACCCTACCGCTTCTCCCACTTATACAGTTCCTGCACCTGCGCCAGGGTGCTCCCGCGCTCGATCTCCTCTCGCACGCGGTCCTCCATCTTCTTCACCTCAAGGGCGCGGCGGGCGACCTCGTAGGCCCGTTCCTTCGGGATGACGACGGCGCCGCTCTCGTCGGCGATGATCCAGTCGCCGGGCCGGACCTGCTGGCCGCAGCAGGTGATCTCGGCATTGATCTCGCCGAAGCCCTTCGCCTCGCCGGCATTCGGAACGCAGGCGCGGGCAAAGAGGGGGTACTTCATCGCCCTGATGTCGTCGACGTCCCGCACGGCGCCGTCGATGACGACCCCGCTGATGCCCTGGTTCTTCGCCGAATGGGTGGCGAGTTCGCCCCAGGGGGCGATCTCTGTCCTGCCGTCGTTGTTGATCACGAGGATATCGCCGGGGCGGCAGAGGTCGATCGCCTCTACGGGCTTCGCCCAGTCCCCACCGAAGGTCTGAACCGTCACCGCAGGACCGACGGCCTTCACCCCCATGGTGAGCGGGAAGAGACCGTTCATCGCTCCTTTCCGGTGCATCGCATCGGTGACGTTGGGCGCCGAGACCGCCGTCAGGAGCGCCCTGATCTCCTCGTCCAGACTTTTCTTCTCTGGCGGCACCAGGGACGGGTCGTCGAGGGCCGCCCTGATCTTCTGTGCCGAGCCTTCGACGTCCCGCGCCTTGACGATCCATCCGCCGACGATGACGATATCGGCTCCGGCCGCCACGGCCTGGGCGGCGGTCGAGGCATCGAGGCCACCGGCGACCGCGAGCGGGATGGAGACCTCGCCGGCGATGGAGCGGAGGAGGTCGACCGAACTCTTCCCGATCATCTGCTGGTCGATCCCGACATGGGCATTGACGATGTCCACACCCAGACCCTCAAGTTCCTGTGCCCGTCTCACCGGATCGGCCACATTGATCAGGTCGGCCATGATCCGCACCCCATAGAGACGGGCCGCCCGCACCGATTCGGCGATGACGGTGTCGTCAGCGTCGGCCAGGACGCAGACGATGCTTGCCCCGGCCCTGGCCGCCATCTCCACTTCCATCGTCCCGGTGTCGGCGATCTTCATGTCGGCCACGATCTCATGGTCAGGGAAGGCCTCACGGAGTTCACGCACCGCCGCCATCCCCTCGCTCTTGATGAGTGGCGTCCCCACCTCGATCCAGTCGGCACCGCCGGCAACCGCCTCGCGGGCGATCTGGGCCGCACGGTGGAGTTCGAGGATATCGAGGGCCACCTGGAGCTTTGGGCGTGTCATGGGAGGAGATTAGGCCGGAGACCTGTTAAGAGTTGCTCAGAGAGGGGGCGTCAGACATAAGAGATATCCGGGCGAACGATTCAAGACAAGGAGATATCATGATCAAACTCGTCCTCTTACGCCATGGCGAGAGCCTCTGGAACAAGGAAAATAAGTTCACCGGGTGGACTGATGTCGACCTCTCCGAGAAAGGAGTTGCCGAAGCCCATGAGGCAGGGAAGGCCCTCAAAGATGCCGGGTTCACCTTCGACCTCGCCCACACCTCGGTCCTGAAGCGGGCCATCCGCACGCTCTGGATCACGCTCGATGAGATGGACCTGATGTGGATCCCGGTCCGCCGTTCCTGGCGGCTGAACGAGCGGCACTACGGAGCGCTCCAGGGACTGGACAAGGCCGAGACCGCGGAAAAATACGGCGACGAGCAGGTCTTTGTCTGGCGCCGGAGTTACACCACCCCGCCGCCGCCCCTGGAGGCCGACGACCCGCGCTTCCCCGGCCACGACCGCCGGTATGCAGGCGTGCCCGACAACGAACTCCCGGCGACCGAGTGCCTGGCCGATACGGTGAAGCGTTTCCTGCCGCTCTGGGAAGAGGAGATCGTCCCTGAACTGAAGGCAGGGAGGCGGGTGCTCATCGCCGCCCACGGCAACAGCCTCCGCGCCCTGGTCAAGCACCTGGACGGGATTTCGGACGACGAGATCCCCCAGGTCAACATCCCGACCGGCATCCCGCTCATCTACGAACTCGACGACGATCTCAAGCCCATCCGCCACTACTACCTTGCCGACGAGGCGAGGGTGAAGGCGGCGATCGAGGGCGTGAAGAAGCAGGGCGCGGCGAAGAAATAATTTTTTTTGCTGTGTCGAATCAGGCATGAGCCGGGAGCACGCCTCAGGCATATCGCATGAAAACTCTTTTCATGGTAACCCCTCGATCCCTCTCCTCCTGATCGGGAGGGTGACGGGAACCGAACACCTCGCCGCCCTCCCCCTATCTTCACCGTGGGGGAATCCGGGGAGTCTCCCCCCGGCGCGAGAGAGCAACTCAGGATTGCGAGAGAGACGGGAAGGCAGAGGGGGTGAATCGTTCAGAGGGTGATCTCGTCCTCTGCCGATCCGTCATATGGGGACGGGGGCATGGTCAGCCCCCGATGTTCACTCCAGAAGAGGAATTTTACAAAGCCCAACAAAACCCTTTCCTCATAACGGGTGGTTCCATTGCATCCGGGTCAGATCATAATTTTTCATGAACGACCGGATCCCCCACGACGAGGATAGATGGGAGGCGGCACCACGCACATCACAATCTCTTTCTGGCAATCTTTATGGCCATGCACCCGGGCGCAAGAAGGGAAGATAGTGCGGGACCATAAGGTTACGAAAAAATTATCCAGACATTTGAGTGATGACATGACGCTAGAATCCAGCAGCCATAGCGTTTTTTCAAAAAAATCTTTCTTCAGTTCCCTGAACAAAAAATATGAGGCGAGGGGGCTTGCATACCCGTCCCTCCTGGTGGACGTGCCTACCTATCACATCGTCTGATACTGACGCCTGATAAGGTGCATCCCCCCGTCTTCCAGATAGTTGTCGAGGAACACGTTCTGCACAAGTTCCCAACCTTCAAGTTCGGTGTCCCTCCGATCGGTCGGGAAGTAGAGCCAGAGGTGTTCCTTTCCAACTCGAAACAGACAAAATCTCCTGCCGTCCTTGTAAAAGGCAACCAGACCCTTCCCGCGCCGCCCAAGCGGATTTGCGAGTGGGTCAAAGCCGATGGTGAAGGAGACATCCTCACCCAGGGCCAGAGTCCCGGTAAAATGTTCAAGGGTGACCCGGCGATAGACCGGGTTCTCGGGAAGGTCTGCTCCCTCAAACCCCCCGGGATCATTCGAGTGGACGCCGCCATTGTAGGCTTCATAGAAATCGAGCAGACGCTCGATGACGTCACTGAACGACTCGCGCACGGTGCCCAGGGCACGCAACCGCTCGTACTCCCTGTCGCGCACCCTGACCGTCCGCGTCCCGGTCACCTTCCCCGGAATGAAGTGCTCCATCGTTGCTCCAGTCATACGATTCTCCCCCGCGCACCACCGGCCCTGCTTTCCGGTGATGCATACAGGATCATTGTCTACAAATATTAAATAACTTACCATCAGTATGAACTAAAGTTACCAAAAATAATTCTTGTGCCACTTTGGCCCCATTTAGAAGATAAGAAGTATGAGCACAATCGTGATGACCTTGGCCGCCATGCTAGCACCATAGGTCTTTATCGTGACCTTGACCCCTTCCCTCCCGAAGAGGGAGAGGTACAGGGGCGCGGAGTACTTGAGATAGATGAGGGTGATCACCGCCATCGAACCGATGACAAGGGTGACAAGCGCCTCTTCGATATCGAGCGTACCTTCTGCAAGAAGCGAACCGACGACCGCATAACCTGCGGAAAAATGAGCGGCATGGGCGACGATCGCGGCGATGCTCTCGCCGGGCACACCGACCAGGCCGAGGACTGGTCCGAAGATCGCTGCGACCGCCGTCACCGCCCCGACGGCATAGAGTGCAAAAAATACCAGGGTGGCGACGACGGCGACCGGGACGATGCGGCGCAGGGAGGGGAGGGCCTTTGCGACACCTTCTTTGAACGTCGCCCGGTCGAGCCTGAGCGGGGTCGGTTCAGGAGACTGAACCTGAGTATCCCCGTCTCCCCTGCCTACAAAGAGCCGCATATAGATCATCGCGCCGGCGACCTGGATGAGGGTGGAGAGAAGGTTGAGCAGCGTATAAGTCACACCGACGACCGGGCCGAGGAGGACCACCGCTGTCGGGAGCTGGACCCTGAAGAGCGACTCCCCCAGCACCGTCGGGAAAGTGCCCATCAGGAGGGTCGGGACCACCTCCTCCTTGCGCACCTTCCCCTCCCTGAAGAACTGGGCAAGCATCGACTTGCCGGCGGTGGCGTTTGCGACCATCGTGAGGAGAACAAAAGAGCAGGGTTCCGAGAGCGCCGAGAGCCGCGAGATCGGCCGCGAAAGAAAGCCGAGACGGGAGAAGATTCCGGTCTCGGTGATGATGCTCGCGATAAGGATGCCGATGGTGATGAGGACCGTCGCCCTGAGGAGGTAGGATACGACCATACCAAGAGAGAGGGCGACCTCGACCATATCACCCGCTCCGTTGCCGCCGCTCCATGGCCTCGACAAATGCCGAGGCAAAGGTCTCGTTCAGATAGGCGTGGCTGTAGCCCGCCATGACCGCATACTCGCAGAGTCCGTCCCGGCCGTCGGCGATCCCCTTCCCGCGCCTGAGAGAGAGACCGAAACGCGCGTCCGCTGCCGGGTCGACCGAGGAGTAATGGAACTCGTGCCCGCGGAAGCCCGCACCCGCGGGGAGGAGGGGCGAGGCCCCGGTGGCGTCGGCCTCCACATAGCCGAGGGCCTGGAAACGCCCGTGCATCTGTGCCCTCGCCGGCAGGGCACCGGCCATCCGGTACGCCTGCCCATCGGCTTCCAGGCCTTCACAGAGATAGATCAACCCGCCGCACTCGGCATAGACCGGCATCCCGTCCTCTGCGGCCGCTCGGACTTGATCGGTGCAGGGAGCGGCCGAGAGTGCGGCCGCATGAAGTTCAGGGTAGCCGCCGCCGAGGTAGAGCCCGTCGACCTCGGGGAAGGGGTCGGTGAGTGGGGAGAAGTAGACCAGTTCGGCCCCGGCCCGGCGGAGGAGGTCGAGGTTGTCCTGATAGTAGAAACAGAAGGCGGCGTCGCGTGCCACCCCGAGACGGACGCGGGAGGGCGCACCGGCACCGGCCGGGCCTGGGATAGGCACCGCCGCCGGACCCGAAGCGGCCGCAACGAGAAGGGCATCGAGATCACAGTACGCCTCGCAGACCTCGCCGAAGGCGGCCATGCTCGCCTCGCCGGCCATCGCGAGCCCGAGGTGCCGGCTGGATACAGCCTTCTCCTTCTCGGTCGGCACCCACCCGAGGGCCGGGACCGAGAGTTCTTCCTCGATCATCTGCCGGTGCCGCGGGCTCCCGACGCGGTTGAAGATCACCCCGGCGAACCGCACCGAGGGGTCGTAGGCGGTGTAGCCTCGGACCAGGGCATGGACACTCCTGGACATCCCGCCGACATCGACGACCAGCACCACCGGAGCGCCGAGGATGCGGGCGACATGGGCCGTGGAGCCGAGGTCTCCACCCTCGAGTCCGTCGTACATGCCCATCACGCCCTCGATGACGGCGATGTCCGCACCTGCCGAGGCCGCCCTGAAGGTTCTGACCACCCCGTCCTCTCCCATCATAAAGGGGTCGAGGTTGCGCGAGGGGCGGCCGCAGATGGCGGTGTGGTGCGAAGGGTCGATGAAGTCGGGGCCGACCTTGAAGGGCTGGACCTCCAGACCTCTCGCCTGCAGGGCCGCCATGATGCCTGAGGCGAGGGTGGTCTTGCCGCAACCCGAGTGGGTGCCTGCGATGACGATTGCCGGGATCATGCTGGAAGATCTTTGGGAGGAGACGAAATGAAGATATGGCCAGTGCCGGTGGCCGGCGTCACTTCCTCTCCTTCCAGCCGGGCAGGTCACGGAGGGCCATCGCGTGAATCGCCCCCCCCTGCACCTCACCCTCGGAATCCATCGCATCCTCCATCCACCCCTCGGCCTCCAGGTATGCAGCCTTCAAACCTTCGGCGATCTCTTCAGATGGTGCCCAGAGCCCGCGGCCGTACGCCTCAAGTAGACGCCGCCCGATCTCCTCGAATGCCCAGGGGTTCTCCTTCTCAAAGAACTCCCGCATCTCCGGATCGAGCACGTACGTCCGCGTGATCTCGTCGAAGATCCGGTCGTCGACCTCCTGTGTCGTCGCTTCCCACCCATAGACCGTCCCTATCCTCCGCGACATGTCGCCCGCACCCTTGTAGCCGTGGCGGCGCATCCCCTCGATCCACTTCGGGTTGAGCAGTTTGGTGCGCGTCACCCGCCGCACCTCGTCGGCGAGAGTCCTGACCGCCGGGCGGTTCTCGTCGCGGGTGTCGCCGTACAGTGCCGGGACGTCATGGCCGCTGATGCTCCGCGCCGCCGCGGTCAGGCCGCCATGCGTCCCGAAATAACAGCAGCAGCCAAGGAGATCGTATTCGTCGGTGGCGGTCTTGTTGAAGGTGAGGTCGACCGACGCCAGCTGCGCCGAGAGCCCGTCATCCGAGAGATTCCCGAAACTGCCCCGGCCGTACGCATAGCCGTTCCACCTGAGAAAGACCTCGGCGATGTCTGCCTCGTCCTCCCATGCCGAGGCATAGATCGCGAGGGAAACGCCGTTCCCGTACGTCCCCGGCCGACTCCCGAAGATCCGGGCGACGCTCCCGGACGCAAGGGTGTGCTTCCTGACATAGTTCATCTCCGGCGGTTCGTCGAGCGCGGCGACGGCGCGGACGGCGTCGTCGATCAACTCGATACAGGTGTAGAAGTTGTCGCGCAGGATGCCGCTCACCCTGACGGTGACGTCGATCCGTGGACGGCCGAGTTCTTCGAGAGAGAGCAGACGGAACGACCGCACCTTCCCCTCCTTCCAGACCGGTTCGCAGCCGAGCAGAGCAAGCACCTGGGCGCACTGCTCCCCGTCGGCCCACATGATGTCAGAGGCCATCCAGTACATCGCCACGTTCTCTGGGTACGCCCCCTCGTCCTCGATGTACTTCGCAAGGAGCAGATCGGCGAGACGGCTCCCGACCCGCCACGCCGCCTTCGTGGGCACGCGGTACGGATCGAGGGAGTAGAAGTTCCGCCCTGTCGGGAGTACCTCGGGTTTGCCCCGCGTGATCAGGCCCGAGGGGCCGGGCGGGACGAACCCCCCGCCGAGTGCCCGGAGGAGCGCCCCGATCTCATCGGTGGCGTCGATCCGTCCGGAGAGGTCGGCAACCTCGGCCGCAATGTGATCGAGGGGGACAGCGAGATCCTTCAGACGCCCGTTAAGGGCACGGCGGGCCGCATCCTCTGACCCGGCCCCCTCAAGGAGCGCGGCGACGAGTGCCACAGCAGAGGAGTCCGCCTCCTCAAGGAGGGGGGGACCGGCATTTTCGAGATCAGCGCCCATCATCCTCAGGACGACATCCCTGAGATGACCCTCATGGTGCATGATGGCCGCAATGTATGCCGCCTTCCTCTCTCCCGCGGGCATCTCCCCGAAGATGTGCATCCCGTCCGGGATCCGGGCATCGTAGGTCGCGGTGAGGACGTCCTCGACCGCGGCGACGATCTCCTCGAAGGGCGCACCCGCCGCCTCCATGCGGGGAAGCCCTATCTCTTCGGCGAGCCCGCACTCGTCGATGAGGTCGCGGATCGTGTGCGTCAGCGCGTGCGCCCGCGCCCCGTCCGTACCTTCGGCGCGGCGGTAGTCGTCGATCTGCCGTTCGAGTTCTTTGAGCGACCCGTACAGCCCGCTCTCCACCATCGCCGCCTGGGCGTGGTCGACGAGGGTGGCGCATGCCCGCCGTTTTGCGGTCGTGCCCTCCGGGGGGTTGTCGGCATTGTAGATGTAGAGGTGCGGCATCCGCCGGATCACAAGGTCGGGATAGCACGACTCCGAGAGGGCGACGCTCTTGCCGGGCAGGAACTCAAGGTTCCCGTGGGTGCCGACATGGACGACGGCGTCGGCGCCGAACTCTTCCTCGAGCCAGCGGTAGGTGGCGAGGTACTGGTGGGTCGGCGGGATCTCGGGGTTGTGGAGGATCCGGCAGACCTCGCCGTCGCACCGACTCCCGGCACACCCGCGCTTTGGCTGGACACAGACGACGGCGTTCCCGAAGAGCACGCCGGTGACGACGATCTTTCCATCGTAGACCATCGCTGGCGGGACACCATCTTTTCCACCGGGGGGCGGCCCCCATGCCTCGACGATCTCCCGCCTGACAGTCTCAGGGAAGGAGGAGAACCAGCGCATATAGCGATCTAATTCGATCATATCCAGGGCGCCGCCGTTCTGCACGATCCCGGCGACCGAGGTCCACCTGAACTCTGACAACGCCTTTCTGGAGAGGATGGTTTTGATCAATTCCTCACCGTCAACGGGAGCCTCCACCCGGTACCCGGCACCGGCCATCGCCTGGAGAACGCGTGCCACGCTCTCCAGCGTGTCGAGGTGTGCGCCGGCGCCGACGCCGCCTTCCAGCGAGGCGCAGGGTTTGTTGTGGAGGATGAACGCCACCTTCCTCTCTGCTGGCGGTTTATCCCGGAGGGCGATCCAGGCCCTGGCACGGTCGGCCACCCTCCCGATCCTCTCAGGAAGAGGAACATGAGAGGCGTCGTCACCCGCAGCAGCGACACCCACCGGGAGCATCTCGATCATCCCCTGGAACTCAGGGAGGGCGACGCACCACCCCAACTCGCTGCTCCCCATCCCGTCGCGCGACGAGGCCCATGCCTCTTCGGTGGTGTGATAGAGGACGAGAGGATGGATGACCGGGAGGCCGAGCGCGGTCAGCGACGCCTCATAGGCCGCGGCGTCCGCGGCATGGATGAAAGACCTCGCCTCGACGAGGGCGTCGACTTCACCGGCAAGATAGGTCTCGATGACCGCGGCGGAGGAGAGGGCGCCGGTCTCCCGGTCGCCGGTACCGAAGCAGAAGACCGGGATGACATCGCAGTCCCGCTCGAACTCCCGGATCATCCCGTCGACCACCGCCAGATCCCTCGTGAGCCAGGCGGTCCGCGAGAAGAGGAGGCCGACCGTATGCCGGTGACGCCCGGGGCGCCATGCATGATAGTCCGCGGTGGATGTAAAGGGCTCAGGTGCGTCGGGGTGGTAGATCCCCTCCCAGAGGGTGGGTTCGAGCGGGGCAACAGGGATCTCACATCCCAGCACCTCGTTTGCCGCAGATGCGAGCAGATTCTTGATGTTCTCTGCCCCGCCGTAGAGATAATATGCGTTCAGCGCGGCGACGACTCTCATCGACACTGTCGAGACGCTCCAGTAGGTGTCGTTGTAGCCGTAGGCGACGACCTGAGTCCCGGCACCCAGGCCCTCCATCACCTCGTCCCACCATGCCTCGCCGGACGGATGGAGAAGGACGAGCGCTGCGTCGCCGAGGGCCTTCCTGCATGCGGCCCGCAGGGCGGGGTCCGCCTTCAGGTCGTTCACGGCCCATGCACGGAGAGAGAGGCCGAGGGCCGCGGCCGCCTCCCTGAAGAGGGGGAGTTCGCTCCCCCATCCCACCACCCCGATCCCGGTTTCTCCATTCATGATATTCCTGACCGATGGAGCCGCAGCTCCGATCATACCAGATTGAAATTTTTATGGTAAAGGTGTTACGAATTGAAAAAAAGTATTATGATCGCGTGGCCGCCTTCACACTCCGGGGGGAGTGGATTCAGCACCCGACGACCACTACAAAGAGCCCTGACACCGGCACCGGCGGTTCGGCCGCAGTCCCGACGGCGACCCGCTCCTCCGGATAGCCGAGATCCTCGCAGACGGCAAGCCCGGTCTCACCGGGCAGGGCCGCCGCGAGAGCCTTGACCGAAAACTCCGGATCGGCGATGAGGAAGACAACCTTGCCGCGGCCGATCTCCTCTGCCGCCTCCCTGATTGCCGCCGCGTGGTCCTTGCCATGAGCGGTGACCACCGCCGCCTTCACGAGGGAGAGGCCGAGGCGGGCGAAGGCGACCTGCATCGAGGAGACGCCCGGCACCACCTCGCCGCCCAGGTAGCCCAGGCCCGCGAGCATGGGATCGCCGGTCGAGAGGACGACGGCGTCGTCAGGCAGGGAGCGGAGGGCTTTGTAGTCGGTGATCTCGTGCACCTCGCACCTGTCCCGGATCTCCGACCTCGCGAGGTCGATCGCCCTCGCCGAACCATAGATCAGAGCCGCGTCCCCGATCACGCGCGCCGCCTCGTCGGTGAGCATGCCTGGACCGCAACCCACGCCGACGACCTTCATCCCGAGTCCCCCAGCACCGTACCGTCCCTGGCCACGATCACCACCCGCACCTTCGGACGGGCGGCCTTGAACGAGGCAAATGTCTGCTCCATGACGCCCTGCCATGCTGGCGTCCCGGTCAACTCCTCCACGGTGGCGCACCCGGTCCCGGCAAGCACCCCGGGATCCATGAACTTCATGACCAATCCGGGGAGCCCACAGATGACCACCTCATCTTTTGCAACCGCGAGGGCGTTGTCGAGGTGCACCCCGACGAGCACCACCTCGCGGTCGGGAAAGAGAAGACGGGCATAGCGCAGACCAAGCCTGCCGGTGGTGAGCACCACCTGTTCGGCACTCTCCACCCGCTCCAGCGCCGACTCAGAGAGGTGGTCGTCCCAGGGTTCCACCAGGCCGGTGGAGCCGAGGACCGAGATCCCGCCTTCCACGCCGATGCGCGGGTTGAGGGTCTTTGCCGCGACCGCGGCGCCCTCAGGGATCGAGAGGCGGACCCGCACGCCAGGGAGCCCGACCGATGCGGCGGCCGACCTGACTGCCTCTTCGATCGTCTCGCGGGCCGTCGGACTGACTGCCGGCGCCCCCAGAGGATACCGCGGGGTCTCGCGGACAAACCGTCCGACCCCCTCGCCGTACTCGACCTCAATCCCGGCCGGGGTCCGCTCTGCCACGGCGACAAACGCGAGCCCCGCGGTGACATCTGAACGATAATCGCCAGAGTCCTTCCCGGCCTCGCCGCGGCCGCCGTCGCCCCTCACCCGGACGACGACCTCCAGGCCGCACGGGAGGAGGAACGAGACCGCGTCCACCGGGTCGGCCAGGGAGAGGACCGCCGCCCGGCATGCCGCCGCCGCCGTCGTGCCGGTCGTAAACCCCCGGCGCAGCACCGACCCGTCGGCGGTGAGGACGCCGAGGCCAGACATGGCGAGGTCACGGGCCGTCAGATCGGTGCAGCGCCCGACCCACTCTGCCGGGTAGAGAAAGCCTGTCACCGGGTCGATGATCTCTTTATGCTCCACGCGTCCGCTCCACAAACATCGTGACGATCTCGTTCATCGCCGCGACCGCCGGCGGCGTCCCGCCCCGCGTCCCCTGCGTCGAGATCGAGGGGATGTCGAGGGTGCGCAACTCCTCCTTGGACTCCGCCGCATTCACAAACCCGACCGCCATCCCGATGACCAGCGCGGGCCGCACGCCCTCCCTGACCATCGCACAGAGGGCGAGGAGCGACGAAGGGGCGTTCCCGATCACCACGACCGCGCCCTCCAGCCGATCGCGGAGGGCGAGGAGGCCGGCGGACGAGCGGGTGATCCCGCGCGCCGCGGCGATCTCCTGCCCATAGTCAAGGGCGCAGAGCACCTCTGAGTGGTGCTCCTTCTTCCTGATCCCCATCTGCACCATATGGATGTCGGTGATGATGGGGGCGCCCTGCTCCAGGGCTGAGAGCCCGGCCTCGACCGCCTCTCCCTTGAACCGCACCAGGTCGGCCATCACGAAGTCGCCGACCGAGATCGCACACCGCTGCCTGATCCGATCTTCAGGCGTCCGGTCCCCGATCACCTGGCGGGCCAGCGACCTGCTCGTCCGCGAGATCGCATACCCTTCGGGCGTGTCGGCGCCGGGATCAATATACATACTTCCTCCCATATCCTCTCGGTGTGAGCATCCCGCCGTCCTGCATCCTGAAAGTCTCGGTCCCGCCGACGATGACGAGCGTGCGCATGTCGACGGCCGAGTCGTCCTCAGCAAGATCGCCGAGGGTCGTCACCGCCGTCTCCTGCCCGTCGCGGTAGGCGTTCCGCACCAGCCCCACCGGCGTCCCGGGCGAGCGGTGCCTGAGGGCGATCGCAAGTGCCATGGAGAGGTTTTCAGGCCTGCCATGACTCTTCGGGTTGTACAGGGCCACCGGCACACCCATCAGGAAGGCGAGGTCGAGTCTTGTCTCGATCGTCTCCCACGGCGTGAGGAGGTCCGAGAGCGAGAGGGTGACATGATCGCCGGTGAGCGGGGAACCGAGAAGCGAGGCCCCGGCGCACGAGGCCGTGACGCCAGGCACCACCTCGTACTCCACCGGCGCACCGGCCCGGTTCATCACTTCGAGCACGATACTCGCCATCCCGTACACGCCGGGGTCGCCCCCGCTGACCATGACCACGCGGTGGGTGCGGGCGAGGTCGACGCACTTCTGCGCCCGCTCGACCTCCCTGCCCATCGAACTCCTGATCACTTCCTGGCCCCCGAGGAGGGGGGCGATCTGTTCCAGATAAAAGGCATTGCCGATGACATACTCGGCGTCGCGGATCGCGTCCGCCGCCTGCCCGGTCATCTGCGCGATTCCGCCCGGGCCGATGCCCACAATTGAGAGTTTCCCTCTTTTATCGTCCGATTGCAACTGTCACATCCCCATAGACCGTTTTCTTCAGTATCAGTTCGCCGCGGCGTGCAAGAGCGAGCACCGCCGGCTCGGCCACGCCGACAAGCCCGATCAGCCCGGCCCGCGAGGGCGAGGGGGGCGTCAGGGCGTTGAGCGTCTCGTCGCCGAGGTACAGGAGGACACCGCCCAGCGCGGCGACGCCGTCCCGCAGGCCGGGCTCGTCTGATTTCTTCGTGGTCGTGGCATAGACGAGCACCTCCTCTGGCCCGAGCCCGGCCGTCCTGAGGGCCGCCCCCACCGCCGCCACGACCGATTCAGTCGCAGTCCCCCGCCGGCACCCGAGACCGACGACATACTCGCCGCCCTCCACCAGGACCGAGACGGCCGGAGAGGCGACGACGATCGCCGGGCCGCCGACGATCGCCGGGCCGCCGACGGTATAGACCGGAACCTCGCCGTCGAGCATCGCCGCGTTCACCGGGAGGGTGGAGGCGGGATTTGCGATCTCGGCCCCGACCGACGCCGCGACGCCCTCGACGCACGGGCGACCCAGGGCCTCGGTGGCGGTCGAGATCACCGGGACCGCACCGGTCTTCGCCCCGATCTCGCGGGCGAGATCGTTTGCACCATGATGCCCGCCGAGAATTGGGACCGCAAACCTGAGGTCAGGGCCGACCACCACCACCGCCGGGTCCCGCCACTTGGTGGTGAGGAAGGGGGCGCATTTCCTGACCGCGATCCCGGCCGACATCACGGCGACGATCGCCTCGTAGGCGGCGAAGGCCTCCTCGAAGACCCCGGGGGAGTACGGGAGAAACTCGCCGCCGACGGCCTTGGCGACCAACCGCCCTTCGTCCTCGAAGCGCCTCAGCGCAATGACTGCCGTCTTCATCCGTAGAGGTCTGAGTTGGTGTAGTCGGATGCGGTGGCATTCACCACGCCGCCGATGATGATCAGGGCCGAGCGTTCGATCCCGGCCGCCCGCGCCTTTGCCGCGAGGTCGGCGACCGTGCCACGCACCACCTGCTCGTCAGGCCAGGTGGCATGATAGACGACCGCCGCCGGAGTCTCAGGTGGGCACTCGACCTTTTCGAGCACCTCCTCCATATGCTCGGTGCCGAGGAAGACGACCATCGTCGCCCCGGTTCGCGAGAGTTCGGCGATCTGGTCGGTCTCCAGCGTCGCCCCCGCGGGTCTGGTGACGACCACCGACTCAGAGACGCCGCGGAGGGTATATTGAGTCTTGAGTGTCGCCGCCGCCCCGAACATCGAGGAGACGCCAGGGACCACCTCGACCTCGATCCCGGCCCGTTCCAGTTCGGCGATCTGTTCGACGATCGCCCCGTACAGAGACGGGTCGCCTGAGTGAAGACGGACCACCGTCTTCCTGGCCCTGGCTGCCTCGACCATCACCGCCACCATCTCGGGGAGTTTCATCCCCCAGGAATCGTACTTCTCAGGCGCCGGCGACCGCTCGACCAGCACCGGGTTCACGAGCGACCCCGCGTAGATGAGGACGTCGGCCCGCATCAGGAGATCGTTTCCCTTCACCGTGATCAGGTCCGGGTTTCCCGGCCCGGCCCCGACAATATAGATCTTTTCCATCGTCACCGCCTCGCAAAGAGTACACTGAAATAATTGCTCTTCTCAGGGAGTTCTTCGCCCCGATAGACCTGCTCGCCGTCCATATACATCCGTTCCACCAGGACGAAATCGGTGAAGCCCTCGGTGCGGAGACGTGCGGCCGTCTCCTTCGGATGCGTCACCTTGAGGAGGAGACGACACGCTTCCTCGGACCCGTCGCTCACGCCGATCCCGCCCGAGACCGGGACGTCCGCGACCGAGGCAAAGGCGGTGATCGCACTGATGCCGGGGACGGTCGTGCACCTGACCGCCGGGTGGCGGTCGGCGAGGACGGCCGAGAGCCTCCCGAAGGTGCCATAGAAGTTCGGATCACCGAGGATGCAGAAGACACAGAGCCCGTTCTCCGCAGGCGCCGCCACGGTATCGGCGTTCTGCTCCATGCACCGCGCGATCTCGGCCTCGTCCCCGGTCATGGGGAAGGAGAGGATCTCGACATCGGTACGGTACGGGGCGATGATCTTCGCGGCCACCCGGCCGGGGACATAGACCACGTCGGCCTCCCGGATCAGGCGCACGGCCTTCACGGTGAGGAGTTCAGGGTCGCCCGGGCCGATTCCGACACCGACCAGCATCTCAGGCCACCTCCCCGACGACGAGCCAGACCGGGTTGGCCGGGCGCATCATCATCCCCTGTCCAAGGGGGTGAGAGCGCGCCACCTGGAGGGAGATGACCTCCCTGAAGATCCCGAGATCCTGCATCGTCCCCACCGCCCGGTGGAGAGTCTCCAGGAGGACGCAGTCGACGACCACCCGACCGCGCACCTCCCCGGCAAGCACCTCGAGCACCTGCTCAAGATCGCGCGAACCGCCGACGAAGGCGGCGTCAAGGGGACCCGCACCCGCGAGGACCTCCGCGGCTTCACCGCAGACGGTCTCGATGTTGTCGGCACCGGCTGTCTCCGCCGCGGCCCTCGTGCAGGCCGCCGCTTCTGACCGGCGGTCGATTGCAAGCACCCGGCCGGCGGTCCGGGCCGCGGCCACCGCGATCTTCCCTGTCCCGCACCCGACATCTGCAAAGGCACACCCCGGCGCAAGCCTCAGGTGCCAGAGGGCGACCGCCGCCACTTCATCCTGCGTCGGTCCGCCCCGAAGTCCCTCATCCATGTAAGTAAAGTTCACTTGCACGGAATAATTAACATTTGTTCAAACTCCTTCGGAATCATTTCGAAGCCCTTACTATGGGAGAGGATCACCGGGGAATATGCACGACCCCGGGCTTGAGATCCTCACCATGCTCGCCACCGCGCCCTGCCATGTCTACGGACTCAAGTTCAGACTCGATGAAGAAGGAGTCTGCAGGAGCCACAGCGAACTCTACAAGACCATGAACTCGCTCAAGCGCCAGGGACTCGTAGACTATGAGAGGGCGCCGGGTACGAGGGGGCCGGAGAAGAAGATCTTCTTCATCACCGAGAAGGGCAGGGAGGCATTGTTCCTGGCAAGGAAGCGCAGCGTCGGACTTGTCCTCTCAGACTACTTCCGCCACCTTGCCCTGACATTCCAGGATCTGATGGTGGCCGAGTTCGAGAGCGAACGGCCCCTCAGGCGGATTGCCGTGGTTCCCGAGCCTCTCAGGGGCGGGCCGGCCGATCTCTTCGTCGCAGCGGCGGCCGACCTCACGGGCCAGATCCCGGAACGCTGGCTGATATCAAGTTACAGAATAACCATCGAAGGGTTTCAGAGCCTCACGGCAGACCCGACCGCCATGCCGTGCCGTGACGGAGCCTTCGATCTCCTCATCGCCCCCGGACTCAGCGAGGCCATCCCCGACCCATTCCTCCCGGAACTTGCCCGTCTCCTCGCCCCACGCGGCCAGCTCGTCACTTTTCTCCCCTTCACTGAAGAGATGGCGAGATCTTCAATCGCCGGTGAATTTCTCATCCGCGAGGTGCGGCGGTTCTTCCCTGAGATGCAGGTCTGGACACAGACCGACTTCCTCAGCGCACTCTCCGACTTCTTCGACGTGACAAGTGTCAATCACCTGGGCTTCTCCCTCATCTTCTGCAGGGCGCGCACCCAGGACTGAGAACAAAAAAAAGTGGAGCGGGAAAAAAAACCCGGTCTCACCTCTGTGAATACTGTCCCTCGAAGACGATCTCGTCGAGAGCCTTCTTCCCGGCGATCTTCACGTCCATCGGATACCCGGCCGGAAGAAGGGAGACAAGAGTGTACTCTTCAGGGACACCGAGGAGTTCGCGGACCGCATCGGCATACTCCTTCTTCTCGCCCGCCACCCAGCACGACCCGACCCCATAGGCCCAGAGGCCGAGGATGAGCTGGGTCGTGGCTGCGGAGCAGTCCTCAAGATAGTACTTTGCGTCCCTCTTGCCGAAGACCGCAAAACAGATCGGGGCGCCCTCGATGAACGTGCCATGGTCGGTGAGGTCGGCGATCTGCTTGAGGGTCTCCTTCTCCTTCACCACCCCGAAGAGCCAGGGCTGTTCGTTCCTGGCGGTCGGGGCAAGACGGGCACACTCGAGGGCGTTCTCGATGATCTTCTCCTCGATTGGGTCTTCCTTGTACTTCCTGATAGAATGACGCGTCTTAAGGATGGTAAGCCCAAGATTCGGACCAAGATACATGCTCCTCACTAGGCAGTGAAAATGGATAATCTTTGCGAAGAGAAAGGGGGTCTGTTGGGCATTGTAAGATCCCTACTCTGGCATGCCAATGCCGGGGGGCTGGCCGCCTCACCAGACAGATCTGAACCTGCTCTCTTCCTCGCAATCATACGGCCACCCCCGACGTAAGGAGAGAGGAAGGCGTGGGAACAGAGAGGTACGAAAAACATATGAGAGTTTCAGCAGAGCCAGCAAAAAAAGAAAATTCAGAAGGGGAGCAGCCCGCCCAGCCACCCCACGAAGTTCGCAAAGCCCTGCGGGATGATCACGGTGGGATCGATCCCCAGGATCGGGGCGATGAAGAGGAAGTAGGCGAACGTCCCGATGGTCGACCCGACATTTGCCAGCGCAGCGACGAGCACCACCCTGAAGATCGGCACCTTCCGCATCTCGGTGAAGGTCTCGGCGTCCATGATCTGCTGGAAGTCGGCAGCCGAGGGTTTCCTGATTTTCGCCTCCACGATGGCGGCAAACCATCCGGCGGCCATCAGGGGATTGAGGGAGGTCATCCATGCCACCCCGAAGGCCGTGAGGGCCGAGAGCGGGTGGCCCCCGGCGGCGATGGTGAACCCGGCAGCGAGCACGCCGTTGATCAGCACCCAGTACAATATCGCCCAGGCGAGCACCTCAAGCCCGACCCCGGAGAAGGCGATCGAGATGAGGAGGAGGGCAAAGAGGGCGACGACCAGGATGCCGATGATCTTCCCCCAGGGATAGCGCTTTTTGGGGGCGGCGGTGAGCGCCGCCTCAGGCGGGAGGAGATCAGGGGAAGAGAGGTAGCGCTCCACCCCCCGCACATGCCCGGCGCCGACCACCGCCAGCACCTTCTCATACCTGACCGAGAGGTCGAGGATCCGGCGGGCGATGAAGGCGTCCCGCTCGTCGATGAGGGCCCTCGCCCCGTTCGGTGAGAAGTTCCTGAACTCCTCCAGGGCCGCCGAGACGACGTCCTGTCTGGTCAGGGCGTCGATGTCGACCTTCTCGTCCGCACCCCCTGAGACCGAGACCGCAAGGGCGTAGAGCATCTTCACCTTCTCCCAGAGGCTCATCCCTTCCCAGAATCTGGAGAGGGTGATCCTGATGTCGCGGTCGATGAGGCCCAGGGGCAGACCCCGGTTCTCCACCTCATCGATGGCCGCCATCATCTCGGCGCCAGGTTCGACGCCGACGTCCATCCCGATCTTTCGCTGGAGATAGGCCAGGGTCCACTGGAAGAGGATCTGGGAAAAGTTCCCGCCTTTCAGCACCTCGTCGACCTTCGGGGGCGGCGCCCCGTTCCTGAGGGCCTGGTATCGCCCGGCGTCAAGTTCCACCCCGACGATGTCGGGCTCGAACTCCTCGATCGCGGCGCGCACCTCGGTGATGCTCTTCTCAGAGACATGGGCCGTGCCGACCAGTCTGATCTCACCCATGGACCGGCCACACCCCCTCGCTGTCGACGACCGCGGTCTCCCCCGGTGGAGGAGAGGTGGTGGAGAGGACACGCCTGATCCCCTCCTCTTCGGCCGCTTCGGCCGCCTGACGCTCGATAAGGGCGCTGGCAACGGCACGCGCCTCTTCCAGGGTCATCTCTGTTCCCAGACCCGGACACTCGGAGACAATGAGGCGGTCACCCTCGAGCATGAACGGATAGGTCCGGCAGATCCAGGGCCGAGCGGCGTACACCCGGCACTTTTCCCCCTCCAGGAAGCGGCAGTGCCCCTCGTCCCGATTGAGACACCAGTCAAAAGTGTAGCGCGATTTCCCCGGCCCATCAAGAAACTCGGGGTACGGTTCCGCGACTTCGCCAGGGGGAAGATCTGCAGCCTTTGCCACCTGCCGCACCTCGCCGGGTGATAGGATGACCAGGTTCGACCCCTCGGAGACCTCGCTGCAGCAGGCCCCGCAGCGCGTGCAACGGAAGCCCCGCTCCCTGATCTCGCCGGTGAGATCGTCTACTCCTCGCATATACGCTCAAAGTTCCTGAAGAGCAGGTCTCCATCCTCAGTGTGGCTCACCTCAGGGTGCCACTGGACACCGAAGATCCGGTCCTCCGCGGATCCCATCGCCTCGACCGGACAGATGTCGGAGTGTGCATAGACGGTGAAGCCCGCAGGCACCTCTTTCACCTCGTCGGCATGGGAGGCCCAGACATGGATCTGCTCTGGATATCCTCCAAGGATCTCGCTCTCCCCTGTGATCTCAACACTGACGCCGCCATACCCACCGTGGGAGCCCGGCCCGACGGCCCCGCCCCGTGCGGTCGCGATGATATGGAGGCCAAGACAGATCCCCAGCACCGGCAGGCCCAGGTCGAGGTACTCGGCGCAGTTCCCGGCCCGCTCAAGCGACGGACCGCCACCCAGAATGATCCCCCGGCACCCCGCGGCGACCTCTTCTGGCGGAGTGGTGTTCGGGACCATCGCCACCTCGATCTCCATGTCCCGCAGTTTGCGGTGGATGAGGTGGTTGAACTGCCCATGGTTGTTCACGACAAAAATGGGACGCATTACAAGGGTATGGTTGGTTGAGGCTATAGCCTTTTTTATGGAGAATCTGGCCTGCGGTCGGCGATCTCAGAGGGGCCGCGGTGCTTTGTCTATGGTCGGGAGTGCGGATCTGTTCAAACCGAAAAAAAGAGAGAGAAGCAGGTACCTTATCTGAACGATCTGACCGTGGAGAGGATGGCCGACCTGATCTCCTCTTCTGAGTAACCCATCACACGGGCAAGGAACATGGCGCCGCCGGCACCCATCCCCTCTTTCACCTCGCCCTCGCAGTACCTGCCGATCCCCGCATCGCCGATGGTGCCGAAGTCAGGGTCCACATAATAGGCCTTCGCCCCCACTGCGGCCACGGCCTCCTCGAAGTTTGCCGAGGCATCGGTGCGCACGTACTCGGTCGTGGCAAGCGGGACCATGGATCTCCCCAGGCCCTTGAGCACGGCGTCGACGGCAAGCATCTGGGTGCCCCCGGCAAAGACGAGCGTGCCTTCAAAGGTACTCGCGATCCCCGCGGCCACCGGCATCATGGGATCGCCCCCGATCCGCACGACGTCGAGGGCGTCGGTCGCCCCTTCGCTCTCCACCCGCTCCAGCACACCTCTACAGATCTCATCTTTCAGGTGCACGGGGTTCTCCACAAAACTGCTCGATACCCTGGCTTCATACCCGAGGGCGCGCAGGACACAGAGAGCGGTCGTCGTCCCGCCGGGCACGCACTCACCCAGGACCAGGAGGTCGGCGCACCTGGAGAGGAGGCGGCCGACCCGCTCACCGGCCGTAAGAAGATCCCTGACCGTCGGGACGGCGTCGCCCTCTCTCGGGTCACCGCCCGGCGCCCCGTAGACGTCGATGCACGGCACCGTCGGCGGGTTGAAGA
This sequence comes from Methanofollis aquaemaris, assembly GCF_017357525.1. NCBI lineage: Archaea > Methanobacteriati > Methanobacteriota > Methanomicrobia > Methanomicrobiales > Methanomicrobiaceae > Methanofollis > Methanofollis aquaemaris. Next base: position 2,319,672 of record NZ_CP036172.1, on the reverse strand, counting down.
GGCCGGCGTTCACGAAGACCGGTTCGATCCCGGTGAGTGTCGCCATCGCCCTGGTGATCACCGCCGGCGTCGGGCACCCGGTAGGGGTGTTGGGCTTGAGGGGCATCGAGGTGATCGCCCCGGTGGTGATCATCTCGGCGTCGAGGATCGGGGTGAAAACCGTCTTCTTCGGAGACGGCCCCGCGCCCGATACCCCCGGCACCATTGAGAGTGCGGTATTTCCAAGGACGCTTGCAAAGAGCGGTCTTGAAAACTCAATGGACGGAGACTCGGAGAGAAATGTCATATCAATGTATATATTGAGCCTGACCAAAAATTCTCCTATGTTTGAGATCGAAGAGCGGCTCAGAGGAAAAGGAATCACCACCGGGGCCATCGTCGACGCGGGCATGGGACTCTATGTCTCGCATGGGATGAGCCCCGAGGAGGCGAGGACGCGCCTGCAGGAGAAGATCCTGGCATCATATCAGGACCCAAACGTCTCCTCCCTCCTCCTCGGCGCCATCCTCCTCGAAGAAGAACTCTACGAGAACCGGGACGACTCGGAGATCGCCGACGACCCGGTCTTCCTCCTCTCCGACGAGATCATCGGGATGGCCATCGCCGAGATCATCGGGGGCACCTATGCCCGCTTCGAGTTCACCCGCTACGACCAGAACAAACCGGGCATCCTCGGCGAACTCGGGCCCTTCCTCGACGATGCCGTCGCCGGACTCATCGCCGGGAACACCTCGCGGCTGTACAGCGAGAGTTTCACCTCCGGGAACACAGAATAGACCAAAATGACTGGTGGGGGGTCAAGGACAAAAGGCCACCAGGAGAATGCGATTGAACGAGCTCTGTCGAATAACTCATGAAGCGAAAGCACGCCTCAGGCATACCGAATGGAAATCTTTCATAGCAGATCTTCGGGTGATTTTCATGGTAATTCCTCTTCTGGAGTGAACATGAGAGGTTGATCACACCCTTGCCCCTACATGATGGATCGGCAGAGGAAGGAAACACCCTCAGAACAATCACCAACCGCCTGGCCGCTCCTATCGCAATCCCCGGGGGTCCGCGGGTAGAGCCCCCGGCGAGATTGTAAGGGGAAGGCACGTCGGTCAGATGTGCCGCCCCGCCAGAAGAACGAGAAACTTTACCCTGCTCTCTCTCGTCGGGGGAAGACCCCCCGGACCCCCCACGGCGAAGATAGCCGAGGGGCGGCGATTGAGCGATGTTCACACCTACTGCCCTGTCGTGAGGAGAGGGATCCTTCCACGCCCCGGAGATCTGTGATGAGAAATTTTCATCGCGTATGCTTGAGCCCAGGGTTCATGCCGAATTCTAAAAGGCAAAAAAAGGAGATAATTCACTCCGCAGTAAGATCCACCTGGCACTCGCTCTTCTCATACGGTACCACCACCACATCCTCAAGCGTCTTTGAACCCTCCTTCCCCACGACCTTCACATCATATGACCCGATGCCGAGGTAATGGAACGTATGAGGTGTTTTTTCTCCGGTGTCCTTGCCGAAGAGATAGATCTTCGCACCTTCCGGCGTGCTCCCAACCGTAAGTGACCCGTGCGCATACGGGTCCAGGTTCAGACCAACCTCCGCGTCCTGTTCCTTAAGGCGATTGTCGGTCAGCAGGACCACCCGCTCCTCAGGAATATATCCAGGCTTCGAGACCGAGACCAGGTGCCTGCCCTCCGAGATGTTCTCGACGAGGTACGGTGTCGCACACCCGGTGGAAAAGCCATCGATGAAGATCAGAGCTCCAGACGGCACCGAGGTGACGAGGAGTCCACAGGGTGCGGCGAGCAACGGGCTGATGACCACTGTCTCGTTCGATTGAACAGTATTCGGGATCTTCTGCGAGAGGAAACTGCCATTGTCATGGACCGTGAGATATGCATCGATCCCCCCGACATCGACCTGCTTTGGAACCCTGTACCCGAGATCCCTCCCGCTGACCGAGAAAGAAGAGCCCGAATACTTCTCAGACTCGATCGAGAGAGAGCGCTCAAACCCTTTCGAACCACTGCTGAATTTCACCTGCGACACCGAGTTCTTCACGATCCAGACCCGCTCTTTCTCATTCCCGAACGCGACATTTTTCTTCTTCGCCTTGATCGTATGCAGCCCTTCTTTCAGCCCATAGATCAATGCGGGCGTCTTTTTGTTGCTCTTCCTGCCGTCCACATAGATTTCCGCCCCCTCGGGGAAGGATTCGACATACACTCCGCCGTGCCGGTTCTCCTCCCACCCGCGCAACGGTCCGGTGGCGGTCGTCTGCTTCATCAACTCTGAAGAACCTGATTCAAACTGGAGATGGACCTCGTCGTCGCGCTCAAGATAGACCGTCCTCTCCACCGGTTCGAACCCGTCCATGCTCATCCTGACAGTGTGATTCCCTCCTGCCAACGATTCGAGAGTGGCAGGCGTCGTCCTGCCGGTATACTCCCCATCGAGATCGATGAGAGCGCCCGGCGGCGTGGAGAGCACCGAGAGATCGAACCGCATCTCCGTGACATCACCAGGAGGCATCTCCTGGGTGACGGATGGAACCTCAGCCGCGGCAGTCGGTTCGACCGCCTGCCCGGACAAATTACCCGTCATGATATCAGGTTCCTGCAGCGTGCCGGAGTTCTCTCCTGAGATCTCGACCCCGAAGATCCCGAAGAACGCCGTCGCAACGCCGCCAATCAGGTCGACCAGAGGCTGAAAGATCTCGATATCACCCCCTTCTTGAAGCGCATATGTTCCTCCCTGCCGGATCCTGGCGGAGAGTTGACCATCCGCAGCCTCGACCTCCACCGGCTGCCAGCGGCCCAAAGAATCATCGTATCTCACAAGATGAACACCCGAAAGACCGAGACGGTCCGTATGGATTACCAGAAGGATGGGAATATCGGATTCCAGCCCCTTGTCGCCGATCGCGTACGCCCGCAGAACGTCACCGGGGCTGAGCACCTGCAGTGTCAGCGCCGTGAACCGCTTCCCGGCACCGTCGGTGATCACCGTTCCCTCGGAGATGAAGAGTTCGAGCGCCCCATCGTCGAAGGTGAGGTGCGTGGCCTCAAGCCTCCCATTCGATTCGTTCAGAGTGAACCGTTTGCTCTTCCCGACCGACACATTCGCGGCGGCGGTGACATTCACCGCAACCCCCGCCGGGGGGGTGCCGTGCCTGACGACGAGGATAGCGCCCCGGTTCTCCATATAGTCCCCCTTTGTCGAGTTGATGTAACTCTGGATCCCGGCCTCGTTCCCTGAAGGCATCAGATAAGGCCTCACATCTATCCCGGCCACACTAATCGCAGACGACCCGCCGGTGAGGAGATTGAACCACTTGCCCCCATTGAAGGTGATCCTGTGCTCGTCGTCGTCCACCCCAGACCCGGCCGTGGTCACCAGGATCAGCCGTGCCCCCCCCGCATCGGCGAGATCGATCTGGCCATCGAAGAGTGCCTTCGTGATGCAGTCGTCGCTCGTGGTGCTGAAATCCGGGTTGGCATAGATGGTGTCTGAGCCCTCTGCAATCCAGTAGGTGATCTCCGGTTCTGCCGGGTTTTCGACCACGACCAGCACACCGGGTCCATAGGTCGCAAAGACATCATCTTTGCGCCCATCGTTGGTCACCGTCACCATATGCTTGCCGGCCACGCCACCCTTAAGCGTGGTGATGTTGTAGGCATGAGTCTCAAGGAGATAATTGTAGATGCCCTCGTTTTTCCGGTCACGGTATACCTGATCTGCCTTGATATCGACCCCGTCGATCTTCAGCGTGATCCTGCCTTTGGTTCCTTCTTTGCGCTTCTCGTCATGCCCCCAGGTGGTGTAGATGTACAGCCTGGCAGACCTGACCGTACCGTTCTCAGGCATCGGGATCGTGATCGCAAACTCCCTCGTCTCTCCGGCATGGATCAGCCCGGTATAGTCACTGAACTCATAATAGTTGAGGTTCCCGTGGAGGGTGCCGGTGGTGAGGAGATCTAGTTTCTTGCCAGTGTACCCGAACTCAGAGTCATTTCCTCCCTCAGAACCGCTTCCTCCGAATACCAGATCCGCCCCGACCGTTTCGTCCTCCTGCACCTTCACAGTCTGGTATGCCGTTTCATATCCTCCCTTTCTCACCTCCACAGTATATTCTCCGATTATGAGTCCATCAATCGTGGCCGGAGTCTGGAGAGACATATTCGTTAAATCCTCGTAATCACCACCCTCAAGATATATCCAGGCCCCTGACGGCTCGGTCGTCACCTCGATGCTCCCGGTCCGCGCTTCGAGGTCAAAATGAACCGTGGTGTTTTTCCCATTCTTCACCTCGATGTACCGATCGTCAGGTACGTGGTAGCGATCGAGTTCGACCCTCACCGAGTGGTCACCGGCACCGATCCCGCTGATAGTCGTGTTGGTAACCCACTGAGTCTCTTCATCGTCCAGGTAGACCGCCGCACCGGCCGGGGAAGAAGTCACCTCGATGCTCCCCACCTCTTTGCCGGGGTAACGGACCGACAGAACGGCGAGCGGGATCTTGAAGTATGCCCCGAGATAACTCCCGCCGCTCCCGCTGACACTGAGATCCCGGGTGTAAGTGAGAAGGCTGTCGGTCCCGGGAAGAACCAGGTCGGTGACGTCTTCGGTATGGTAGCCGGAGTACGCCCCCTGTGACTTCGCCGCTTCGAATGGTTCGGAATTAAAGGTAAATTCTCCCACCTTGCTTGCCATATGCACGAACGAGAGTTCGGCGACACACTCTCGTTCGTCATCTTCAGGGATGTTCCCTGTGGCAAAGATCGTCTCCCCCTCATAGATATCGCCCAGATAATCCTCGACATAATATGAGTGGACATCATGCCCCTGGTTCACCCAATAATACACCTCGTCGGCGTCGCCATCATCATAGGCAACGACCAGAGTGACGATCTTGATCCGTCCGTCAAAGGTTCCCGAGTAACCCTCGGGTTGATCGGTCTTGACCATCGCAGTGACGCATCTTTCCTTGATGGCATCGGTGACATCGTACCACATCAGGTAGTCGCTCGTCACCCGGTTGCAGTGGTCGTTCACCCAGACCGGCCCTGAACCCCCGTCGATCGGGAAGGAGTATGGCACCCGCAGTTCCTCCACCCCAAGAGTCTTTGTTCCCGAACCGCCGTCGAATTGTACGGTCGCACGATGTTCGTAGTTGTTCTGCATATGTGCACAGTAGACCGACACATAGAGGCGCGCCCATTTGATCTCCGTATACTCGGGCAGCGAAAATTCCTTCGAGACATCACGGTCCATCCCGGTCCCGACAAAGGAATTTACATAAACCCCGCCTGAGACGACATCTCCGTTGACGGTCGTGAGAGGGATGCCCCCCACATACTGGTCGGCAACGGCGCAGGCAGGCAGGAGGAGAAGGAGAAGAAGGGCAAGACATGTCACCCTTTCTGCGGGGAACATCATCACTCTCCACTCCTGATCGCCGTCACCGGATTGAGCCTTGCCGCCTTGAGCGCCGGATAGAACCCGGAAACCTCGGACAACACAATGGCGATAAGAATCCCGATTACAAGAAGCCCCGGTGTGATCAGGGTGATCTCCGCGTCCGCAAAGGTGGCGAAGGTGTCACCCAGTTGGGCGATGATGAAGGGTTTCCCAAAGATGTTGATGACGCCGGCAAAGGCAATTCCGAGGAGATCGCCGAGCACCCCGCCGATCAGCCCGATATACAGGCATTCAAAGAGGATGAGCCGGACCACATCCCTGGGCGACGCCCCGATGGCCATCGTGATCCCGATCTCCCTAGTCCGCTCGAAGATCGAGGTGATCATCGTGTTCATGATCATCAGGGCGCCCACGATGAGGGATACTCCGGCAAAGAACGCAAGGAGCAGGATGACCACATCCATCAGGCGGTTCACCGACTCGATCTGCTCGAAGGCTCCCGTGGCGGTGAGACCGAGGGCCTTGACCCCGTCCACCACACCGAAGACCTCTTCGGGGTGGTCGACCCTGATGAGGACACCGTCGAAAGACGCCTCGCCGCCGCGCAGTTCCTGCGCGACCCCCCGGTCGATCAGCATCATCTGGTCGAACTGGTCGTCCCGTTCCTGGAGCACGCCGACCAGGGTGAAGTCCACCTGCACGTCCACCGGCATACCGTCCTCGTCGTACTGCCTGATCAGGATCGGGATCGAGTCGCCGAGACGGATACCCTCGTAGCGCTGGAGCGTCTCGGCGAGGTCATGGCCGAGGACCGCCTGTCTGGAGCCGGGATCAATCGGCTCTCCCTTGAAGAACCTGGGTTTGATCACCCCCCCGATCTCTGCCGGGTCGACGCCCATCACCCCCAGGTAGGTCTGTCGTTTTGTTGCGTAGGCCTCCCTGACAATCGCCGATGACCCCTTGAGATGAGGTATTGCGGCGATCTCATCGATCTTCGCCGGGGTGATCAACTGAAGCGTGCCGCTGCGGATATCCGCGGTCGCCTCGATGAGGGTCAGGTCTGACTGCTCCTTGATCGCCTCCACCGCCTGGTACCTGATCCCTTCGCCCAGGGAGACGGTCCCGACCACCGCCGCCACGCCGATGGCGATGCCGAGGGCGGTGAGCAGGACGCGCATCCGTTTCCGTGCGACCTGCCTGGCCGAGATCTTCAGGGACTCAAATATCTTTGCCATCTTCATCTCACACCACCCTCCCGTCGAGGAGTTTGATGGAACGGTCGGCCCTCTTCCCGAGTTCGCGCTCATGGGTCACGATCAGAAACGTCGTCTCCCGCTCCCGGTTCACCTGGCGCATCAACTCAAAGATCCCGTCGCTCGTCTTCGAGTCCAGGTTCCCGGTCGGTTCGTCGGCAAGCACGATCGTCGGGTTTCCCACAAGGGAGCGGGCGATCGCCACCCGTTGCTGTTCTCCCCCGCTCATCTCGCGCGGATAGTGGTTGGCTCTCTCCGCAAGCCCGACCATCTCCAGGAGGGCCAGGGCCCGTTTCTCTCTCACCCCCCTCCCGGCATAGTTGAAGAGAAGGGGATACTCTACATTCTCCCTGGCCGTCAGGGTCGGGATGAGATTGAAATTCTGGAAGACAAATCCGAGCGCCTCCCTCCTGAGAGTGATGAGCGCCTGTCGATCGTCGAAGTCGACATGCGTCCCATTGATGAGTACCTCTCCCCCGGTCGGCCGGTCAAGCCCGCCGAGGATGTTGAGGAGCGTGCTCTTCCCGCTCCCGCTCCGTCCGAGGAGGGTGACAAGTTCCCCTCTCTCAAGGGCGATGTTCACATCGTGGAGTGCGGTCACCTGCTCGGTGTACGCCTTGTTCAGGTCTCTCGTCTGCATGATGACATCCATCATTTCACCTCTTTTCAGCCCACAACACGGCGTTGGTAAGGACAAGATAGTCTTTTTCGTCCCTGACAGCTGCAAAATTGTTCTCAGACCGAAGATAGGGCAGCACATCCCGGCGGTCGATCCCGACCTGCCTCGTCTCGTCGGAGTCGAAGATGTTCACCCACTCCCGTCCATTCGAACCCGGAAACAGAGCGGAGAGAATCGATTCAAAGAACGAGGGCATGCTGCTCTCTCCCTCGCGGTTCAAAAAGAGCCGATTTATCTCCGGGATGTTCTCTCTGGTATAACCGCCCGAAGGAGCGACGAGGAGGAGCTCGGCTGAAGAGAGATCAGACCTCTCGACCGTCCCCTCGAACTCGATCCTGCTCGTCGCCATGGGAGGCGTGATCCCATAACTGCTGTACAGGAGATCGGCCCCCTCCTTCACCCAGCAGACAACCTCAGGCGACTCCGGACTCTCGTAGACCGCGAGCAGAGCGAGCCCCTGGACCACAAAGGTCCGGTTGTCCTCCGCCGTATTCTCAAGGACGACGGTGAAGGAGTTCTTCCCTGGAGAGAGGGCGGCCATCTCGAAGATGTCCATTCCCGAGAAAAAATCGTTCTTGCTCACGAATCCCTTGGAGTCGACAGAACGTCCTGTCCTGTTGAGGAGTTCCCCGGTGTCGGTGCGGGTGATTGAGACCGAGGGATAGATCGCCTTCTGGTCGAGTTTGCTCCAGGCCCAGTAAACATAGAGACGCTGGTACCGTATTGCCGCACCCTCCGGGAGTTCGATCTCAAAATCGACGGCATACCGATCTCCGGGCTTCAGAGATCCGCTGTAGGTGCTGTTGCCGAGGGTGAAGAGGTGACCGCCACTGAATTCTTCATGAAACGCCGTCTCAAGCGGCCTGTCGCCTGCATAGGTGGCTGAGACCGCGGGGACAAGGAGGAGCACGGCGAGGAGAGCAACGCCGAGGACCGATCTATGGGAAGACATAGTCGCCCTCCGCCGCGTTGTTTCCTCTCTCAGCATCCCTGATCGTACCGGCCTCGTCCGCGACCACCCTCAAACGATGTTTTCCCGGTGTCGTGTAATGAGACAGGGCGATCTCGACCGTTGCCCCGGCCTCCAGTCCTTCCTCGATGGGCTTCACCGCCGCCTTCTCCCCGTCCAGATAGACGGTGAGGGCGAAAGGCGGTGCATCGCTCCCACCGTTGTTCGTGATCGTGACCGGGATGGTGTAGTCCTCATATCCTGCGGCGGCGGCCGGGAATATGACCAATGGACATGATGCCGCAATGACCGCTCCTGCGATCAGCACGGCGACAAGTTTTCCTCCCGGCGGCCGCCTGGCGAGGAGGGCCGCGGCACAGATCCCTCCAACCAGGGCGATGAGCGGGAAGGGCGAGTGTTGGGCATCAGGCTCTCCGGCTCCGGTGCGGACCGGGGTGCCGATCTTCACCGCAAGATCCGGGATCGTCCCGACCCTGACCGAGACCGACGCCTCGTTGTCCGACAGGTCGAGGTCTCCCCCGGTCTCGACCCGTGCCGAGAGTGTGTGCCGGCCTTCGTCCATCGTGAGATTCGCTGTGACTTCCTGAACCCCCGAGACATCCGGCTCCACGGTTACTGTCTCTGCAGGCACTCCATCGACCGAGAAGATCACCGTGATCATCCCTTCAGGCCGCGCCCCATGGTTCCTCGCCGTTGCCTGCACCACAGCCTCTTCACCGGCATAGGCCCCCCTCACCTGCGGTGCATCCACGGAAAAGTCAGGGGCCGGGTCGGCCCCCGGCCTTCTGACAGCAAGGATGGCGCAGCAGGGATGGATGTAATCTTCACCCTCAGGTTTTTCCCCGGTGGTGGTGATCGTCCCGTCGTCGTCCAGATCCCTGCCGCGCTCGAAGAAGATATGGTTCGTCTCCTTCAGAAGACCGCTGACATCGAATTTCTCGACATCGATGTATCTCGCCTCGGTCCCGGCACCGCCCGTGGCATCGAAACACCGTTCGTTGCCGATATCCCGCGCCCCATCAGGATAGATCGAAGGGTCGTCCGGGGCGACACCCAGGTCTTCGCCGTTGAACCGGATATAATCGGGCTGTCCTTTCGTCGAGGCCAGCAGAAGCATGGTGAAGTCTGCAGTGGCCCCTTCCAGCAGACTTGCCTTCTCAAACGAGATCTCACAATCATTATGTCGCGTGGGGTTTGTCCCTGCCCACCCTTCTCCATGGAGATTCTCGTTTCCTTCGGCAATCCAGTATCTGGTGACCGGTCCGTCCTTGTCCTCCACGACGGCGACGACGAAGACACCATAGACCCTCCCATCGATCCTGCTCTCAGGCAGACCCCTGCTGGTTGTCAGGGCGACGGTGTTCTTACCGCCGTGGAGCTGGTCGGTACAGTCGTGCGCGACCCAGTAGACACCATAGCCCGAGACATAGGTCTCTTTATTCCGGTCATCAATCCCGAAGAGGGATCTCTTGACCGGGACTCCGTTGTTGACGGTGAGTTCTTCCCACCCGGTGTACCGCTCGGTCCCCCCCCAGACGCCTGTATAGACTCTCGCCCAGATTGGCTTATCAGGAAGAGAGAAGGTGCATTCCATCGGTGGGGCCGCAAGCCCATAGGTGCCGAAGGTGAGCACGTCCCCCCTGACTTCGCCCTGGGCCGTCATATGGAGAGGGATACCTTCAAAATCGTACACTGCCGATACCGGGGCGGCAAGAAGGAGTACTGCCGCGCAGAGGATACATCCGATCAGGGAGAACTGGGGGAGTTTCATACAAAATGATGTACAATCACATCAGATATTAATAATATTTTATTTGTTATTATTTATTGCACACTAATCGGAAGGATTGTTTTCCAGAATGCACTCTCAGGAAAATAGACCCTCTTCTAGAGTGTGAATCATGCGAGACCACACCCCGCCCCCGCGTGACTAAGAGGCATGGGACGGGTACGCCCTCCGAACGATCACCCCTCTGCCTTCCTGTCCCCATCTTCATCCCGGGGATCAGGGGGGCAGAACCACCGGCGCGATTGATATGTGATGGCGAATGTTCAGAAGGGCCACCCCCGAGTCCCCCGCGTGAAGAGAGCGCCGGGGATGACACCATCCTCTTCATGATCTCCTCACTCCCTTCCCGTCCCTATCGCAATCCCGGGGGTCCGGGGGCAGAGCCCCCGGTGGGAGTATGTGGGAAGGCGTGATGATCAGAAGGGCCACCCCGATCAGAGAATCTTCACCGCCATCTCGCGCCGGGGGGTTGACCTCCCGGACCCCCCACGGACAGAGGATATGCGGGGGCGGCACGACACTCGGTTTCTGTTCGTTCCCCTGTCACAAGGAGAAGGATCAAGGATCCTTCCAGACCTCAGAGACCTGCAATATGAGATTTTCATCGCGTATGCTTGAACCCGGGGTTCATGTCAGATTCTACACCATCAAAAGCCTATCCTGTCAGCACGAATATCACAGGACTTATTGTATCATACCTCAAAATCAGTAACCAGATGGCTCTCGACGCTCTCAGGGCACTCTTTCAGTTCTGCACCATCCTCCCCTTCGGACGACCTGCAGACTTCGACGCCTTTGCCAGGCACACCTGGCTCTACCCCCTCGCGGGATACATAATCGGTGGGATCGCAGCAGGCATCGCTCTCCTCCTTTCCGGTCATCCCGGCCTTGCCGCGGCCGCCGCCGTCGCCGCCGCGATCATCGTCTCGGGCGCCAACCACTTCGACGGCCTCCTCGACCTCGGCGACGGACTGATGGCCCACGGGAGCAGAGAGAAGCGGATCACCGCACTCACCGACCGGCAGATCGGCGCGGGGGGTGTGGCGTGCGGACTCCTCACCACCCTCATAGCGGTCGAAGGCCTCTCCGCGGCCTGGTCGATCCCCTTCGTCATCCTCACCGCGGAGGTCTGCGCAAAACTCGCGATGGCCTGGATCACCGCCCTCGGCGCCCCCTTCCACGAAGGGATCCATGCCTACCTCCATGGTTTTGCGAAGAAGCGCTTTGTCATCTACGCCCTCGTCCCGGTCCTCCCGCTCTTCCTTCTTCCCCTCGGTCCGGCCCTCATCGGCAGGGCGCTGCTGGTGACCGCCATCGTCGTGGCCCTCCTCGTCAGTCTTGCCACCCGTCTCTTTGGTGGGGTGAACGGGGACGTCGCAGGCGCTTCAAACGAGATCACGCGTGCGGCTGTCGCCCTGGCCCTCGCTCTCTAAAGAGTGCACACACCTTTTTATGCTCCACGCCTGACCTATTCCAGATGATGAGAGATCGGGCCATCTATAAACGGGGCGGCGTGATCACTGAACGCAACCCGGATTTCTGTGCAGTGCGGCTCAGGATCCCGGCAGGTGTCCTGACCGCCGAGAAGATGGCGGGCATCGGTGAGATCGCAAAGAAATACGCAGACGGCGAGGTCCACCTCACCACCCGTCAGACCATGGAGATCCCGCACGTCGACCCTGCCCGTCTGGAAGAGGTCGCCCACGACCTGCAGGAGAACGGAACCCCCCTGGGATCCGAATATGACGAGGTCGTCAATGTCATCGCCTGCCCAGGGACCACCGGGTGCAAGTATTCCAATATCGAGACCTATAACCTCGCAAGAAGGATCGACGAGAAGGTCTTTGGGCGCGAGATGCCGATCAGGATGCGGATCTCTCTTTCCGGCTGTCCGAACGCCTGCACGAGCCCGGTCCTCAACGAAGTCGGGATCATCGGCCGGATCCGCCCCCTCAGGACTGAGGGCATGTGTACTGGCTGCGGCACCTGTGCCGAGTACTGCAAGGAGGCAGCGATCGTCATCAAGAACGGGATCTCAGAACTGATCCCTGAAAAATGCGTTCAATGTGGGATCTGTATCCAGTCATGTCCCTTCGACCTCCTGAAGTCAGAGTATCACCACTACCTTATCACCGTCGGCGGGCGGCGCGGGCGGCACCCCAGGCCGGGCCGGGAACTCATCACAGTCGAGAGTGAGGATGAAGTTGTCATGGTCGTCGAGCGGGTGATCACCTGGGTCTACCGGAAGGCATGGAGCGGGCGGCACCTGGCCGACCAACTCGACGAAATTGATTTCGAGGCCTTCCGCAAGGGATTACAGGAAGAATTCAACGGCGGTACATAGAGGTAAAGCCGACAGCCTCTTTATCATTGCAGGAGATCGCCTCTCCATCACGGACCAGGGAGTTGAACATCATGGCAGCGTCGAGGAGTTCCTCGTCAAAGCCCATCCCCCTGGGCCCACCGACCAATTTTTGCGGCGGCGAGGGGAGCACCCGCCTGCCCACCTGCACGCCATTGCAGTGTTTGCAGTAGGCACAGTGGCTGTACACCGAAACCTCCCCGGTAGCGCAGGCCACCGTGACACGGCCTTTCTCTTCATCGCGGTGGAATTCCAGAGTTTTCATAGGTCAGTGAGTGTTTGTTCAATCAGGGATTTGAGGGTGTCGATACCTGCGTATAAATCTGCAGTTGTAGAGAGAACAAGCGAATCAAAATGGTTTATATAGATCAATGCCCAATATATGATACTCGCTTCAACCAGACTGTGTATGCAGTCCCATACATGAGTGGAGGATAATCTATGGCAACTGATAAACCACACATGAACCTTGCTGTCATCGGACACATCGACCACGGTAAGTCCACCACCGTCGGGCGTCTTCTGTTCGAGACAGGTGCCGTACCTGCGCACATTATTGAGACCTTCAGAAAGGAAGCCGAAGCCAAAGGCAAGGGTTCCTTTGAGTTTGCATGGGTCATGGACAGCCTCAAAGAGGAGCGCGAGCGTGGTATCACCATCGATATCGCCCACAAGCGCTTCGACACCGACAAGTTCTACTTTACGGTTGTAGACTGTCCGGGCCACCGTGACTTCATCAAGAACATGATCACCGGTGCATCCCAGGCCGACGCAGCACTGCTCGTCGTCGCCGCACCTGACGGCGTCATGGAGCAGACCAAGGAGCACGTCTTCCTTTCCAGGACCCTCGGGATCAACCAGCTCATCGTCGGTGTCAACAAGATGGACGCCGTCAAGTTCGATGAGAAGCGGTACAACGAGGTCAAGGAACAGCTCTCACAGCTCCTCAAGATGGTCGGCTTCAAGCCCGACGACGTACCGTTCGTCCCGATGTCCTCCTTCGAGGGAGCAAACATCGCCGCTAAGTCCGACAAGACCCCGTGGTACAACGGCCCGACGGTCCTTGAGTGCCTCAACGCCCTGAAGGAGCCAGAGAAGCCGACCACCCTCCCGATGCGTCTCCCGATCCAGGACGTTTACACCATCTCCGGTGTCGGCACCGTGCCTGTCGGTCGTATCGAGACCGGTATCATGAGGAAGGGCGACAAGGTTGCCTTCATGCCTGCCAACGTCAATGGTGAAATCAAGTCCATCGAGATGCACCACGAGGAAATCCCCGAGGCTCAGCCTGGCGACAACGTCGGTTTCAACGTCCGTGGTGTCGGCAAGGGCGACATCCGCCGCGGCGATGTCTGTGGTCCGGTCGAAGCTCCGCCGACGGTCGTCGAGGAGTTCACCGCTCAGATCGTCGTGCTCCAGCACCCGAGCGCACTCACCGTCGGTTACACGCCGGTCTTCCACTGCCACACCGCACAGGTTGCCTGCATGTTCACCGAACTGCTCAGCAAGCTCGACCCCCGCACTGGCCAGGTCAAGGAGCAGAATCCGACCTTCCTTAAGGCCGGCGATGCAGCGATCGTCAAGATCAAACCGACCCGCCCGATGGTCCTTGAAAACGTCAAGGAGATCCCACAGCTCGGTCGTTTCGCGGTCCGTGATATGGGTTCCACCATCGCGGCTGGCATGTGCATTGCTGTCCAGGCCAAGCAGATGAGATAAGTCTGTTAATGGGTGAGGATCATGCAGAAAGCCAGAATACGCCTTTCAGGGACTGATTACGACAAAGTTGAGATGGTCTGTGACAGGATCAAGGAAATTGCAGAGAGAACAGGCGTGAATCTGGCAGGGCCTATCCCCCTCCCCACCAAGAAACTGGTCGTTCCGATCAGAAAGAGCCCTGACGGAGAGGGTACTGCAACCTGGGATCGCTGGCAGATGCGGGTACACAAGCGGCTCATCGACATCGACGCCGACGAGCGTGCCCTCAGACAGCTGATGCGCATTCAGGTGCCAAAAGACATCGGCATCGAGATCGTACTCGAGAGCTGATGCGCGGTGAACGGCGGTCCGACTCTGGGATCTGCCAGGAAAATCTACCAATTTCTCTCTTTTGAGAGAATTTTTTTTCTTATTCTAATTCTTGCAGCCGTCCTGCGGTTTGCATTCCTCGACCTCAAACTCTTCCACCATGACGAGGCGATCCACGCCTGGTTCTCATATCAACTCCTGACCGAAGGGACCTATCTCTACGACCCTTCATACCATGGTCCGCTCCTGTATTATGTGACCTCAGGAATGTTCGCCCTCTTCGGCGACTCCGACCTGGTCGGAAGGGTGATACCCGCCCTCCTCGGCACCCTGATCGTCGCCCTGGTCTGGCCGCTGCACAGACTCGGCTACCTCGACCGGAGGCAGACGCTTGTTGTAGCGTTCTTCCTCGCGATCTCGCCCGAGTTGGTCTATTTCTCCCGTTTCCTCAGGAACGACATTTTCATTCTCTTCCTCACCTTCGTACTCCTTCTTGCCCTCCTCCTCTATTTCGAGAAAGGCCAACTCCGCTGGGCAGCCCTTGCCGGACTTGCAACCGGGCTCGGACTGGCATGCAAGGAGAACATGCCGATCGTCCTCGGGATCTTCGGGCTGTACATCCTTTACCTCCTCTGGACAAGGAAAATTGTCTTACCGGCGAGATGGAAGCGCGACCTCATCGTCGGCATCCTCGTCCTTGCTGGCGTCATCGTCCTCTTCTACTCCTCGTTCGGCGCTCATCCCGAGCGGGTGCTCACCTGGGTGCCTGACGCCATTTCCCATTGGTGGGCGATGCATGAGCAGCAGCGGATCGGCGGACCGTTCTTCTTCTACATCATTCTCTTCCTCCTGTATGAACTCCCGATATTCGCCCTCGCCGTCGTAGGGGTCGGCCAGTTCATCCATGCCGGGAAAGCAAAGGAAGAGGGAGACAGGATGTACCACCTGGTCAGAACCTCCCTTCAGCAGGCCGGACTTTCGGTTCCGAAGATACGGACCTTCGACAAAAAAGAGGAATTTTTCAGGTTCTGCATCGTCTGGATGGTCCTCTCCCTCGCGGCGTACGCCTATATTGGCGAGAAGGTACCCTGGCTGATCATTCACCAACTCCTCCCGATGGTCTTTGTCGCAAGTTATGCGATGACGAAGAAGAAGGCCCTCATCGCCCTTGCATCGGTGCTCTTCCTGGCGCCGGTCCTCTGGCATGTGGCCTTTGTCCCGGCCGACGTAAACGAACCGATCGTGCAGGTCCAGAACTCGGAGGATATGCGAGAGGTGATGACCCTCATCGACAACGCAAACGCCACCGCCATCGCTTCAGACCGCTACTGGCCATTGCCCTGGTACTACCGGGGTGATAAAGCCGATAACCTCAGTTATTATAGCAGAAAGATCGATGAAAGCACCTTCAGGTCTGGAAAGTTCGACGTGGTCATCACCTCCGACGAGGATACGTACGACTCCCTGCCGGGCTTCGAGAAACGGCCCTATAACCTCAACTACTGGTTCTCCTGGTACGACAACAAGGACCGGATCCCGGCGTATTACTTCAAGAGAGACGGGAAGATGGGGAACATGCGCCTCGAAGTCTTTGTCAGGAACACAAGCGTGATCTGAAGAAATTCAGACTCTATATCCCATTCTAACTGCGAATGGCCGGGGGTCGGCCACAACCCTCGACCTCTGCACTACTGATGATGGCACTCGTGGCGAGGGAAAGTCACCACGAGAATACAATTTTAGCCGTGAAGAAATCCTCTGTACTGGTCTTTGTGCGGGGGATTGACCGCCCGCCGGTTCCCCGCGTGAAGAGAGCGCCGGGACGACACCACCCCCTTCATGATCTCCCCTCCGCCTTCCCGACCCCATCGCAATCCTGGGGTCCTGGGGCAACGCCCCCGGCGTGAGGATGGGGGAAGGCACGTCGATCAGATGGGCCGCCCCACCTGACCGATCCGAACCTACCGTCTCGCGTTGGGGGAGACCCCCCGGACACCCCCCTTCGGCGAAGATAGTCGAGGGGCGGCGATTGAGCGATGCCTTCTCTGCCGCCCTATCGCGAAGAAAGGGATTAAAGATCCTTCCACACTCTAAAGATCGGCGATGAAAGATTTTCATTCGGTATGCTTGAAGCGTGCCTTCGCTTCATGAGCGATTCTAAAAAAACCCAAAAAAGAAAAACCCGGATGGAAGAATGAAACTGAAAAAGAATTGAGATATTATCCCAGCTCGTCCCACTTTCTCCGGCCCCGGAGATAGACGATTCCGCCGATAATCAGGACCACCAGCACACCGGCCCCGATGTACAGGGGCAGCGAGCCGAGTTCAAGGGAGAAACCCTGGCCGACCTCTTTCTTGAGAGCGTTGGCGATATCGAGAGTGCTTGTCGCCTTCTGGGCGGCCTCTTCACCCTTTATCCTGGCTGCAGCGTAGTTCTTATCATTCATCTTATCGTTTGCTGCAGAGAGAGACTGGGCGGCGATATCGCGCTGGGTCTTGAGGCCGACCACCCGCTGGTCGGTCTTCATGCCCTTTTCGGTTTCAAAGTACGAGATTAATCCATCGATCTCATTGATCTTCGCCTGAGCGTCGTCGATATCCTTGCGTGCCCATGCCTTTGAGAGCTCGGCCTCGGCGGCGTCCATCGCCTCTGTTGCGGTAGTCAGGTCGGCCTGAGCTGCGGCATAGTCGGTGGTGGCGCTGGCCCTGTTGAGTGCGGCCTTTGCCTCGTCGTATTTCTTCTGGGCGGCGGTGGTGTCGACACCCAGTTTCAGTTTCTCCTCGATCGCACCCTTGAGATTGTTCAGCCGGTCATTTGCGGCCTTGAGATTTGAATCCACGTTCTGCGGGCTGATGACCGTGCGCTCAAGGAGGTACTCGCTGTCATCGACAACATCGTCATCCTCGTCGTACTGCCGGATCCTGACGATGTTCTTCTTCTGGTTGCCGGCCACTGTTGGGGCCTTGCCCTCAAGGGTCAGCTCAATTTTAGCGCCGGAACCCTTTTTGTAGGCGAGGTCCCACCCGGAGAGACGGAGGTACCTGGCTGAAGAAGTCTTAGGATCATTGAAGATTTCCCTGCCTTCCACATCAAGATTATAACTCCACTTGAGACCTTCCAACTCAGAGTAGAACTCGATGGTTTCGTCATCAGGGAACGTGTAATCACCGCTGCCCTCAAGGGTTACGGTCATCTTGACTATCACCTTCTGACCGGGAGTAAGGTCACCGGACGCAGGGTCCACATCAGGTGCCCTGGCAAGATCATAATTTCCTCCATCAACGTACGAAGTCGCCGCTGCTGCCTGGATACAGCAGATAACAACGAGAAGTCCAACCACCAATCCGACAATCCGCTTCATCTTTTCCTCTCACTCGAACAACGGGTCTACCCCGGCTTCATCAAACATCGAGACACGTTTTTCTTTCGACCTGATCACTTCTTCTTTTGTCTGCTTTGCAATCTCGAAGAGGTCACGCACCCGCGGTGCCTCCCCGATCGTGGAGAGGATGACAACCGCTGCGACATAGTTGCTCTCAACCGGATAATCGCCGCCACGGACTTCTACGCCTGCGATATTCTCTTCGACCCAGCTCTTCGCCTTCTCGACACCCTTGCGATCCATCTCGGAAGGGCTGCCGGCCACCAGGACAAGTGCGCGCTCCGCAGTCGAGTAGTCACACGGGAGAGTGAGCCGGCCAAGCATCGCACGCCGGACAAGAGCAATCACCTTCGCCGACTTGTCCTCACCGGTCAGCATCTCCTCGGGTGCCTCCTCTTTCTTCCCTATGCTGTCACGCAGACCGCCGAAGAGCCCCTTCTTCTTCTTTGTCCGCTCGCTCACCACCTCGGTGACGGCGTACCCGACACTGGAGATCCCGCCTCCCCTCAGGGTATTGATGATCTCGGAGGAGTCGACGACCATCTCGCCGACGCCTGCCTTCCCGACCTCGCCGGCCCGGAAGAGAACGCCGAAACGACGGACGATCTCCTCGTTCAACCGGGAATAGGCATTCTTGACACTCTCGCCCTCGTTCTTCCAGGCGGCATTGTCAAAGACAAAGACGTTGTCGGCCTCTTTGACAAGTGTCGAAAGACTCCGGGCCGCGTTGTATGTGTATAGTCTCCCTTCCTCAGGGGCCGGGAGGAGACCGACGGCATAGACCGGTTCGCGGTAGATCCGCTTCAGGTGGCGGGCGATCACTGGAGAGCCGCCCGATCCCGTACCGCCGCCCAGACCGGCGATGATGACAAAGGCATCGACATCGTGGGTGCCCCGCGTGTCGATCGCGTTGATGATCGAGTCGATCTCGTCGGCCGCGATCCTGGCGCCGGTGACATTGTCGGTACCCACACCATGCCCTTTCACAACGGTCTGACCGATCAGAATCCGGTCCTTCATCTCGATGTTCTTCAGTCCCATCAGGTCAGTGCGAGCAGTATTGACGACGATACCCCTGAAGTTATTCGAGCCGGATTTCCGATCCTGCTCGATAAACATGTCAACGACCTTACCGCCAGCCTGACCGAATCCTATAAAAAATACTCTCATTCAGTTACACCATCCAGTCGGCTACCTACCACAGATGCAAAGGACACTCATAGCTGGTATCTAGCTAATAGTAAAGTTCTCACCAGAGTTCAAAAACTTTCTTATGCGCTTTTGATGATACACAGTATTGCAGATTATGGATATTTGTATCATCGGGGGGGGGCTCACCGGCCTTGTCGCCGCCCTTCCCCTCTCAGAGGCCTCAGAGGTCACCGTCCTTGAAAAAGAACCGCTCCTCGGGGGATGCATGGCGTCGTACCAGAGAGACGGCTACTGGATCGAGCAATATTATCATCACTGCTTTGCCGGTGACAGCCACCTCTTCTCTCTCCTGGACGATCTCGGACTCAAAGACCGTCTCGAGTGGCTCAAGGGCTCAACCGGATATTATGTGGAGGGAAAGGTCCACCCGCTGACGAGTCCGATGGAGATCCTGCGATACCCGCACCTCTCCTTCATCGACAAAGCCCGCCTCGGGGTGCTCACGCTCAGGGCAAAGGGACTCGACCTCAGTTCCCTTGACGATGTCCCGGCCGGGGAGTACATCAGGGAACACCTCGGCGAGCGCGTCTACACCTCCTTCTTCGAACCGCTCCTTCGCAGCAAGTTCGGAGACCGGCGGGACGAGGTCTCGGCCGCATGGCTTATCTCCAGGATCGCCATCCGTTCCGACCGGGGAGTCGAGGGGGAACGACTCGGGTACCTCAACGGGGGGTGGCATCTCCTCATCGACAGCCTCGAAGAGCGGCTCCTCAGCAAGGGCTGTGCAATCGAGAAAGGAACTCCGGCCATCTCTCTTGAACACACTGGCGGGAAATGGCTGGTGAATGGTCGGGCATACGATGTCGTACTTGCCACGATCCCCCCTCAGGAGATCAAAAGGATCAGCGGGGACGAGACCTTCGCCTCTCTCCCATACCAGGGTGCGGCCTGCATGACTCTCGGCCTGGACCGGGACGTGACCCGCGGGATCTACTGGGTGAATATGAAAGACCAGGCACCGTACGGTGCTGTGGTCACTCACACCAATTTTGCGCCGAGAGAGCGGTACGGCGAAGACATCGTCTACCTCGCCTCATATTTTGCCGGACAGCCGGCACCAGATCTGAAAGAGACAATGCTCTCCGACTTCTGCAGGCGTTTCTCCGTCCCGAAGACCGCTGTCCACTGGAGCGAACTGGCTGTCGAACGCTTCGCCGGCCCGGTCTATACCACCGGGTTCGCCCGACTCATCCCGGCCTACGAGGAGCGCGGCCTGTACCTTGCCGGGATGTTCTCACGCCCCAACTACCCCGAACGTTCTATGGAAGGTTCGATCATTGCCGGACTTGAAGTGGCGGACCGGATCATGGAGGGCCAGGATGACTGAAGAGGGGGTCTCGGTGATCCTGCCGGTCTTCAACGATAGAACCGCACTTGAAGAGGCCATTCCCAGGTCGGCCGCGGCCCTCTCGGAGATCACCGACGCCTTCGAGGTGATCGTCGCAGAGGACGGCAGCACCGATGGGAGTGCGGAGTTCGTGGAGGCCTGGCACCAGAAAGACTCGAGGGTTCGCCTCCTCCATGCCGACGAGAGGCTTGGCCGCGGCAAGGCCCTGAACCGGGCGATCGCCTCGGCACGCTATAGCACGGTCTGCTACTATGATGTCGACCTGGCGACCGACCTTGCTCATCTGAGGGAACTCGTAGGGGCGATCCAGGGGGGGGCCGACATCGCGACAGGATCGCGTCTCCTCCCGGACTCGGAGATCGTCAGGAGCGGTGATCGCGAAATCGCAAGCCGCGGCTACAACTTCCTGGTCAGGACCATCCTTTCCAGCAGACTCCACGACCACCAGTGCGGCTTCAAGGCCTTCAGCCGCGATCAGATCCTCCCTCTCCTCGACACGGTGGGTGCTCCTCACTGGTTCTGGGACACCGAGGTGCTGGTCCGCGGCCAGCATGCGGGCCTGACGATCAAAGAGTTCCCGGTAGTCTGGCGGCAGGGGCCAGGGACAACAGTGCGGTTCAAGGATGTATTCTCGATGGGGTCACAGATCCTCGGACTCTGGTGGCATCTCCATGTGGCGAAGAACTAGTGCGATCGTCATCCCGACGGTCATTGCCGTCGGGATCCTGGCATATATGCTCTGGAGAGTCTGGGACGATCTCCTCCTCACCCTCTCGCATGCAGATCCCATCTACCTGGCCGTAGCCATCGGCATCTGCGTCATCGCATGGGTGATGCGCGGATGGCGGTATCAGGCCATCCTCGAAGGAATGGCCATAAAAACGTCGCTCTCTTTCTCCACAGCCTGTATATTCCTCTCACAGACCGCAAACCTCATTATCCCGGCCAGACTCGGCGACCTGGTCAGGATCTTCATCCTCAAGCACGAGAACCTGGCAACATACTCGCAGGGTATCTCCTCGCTGGTGGTGGAGCGGATCTTCGATGTGGTGACCATTGCCATCCTCGGCGTGGTGGCCCTCCCCTTTGTCGTGGGGACACCCGAATGGTACCTGCCCCTCATCCTGATTCCGATCGCGGGGGGGGCCGCCTTCGCTCTCTTCCTCTGGGTGATGGGCGACCGGAGTTCAGAGAACCGGATCCTGGGCATCATCTTCAAGATGTTCTCAGAGATCAGAGAGGCGTCCCTCCACCCCAGGGCCCTGCTTCTTCTCGGCGCCTCCTCGGTCGGGATCTGGATCGTGGATATCCTGGTCTGCGCCGTTGTCGTCCTGATGTTTGGCGAGCAGATCCCCTTCGCGGTGGTCGTGCTCGCGATCGTCGTCGGCAACCTCGTCAAGGCCGTCCCGATCACGCCCGGCGGCGTCGGAACCTACGAGTTCGCCCTCGCGGCCACCTTCGAACTGGCCGGGACAGCGCCGGCCACTGCCACGGTCATCGCAGTCGTCGACCATCTCATCAAGAACGGAGTCACCCTCTTCGGCGGGGTGGCGGCGCTGTACTTCTTTGGCGACTGGTCGGTCGCCCTGATGAGGCGTTCCTTCAAGGAAGGTCTCTCCGAGGAGGATCTGCGTGAGCCCTGAGGCACAGGCCCTCATGCTTATCTCCTGGCTCCTCCTGATCAAGGCGCTCCAGTTCGCCCTCTGGCCGGCACTCCGGCCGGCCCTTAAGGAGTATGCCTACCCGGCCGCATACCCGGCTTCCCTTCTTCTCTTCGGTGTTCTGACCTGGTATGCCGGCCTCGTCGGCCTCCCGATCCAGACCGCTCTCATCCCCTTCGCAGCCCTGGGAGGATACGCCCTCTACCGGCGCGCATACCGGCGCGACGAACTGAAACATGCCCTTGTCTGGGACGCAGTCTTCTTCACCTTCTTTGCCGCGCTGCTCGCGGTCAGGTTCATCAACCCGGCCATCATCTACGCCGAAAAACCGATGGACCTTGCCTTCCTCGCGTCGGCGATGCGTTTCATGACCGTCACCCCGCCGGACCCATGGTTTGCAGGCGGGGCACTGGACGTCTACTATTATCTCGGATACTGGATGATGGGGATGCTCGGGGTGACCGCCGGCGTCCCTTCGGCGGTTGTCTACAACCTGGCGCTCCCGACCGTCCTCGGTGCGGCAGCCGTCTCGGTCTATGCCGTCGGCCGCCTCCTCATCCCGAAGTTTGCATGGGTTCCGCTCGGCATATTTTTCATCGTAAACCCGGCCTTCTTCCAGAACCTCTTCCTCGGAGAGACGACAAAACTCCTCCTCTGGAACAGCAGCAGAGTCATCGAAGGGACGATCAACGAGTACACCCTTTTCTCCTTTCTCTGGGGCGACCTTCACCCACATGTCATGGACATCTTCAACCAGGCCTTCTTCATCTTCCTGGTCGTCTATGCTCTCACACGCTGGGACGATATTGCACCAAAGGCACGCTGGCTCTTCATCGCCTGTGCCGCGCTCTCCCTGGGTTCGATGCCGGGGATCAACTCATGGGATGTCCTCCTGTACGCCCCCATCACGCTCGCCGTCGGCCTCCTCATCTGGCGACGGAACCATGACCCAGGGTTCCTCCTGGCCGTTCCGCCCCTGGCGATCGCGGTCTATGCCCCCTATTATCTCCAGCTCAACAGCGCCGGGTTCAGCGGGTTTGGCATAGTCTCGGCACCCTCAGACCCGATCCAGTTCCTGCTTGTCCATGGCTTCTTCCTCGCCCTCATCTATGCCTTCACCCTGAGAGACCTCAAAGAGCGGCCGTATCTCCTGGCGGCTCCGATCGTCATCGCCCTCGCAGGCTATCCGGCGGCGGCGATCGCCGCACTACCTCTTGCCATCCTCTTAGTCCGTCGACACCTTTCGGCCTCTGATTTTCTCGTCGCCTCCGGGCTTGTCATCGTCCTCCTCTGCGAGTTCGTCTATCTCAAGGACAACATGAGCGTAGACAACTACCGGATGAACACAGTCTTCAAGTGCTACTCGATTGCCTGGCTCCTCATCGGCACCGGCATCCTGGTCTGGGTCGGGCAGTGGCTTGCCGAACGGGGGTGGGCCGATCGATACACCCCCCGGCAGTGGCGGACGCTGGGAGCGCTCGCAGCCGTCGCCCTGATCATCACCCCATTTGCCGTCCCAATATCCAGCATCGGACCGACCTCACTCGATGGGTCCGCATGGCTCCGGGAGCAGCACCCGGGCGATGCCGCGGGGATCGCATGGCTCAACCAGGAGGAGGGCGCCATCACCCTCGTCGAGGGGGTGGGAGAGGACTATGGCTATGCAGCCAGGGTCTCCGCCTACACCGGGATCCCGACCGTCCTCGGGATGCCGTTTCACGAGCAGATGTGGCGGAGCAACTGGAGCCTCATCTCGGGCCGGCAGAACGATGTCCGCACTATCTATGAAGAACCCACCCGGACGCTCGATCTGATGGACCGATATGGGGCGACCCACCTCTATGTGGGCGGGCTTGAACGCGAAGCATACACCATCGACCTGCCGGTCGATGGACTTGTGCCGGTCTTTGAGTCCGGAGATGTCGTCATCTATCTGAGGGAGTGAAGGAAGGTTTATCCGTTTCCCTGTCGAAATACTATGGCTGTTCAATCACACCTGATGATTGATGAAGGAGAGACTACGCTCCTGAATGAGGTGAATCATGGCTAAGACATACGTAAAATTTGAAGTTCCGGAAGAAATCCAGAACAAGGCACTTGAATCGCTCGAGATCGCACGGGACACCGGAAAGATCAAGAAGGGCTCCAACGAGGCCACCAAGTGCATCGAGCGCGGCACCGCCCAGCTCGTACTCATCGGCGGCGACGTTGAGCCTGAGGAGATCGTCATGCACCTCGCACCGCTCTGCGAGGAGAAGCAGATCCCGTACCTCTTCATCACCAAGCAGAACGAGATCGGCGCAGCCAGTGGCCTGAACGTCGGCTCGGCCGCCGCTGCCATCGTCAAACCTGGCAAGGCAAAGGATCTTGTGGAAGAGGTTGCGAAGCAGGTCACTGAACTGAAGGCCTGAAGGAGGGTGCTCAATGGCAGATGGAACACCCGCAGAGGTCATTGAAGTGATCGGCAGCACCGGGATGCATGGCGAGGCCATGCAGGTGAAGTGCCGGATCCTTGAGGGAAACAACAAGGGCCGGATCATCACCCGCAACACCGTCGGCCCCATCCGCGAGGGCGACATCCTGATGCTCCTTGAAACTGAGCGTGAAGCGAAGAAACTGTCGAGGCGGTGAAAAGAATGGTCGACACCTACAAGTGCAGTTTCTGCGGCAAGACATTGGAGCCGGGTACAGGGAAGCTCTTCGTCCGCAAGGACGGTTCGCTTTTCTACTTCTGCTCCACAAAGTGCCAGAAGAACTACAAGCTCGGGCGTGTCCCCCGTCGGGTCACCTGGACTGAGGCCGGCCGCAAGGCCCTCGGGAAGGAGTGAACCGCATGGAGCGGACCTTCGTGATGATCAAGCCGGACGGTGTCCAGCGGGGCATCGTCGGGACGATCATCTCCCGCCTCGAGGCTAAGGGACTCAAGCTGGTCGCGGCACAGTTCACCACCCTCTCTGAGGAGAAGGTAATGGAGCACTATGCCGAGCATGTCGAGAAGCCCTTCTTCCCTTCGCTGAAGGCGTATGTCATGTCAGGCCCGGTTCTTACCATGGTCTGGGAAGGCGGAGACGCAATCGCGATCGTCAGGAGGCTCGTCGGCGCGACCAACCCGGCCGAGGCCGCACCAGGGACGATCCGTGGCGACATGGGTATGGAGACCGGCAAGAACGTCATCCATGCCTCCGACGCTCCAGAGAGCGCTGCTCGCGAGATCGGCATCCACTTCGCTGAGGAAGAACTCGTCACCTACACCAGGATCGACGAGTCAGTCCTGTACGAGTAAAATTCCTGAGGGCCATCTCAGGCCCATTCCATTTTTGGTTCGTTTTTTTGAAGACATTTCAGTCCAAGACTGAAAATTTTTCGTCATTTACGCTCTCTTTTCAAGACTGAATACTCGGTGAAGACCTTGTTCAATCGCTGCCCGTCCATCTTCGTCGTGGGAGTCGAGGGGCAGCGCCCCCGCGCGAAACCATTCTGAAGAGGTTTCTCTGCGAGCATATCCCAAAAGTATCCCGGACATGAACCTTCGTCTGGATCAAAATCCTTCATTCCAGGAATTCTGAGCGCACATCTTCCGCCGGGGGACCGACGCTCGTTCCCCCCGGTCCGCCCGCAGAAGATAGGTGGAAGACAGCAATTCCCTCTCCAGGATCATCAAATGTGCCTTCCTGCCCTATCGCAATCTCGGGGGTCAGGGGGCAGAGCCCCGGTATGAGCACGAGGGAGGGCACATCCCCTGTCCCCATTGAGGAAAAATAGTGAGAGCAAACATGCCACCCCCATCGGCAGAACTTTTCCTGAAATTTCGCACCGAGGGGACACCCGCCGGACCCCCCACGACAAAGATGGCCGAGGGGCGGCAATATCCCCTCCATGATCATTGATGGTGCCTTCCCGGCCCTCTCTTCATCCCGGGGTTCGGGCGGCACTCACCCTCGGCGCAAGTTTGGAGGAAGGCGGTTGGATCATACTTGAACCAGGAAAAAATGAGGTTTTCGACAGAGCCGAAGAAAGAATGTTTCCTTGCTCTCTCCCCGCCGGGGGGAGACGCCACCGAAAGCGAATACTTCGCCTTCTCGAACTCGCTCACGCTCGTTCCCCCACGAAGAGGATGGGGGCGGGGCGGCAGGACGCTTTTGAACGATGCCGTACTTCAGAACCTTCTTCCCGTCACAAGTCAAGGCAGGAGAGTTTTTGGATGACCTCTGCATGAACCGGGGCCATCACGAGCATCTTCATCGCCGTGTCCAGGAGAGCACCAGGACGACGCCGATGCCACCAAGAGCAAGACCCGCTCCAGAACACGACGATTCAGTGGTCGGAGGTGGTGTGCTTGTCGTCTTTTCCGCCGGGATAAGAGCATATTCCATCATCGGACCTTCAAGAACGGCAATCTCCCAGTATACATCGTCATCACGGATCATGAGCAATGCACACGCCACGCCGGCATCTTCAGGCTGGCGACCGAGAGCCTGTTCAATCGCCTCCGATCTGTTGACCGCGAGTTGGTCCTCAGAGAGATACCTGCCTGAAACGATATTCCCGTCATCGAGATCAACGATATATTCCGAAAAAATTCCCACCTCATCGATGAAGTACACCCTGGTCTGTGACGTTCCGGTCGACTCTTCCTTATATCGTTCAGGGGAGTGATCTTCGATATAAGTCTGGACGTCCTCGTCCTCTTTAAGTGCCGGATATTTCTGATAGAGTCCCCTGAAAGGATCGCGATCAGGTGTCGGGATGGGCAGTGGCTCGTCGCGGTCTATGATTCTGACAAACACAATCGAAGGTTCCTGATCATGTTCCGAAGCAGTCTGGTTGTTGAGATAGAAGAGTTTCTTCTCGCTCGCATTGACCGGGACGATACACACATACCGGTGTGTCCGATTCCTGCCGTGTTCTCCCCATTCAATCTTGCCATGTTCTTCGATAAATGTCCTGATGGTCTCGTTCCTCTGGGCGTTGGGATGAATGCCGTACAGGATCAAGGTCTGGTCTCCCTGACCTGGAAGAGGTGTCTGCACTGCGGCAGATACCGGAGCGGCAAAAAAGAATCCTGCAACCAGAAGCCCGATGATCATGAGAGCAGAGATTCTTGAAATAAAAAGAGGGTTCATCCTGCTCCACATTCTCGCCGACGGGAGACGATGGTCTGAAACCATCGAACCTGAGTCCGCATTAAATTCATTTCAACTACCACTACCAGAAATATATTTGATGTTCCATATATGGATTATGAGTCGGCCTTCCAATCGTCACGGTGCTCTCATCTCTTTCGCGTGGGAGAACCCCGATCCTTGCGACCAGGGAGCGAACAGAAACCAAGCATCAGAACTCCCCCGGCAGAGATATTAAGCGAGAGGATTTCTACAATCCCCATTTCATGGTCATTTCTCCGCCTTCCACCCCGATCTTCATCCCGGAGGTCTCGGCGACAGAGCCCCTCGGCACGTGTGGTGATGGAAGACGCGATGATCGGATGTGCCCCCTCAATCGCAGACTCTTCATCCCCTACGACCATTCGATGATGCTTTATTCAGGGATTCATGCCCGGTTCAACAGAGCCATCTTATGAAACAAACCAAAAACCTTCGAAAGGCATTAACCCACAGAAATCCAACAGATTCTCCATGAACGGCGACCTGCTGAGTTTTGCCCTCCTGGCCATCTCGTCGGTGGTCATCGTCGTCAACCCACTCGCGGCGACGCTCCTCTATGTCTCCCTCACCGAAGGGATGGAGAGAGCCGAGCAGTGGAGCGTGGCCAGGACGGCCTGCCGATACGCCCTGGCAATCCTGCTCGTCTTCGCCCTTGCCGGCGGGTTGATCCTCCAGGTCTTCGGGATCACCCTGGAGGCCTTCAGGATCGCTGGCGGACTGCTCCTCTTCGGGATCGGGATGGACATGGTCTATGCCAGGGCCTCGCGGGCAAAGATCTCACCAACCGAACGGGAAGAAGGTCTGGACGCCGATGATGTCGGAGTGATGCCCCTCGCGATCCCGATGATCGCAGGACCCGGGGCGATCACGACGGTCATCGTCCTCACCCAGGAGGCGACCTCCTACCACCCGGCGGGGGTGCTCATCACCGTCGTCGCCGTCGCCGTCACGATCGGGATCACGTACCTGATGTTCTCCAGGTCAGAGACGATCATGCGCCGGATCGGACCACGGGAGTACAGGGCGGTAAACCGGTTGATGGGTATGATGCTCATCGCCATCGCGGTGCAGTTCATCATCACCGGGATCAGGACGGCATTCCCGACTCTGGCAGGAGTGGTGCCGTGAAGGTCTGCTGTGCGGAGGGCGAGACCGGGGCGACGGTGACAAAGAGTCTTCTGCGTGCCGACCGGTGCATTGCCGCCGCGGCCCGTGCGGGTGCCGGCCTCGTCCTCTTCCCGGAGCAGTTTGCGACCGGGTGGTCGCCGGTGCATCCGATCGCCGCACCCGAGATCCTCCCGGCCCTCGCGAAGAGTGCGGCCGACCACGACGTCTGGGTCGTCGGCTCCTCGATGGAAGGGGAGGAGATACTACAGAACACCGCCTGGGCCGTCGGGCCTGACGGCGAGGTGCATGCCCGCTATGCCAAGGTCCATCTCTTCACCCCGCTGGGAGAGGAGCAGACCTGCTCGGCAGGCGACTGCCCCGTGGTCTTCGACGCGGACGGCGTCCGCTTCGGGCTTGCGATCTGCTACGACCTCAGGTTCCCCGAACTCTTCCTTCATTATGCAAGGTGCGGCGTCGAGTGCATCCTCGTCCCGGCAGCCTGGCCGCCCGAGAGGCTCTCCCAGTGGGAACTCCTGGCCAGGGCACGGGCCCTCGATGCAGGATGTTATCTGGCTGGTGCGAACGCCTACGGTGGATCGTGCATCGCCGCCCCTGATGGATCTCTGATCGGAGAGCGGACCGGTGGAATGGTCTGCGGAGAGATCGAGCCGCGACAGGTCACCGAGATGCGTACCTCGATACCGGTCAGGAAAGACCGCAGGTCCGACCTCTATGCCCGGTGGGAGACGATGCCGTGAAAGGCGACGAACATATCAGCATCAGTCTCGCAACGGCTGCAACGGTCCTGGCCCCCCTTCTGCTCACCATCCCACCGGAATGGGCGGTCGCAGCACTCTTCGGAGTCTTCATCGGTGCCCTCGCTCCCGACGCCGACGCCAACGACTCGGCGATCTTTCACACCCATATGCCTGGCAGGCGCGGCAGGCGGGTCTACTTCCTCCCGTTCTTCGGGTACGGGATCAAGTACCTCGTCTACTACCCGATCTCACTCCCCTTCATTCTCTTCCTGGGAGAGCGCGGGATGCCCCGCCACCGCGGCGTCCTCCACTCCGGCATCGGGGTTCTCCTGATGACCCTGGTCGTGGGATTTTATGCCTGGCTCCTCGGAACGGCAGTGCTGGGATTCCCCTGGAACGGTGCTGTCCAGGCATTCCTCTTCGGTCTCTTCGGCGGGGCGGTTTTCCACCTCCTCGAGGACTCATGCACGAAGAGCGGGGTTGCCTGGCTCTTTCCCCTCTCTGCACACCGGACGAAGGGGCGGATCGTCACCGGCAACGACGACCGCAGACCGGCGGCCTATGTCCTGGTGATGGGTGCGGGAGCAGTCGGCGTCTTCGCAGCCTGCGTCATGGGCCAGATACCTGTAGAACTCATTCCATGGAGCGGGGCGGCGCTGGCCGCCGCACTCTGGGGGATCTTTCTTATCATCAGCCGTTTCGGGCGGTAGGGGCCTGTATGTTCGGCTTTCTGGCCCCATTACTTCCATAATTTTTCGGTTCTCTTGAATTCCTCTTCTGGAGTGAACATTAAGGGCTGACCACACCCCTCATCCGTGTAGACTTGATAAGCAGAGGACGGAAACGCCTTCAGAACGATCATACCTCTACCTTCCCGTCCCTATCGCAATCCCGGGGGTCCAATGGCAGCGCCCCCGGCGCGAGGGTGTGGGAAGGCAGGCGATCCTGAAAGGACACCACACCAGAAGGACAAAGAATGCCAAACTGCTCTCTCGCGTCGGGCGGAGGAGACACCCCGGACCGATCCCGATGACACCCCCATAGCCGAATTTTCATCTACCGGGACGACCAATATTCTCGTATGTATCGTCTCTCGTGCATCCACTGTGGTGCCGAATACGCGCCCGGCGAGATCATCTATACATGCCCGAAGTGCGGGCACCTGCTCACCATTGAATATGACCTTGATACTATCTCCGTGACCAGGGACGAATGGGACCGCCGTCCCCTCTCGGTCTGGCGCTACCGGGAACTCCTCCCGGTCACCATCAAACCGGTCAGCCTCCAGGAGGGGGGCACGCCTCTTTACCATCTGGAGCGGATCGGCAAGGAACTCGGTCTCCCGCACCTCTATGCCAAGCACGAAGGGATGAACCCGACCGGTTCCTTCAAGGACCGGGGTATGACCGTCGGGGTCTCGATGGCCCTGCAACTCGGGATGAAGAGTGTGGCCTGTGCAAGTACCGGCAACACCTCGGCCAGTCTGGCGGCGTATGCAGCGAAGGCAGGCGTCCCGGCAGTCGTGCTCCTCCCGGCGGGCAAGGTCGCCCTCGGCAAGGTCGCCCAGGCCCTGATGCACGGGGCAAAGGTGATCGCGATCCAGGACAACTTCGACCGCGCCCTCGAACTGGTCCGCGAACTCTGCATCAAGCACGGGATCTATCTCTTGAACTCGGTCAACCCGTACCGGCTTGAGGGGCAGAAGACCATCGCGTTCGAGGCCGTCGACCAGCTCGGCGACGTCCCCGACCGTTTCGTCCTCCCGGTCGGGAACGCAGGGAACATCTCCGCGGCCTACAAGGGACTGCGCGAGCTCGAGAGCCTTGGCTTCATCGACCGCCTCCCGATGATGACCGGGATCCAGGCGGCCGGTTCGCAGCCGGTGGTGCAGGCTGTCGAAGGCAGCCTCCCCGAGGTGGTGCCCCAGGTGAACCCTGAGACTGTGGCCACCGCGATCAGGATCGGCGCACCGGTCAATGCCGAGAAAGCCCTGACCGCGATCCGGGCGACCAGCGGTACGGCCGCGGCGGTGACCGATGAAGAGATCCTCAGCATGCAGCGCGACCTCGCCCAGAAAGAGGGGATCGGGGTTGAGCCCGCCTCTGCGGCCTCGGTTGCGGGGATCAAGAAACTCGTCGAGGAAGGGGCGATCGACAGGGACGAGCGGATCGTCTGTGTCGTTACCGGGCACCTCCTCAAAGACCCGGAGACGGTGATCAAACAATGTCCACCCCCGATCGAGATCGAGGCCACCGAGCGTGCCTTGCTCTCTGTCTTGCACTTATAATCGCCCTTGCGGTGCCGGTCTCGGCCCTCGATGCAACTTTCGAGGTGCTCCCTGGTGGCGAAGCCTACCAGGGGGCGGTCACCCTCGTCAACGAGAGTGAATACTCCTTCTGGAAGCCGGGGTATCTCGGTGAAACCGTCTCCCTGGAGGTGAGAAATGTCACGGTCTCGGGTGAGTGCGGAACAAACTGCACCTATTCGTGGAAGGACAAAAACACCGTCTCCTTCCAGCAGGGCAACGTGACCGTCGGCTATGAGGCCGACGTCGAGGCTAGAGACCTCCAGATCCTCATGACCGAGCCCTCCAATATCACCGTCACCCTGCCCGAGGGTCTCTCGGTCTCCAACCCCCTCCTGGGGTGGACGAGCACCGGCGCGGCGGTGACCGAGGAAGAGAACGGGACGACTACAATTCAGTGGGAGAAAACCGTGTTCGCCGAGGCTCGCTACTACGACCCCGGACAGGAACGGCTCCTCTATATCTTCGGGTCGATCTGGCTGACGGTCGCGGTGGTGCTCCTCTTCCCGTACCTCCTTCTCCGTCGGCAGAAACCGCCCGAGATCCCGCCGCCCGAAGGGCCATAAGATCCTTCCCTCTTTTTCCGGCTCTGTTGAAACCCTCAATTCCTCTCCTCCCAGCCTTGAGGGTGACGGGAACCGAGCACTTCATCACCCCCCGGCGCGAGAGAGCAGGGTAACATTTCTCGTTCTTCTGGCGGGGCGGCCCGTCTGGTCGACGTGCCTTCCCCCTATGCTCTCGCCGGGGGCTCTGCCCCCGGATCCCCCGGGATTGTGATAGGGGAGGAAGGCGGGCGGGGAATCGTTCAAAGAGGGTTCCCATCCTCTGCCGGTCCATCACGGAGGGGCAAGGGTGTGAGCAGCCCCTCATGGTCACTCCTGAAGAGGAATTCAACAGAGTCCTTTTTTCCGCGTGTAGCACACCGGCGTCCGGTTCTACCCGGAAGACCGGCGGGAAGGGACACCGCTCAATCGCCCCCCAGAAACGAGGTCGATGGAAGACGATCGTTCAGAAGTCTTGAGAGGGATAGCGCGGGATCAGAAGGGACGCCCCCGCAGAAGATAGGACGGAAGATGACGTTTCGCCTCCATGAAGGAATGGATCTGTTGTCTGGTCAACCCTCAAATGTCTGACTGGAGAGCCGCCGATCATGCTCTTCACTGGGGGGGCAGCGAGCGGGATCACCGCTTCGTCGCCGCCCCACCCCTATCCTCGCTGCGGGGGATTCCAGGAAAAATGTGCTTTGATCCAGGGGACTGTTCAAGCCCGGGATACTTTTGAGATATGCTCGCGGTATGCTTGAAGCGTGCTTTCGCTTCATGAGCGATTCAACAGAGCCAAAAAAAATATTATTTTCGGTCGACCCCAAACGCCATGGCGTTGTGATCGGCGATCGCCTGGATTTTGGCGATCTCTTCCTCGTTTCTCTGTGGCCTGAAGAGGTGGCGGAACCGCTTCTGGGCCTCGAGGTATTCCTCGACAGGCTTACGGTTCGCGACCTTCCTGACATGCTCGACCTCGCCGTCAGCCATCTCGTAGTTCACCCAGAGCCCGGTCTCGACGGCGAGACGACCGACCTTGATCGTCTGCGAACCGTCAAAGCCCCAGCCCGTGCAACATGGCGCATGGACCTGGATGTAGTTGGAGCCAGGAGTGTTCACCGCGCGCTGCACCTTCCTGATCAGGTCGTTGGGGTAGGCCATCGAGGCCGTCGCCACATAACTCGCCCCGTGAGCGGCCAGGATGGCAGGCAGATCCTTCTTGGGCCGCGGGTTTCCGGTCGAGCACTTCCCGGCCGGGGTCGTGGTGGTGTTGGCGTCGTACGGCGTCGCACCCGAGCGCTGGATCCCGGTGTTCATGTAGGCTTCGTTGTCATAGCAGATGTAGGTGATATCGTGTCCCCGCTCAAAGGCCCCCGAGATGCAGAGCACTCCGATATCAAAGGTGGCGCCGTCGCCGCAGATACAGACGACATGCTCGTCGCGCCCCTGCTTCTTAAGGGACGACTCGATCCCCGAGGCCACCGCCGCGGCGTTCTCGAAGAGCGAGTGGATCCACGGCACGCCCCAGGCCGTCTCGGGGTAAGGGGTCGAGAAGACCTCCATGCACCCGGTCGATGCCACCACGATCGTGTTCGGGCCCGTGCCCTTCAGGATGAGTCGTGCCGCCAGGGCAGGGCCGCAGCCGCCGCAGGCGCGGTGACCGCACTCGAAGAGTTCAGATTCCTGTTCCATTTAGAGCACCTCCGTCCTCAGCCCATAGAACCGGTCACCGATCCCCTTCTCCGCGAGGTCGGCGACCGCCCGGACGTCGCGTTTCCTGACGTCGCGCCCACCCAGGGCGATAATGTAGTCGAGCACCTCGGTCCCGGTGCCGTAGAGGGCGTCCTTTACCTCAAGGGCGACCGCCCCCTTCTGCCCGAGCGAGATGTTCTTGTCCAGGACCGCCACCTTCGAGACCCCGGCGAGAGATGCCTTTACTTCTTCAGAGGGGAACGGCCTGAAACTCCTGATCTTCAGGAGGCCGACCTTCTTCCCGTCCTCGCGCATCTCGTCGATCGCGTCCTTGACCGTCCCGCAGATCGAGCCCATCGCCACAAACGCCGTGTCCGCGTCATCGAGACGGTAACCCTCGACCATCCCGGAATAGTCGCGCCCGAAGGTCTCGCCGAACTCGGCGCCGACCTCTGCAAAGATCTTCCGCGACCGCTTCATCGCCTCCTCGATCTCGTACCTGAACTCCATATAGTAGTCGGGGGTCGCATACATCCCCAGAGACATCGGGTTCTTTGCGTCCAGGATGTTCACCGGATTATAGGGCGGGAGGAATGCGTCGATCTCTTCCTGGGTGGGGATGTCCACCGGTTCGTAGGTGTGGGTCAGGATGAAGCCGTCGAAACAGACCATCGCCGGCAGGAGGACGTCGTGGTCCTCGGCCACCTTGTAGGCGATATAGTGGAGGTCGCTCGCCTCCTGGTTGTCCTCGGCATAGAACTGCATCCATCCCGCGTCGCGCAGGGAGATCGAGTCCTGCTGGTCGTTCCAGATGTTGAGGGGAGCGCCCATCGCACGGTTGGCGATGGTCATCACGATCGGCTGGCGCATCCCGGCCACATTGAAGCAGACCTCGAACATCAGGGCCAGTCCCTGGGAGGTAGTCGCAGAGTAGACCCTGGAACCCGCGGCGCTCGCACCAAGACAGGCGGAGAGGGCGGAGAACTCACTCTCAACACAGATGTAGTCGGCGTCGAGTTCGCAGTCTGCGACCATGCTCGCGAGCGCCTCGACAATATGGGTCTGAGGGGTGATCGGATATGCGGCGATCACCTGGGGACGGCAGCGCTTCACCGCTTCGGCGACCGCGTGGGAGCCTTCAAGAATTTCCATCATTGTTTACTTCTCCTCCTGGACCATCTCGATGTCATCCACCGGACATTCCTCGGCACAGAGCCCGCACCCCTTGCAGTAATCGAAGTCAGGCTCATAGAACCCGTCCTCGCGTTCGTACACACAACCTTCGGGGCATACGACCTCACAGAGCCCGCACTTCACGCACTTTTCATATTTGAAGACAGGCTTGAAGACGCGCCAGGACCCGGTCCTGTTGTCATGAGCGCGGCCCGGGGGGGCGGCGCACCCGACTCTCAGTGCCATCAGGCCTCACCCTTGATGAGGTTAAAGGCATATTCAGCGGCTGCGACATTCTTGTCTCCAAGTTTTCCGGGGAAGCGTACCCGCAGGGCTTTCTCAAGCGCCGGGAGGGCGATCTCGCCAGAGGCTGCGGCGAAGGCGCCGATGAGCGTGGTGTTGGTGATCGGCACACCGAGATGCTGGAGGGCGATTGCGGTCGCGTCGATCACGATCACCTTCACCCCTTCGGGGACATCAACCGAGAGTTCCTTTTCTGTGTTGATCAGGACGATACCGCCCTCTTTCATACCGCCAAAGACGTTCACGTCGCCGATCAGCGTGCTATCCTGCACGATAACATAGTCGGGCTCGTAAACCTCACTGCGCAGGCGAACTTTTCTATCGTTAAAGCGGACAAATGCCTGCACTGGCGCCCCTCGCCGTTCGACGCCAAAAGACGGGAAGGCCTGGGAGTAGACCCCACCTTCGAACGCAGCGACGGCGATCAGTTCGGCAGCAGTGACAGAACCCTGTCCACCCCTACCATGGATGCGTAACTCTCTCACTCAGAATACCCCACATAATTTATCATGATTAATAAATAAGAATATTTTGCCGGCAAGCAGCCATCTGGACAGAAGGCACCATCCGTGAACATAAGTGTGCCAGTAAAAATCATCACCATCTTCTATCAACTTTACGAAATAACCCGGCAACACTCAAAATCGTGTAAAATACGTGCATATAAGGTATCTTTTTTGAGGCTGATCCAATCCCATACGCCAACCGTGCTACAACCCAATTGGGCAATATTTTACATATCGTACCCATCGTGGATACGGATCTGACCCAAAACGCCATTATCAGAGATCAGATCCCGGTTTCCGGGACCCCGGAACATGGGGCCTTTACAGATCCAGAGGAAGGCCAAGAACCGGCATTTTCCTGGTGAATACGTCTCGGGCGAGGGCGGCAAGGCCGTGGGCCGCGCACCACTCGTCATAGATCGCAACCTCCCGACCGAGGAGGGCGCGCATCTCGTCCGCCACCACCGGGGCTTTCGAGCCTGCAAGAGCTACTTTTGCCCCCGGATTGAGGAGGAGCATCGAAGCGCACTCCATTGCCGCAAACATCGCGATGGTGCGGTCCTGTTCTTCAGGCGGGAGGGTGTGGGTGACGCCCGCGTGAAGAAAGGCCTCGTTCGCCGTCTCGATCCCTGCATCGACCCGCCGGATGGCGTCGACATCCAGCGCCCCGTGCTGCGTACCCGGCGCAAAGACGCACGCGTCGAAGGCCCCGATGATCGTACCACCGGAGACCAGGAGGGTAACGGTGTTCGAGGAGATGTCGGAGATCACCACGTCCCCGCCCAGGTCATGACAGACCCCATAGGCGATTCCCAGTTTTTCCGGGCTGGTCTGGTGTGAATAAGCCTTAAAGCGCGGGTCGGTCGGGGAACCGCGGTGGATGCCGGGGACCACGACCGCCGGGAGACCGCTCGCGGCCACCTCGTCGAAGACGCGCGTCCCGCCGCCGATGTGCTTGCCCGCCCCCTCCCGGGAGACGACCCCGCGATGCGTGACCTTTCTGATATCGGTGATGGCCGTAATGCCGTCACCCATCGAGTAACAGACTGCGATCCCCTCGATCTCATCCAGTGGGCAGAGTCGTTCGAGGTCATGGACCGAGAACTCGCGCGCCGCCTCGCGTGAGATCTTGAACTGCCCCTCCTCGGAGGCAAAGCGCATGGCCGTCGTGCCATGATCGATCCCGATAAACATACCATTATTCCTATAGCATTGGAGGGATATTCAATGGTGATGTTCAGCATAGTCACAGGCGGTGCCGGATTCATCGGCTCGCACACCGTGGACGCCCTCGTCGCACGCGGCGACGATGTCGTGGTCATCGACAACCTCAGCGCGGGCTCGACCGATCAGATCGCCGGCCACCTCCAGGCAGGAGACGTCAGGTTTGTCAGGGCCGACCTCCTCGACGACGGGTGGCAGTCGGTCTTCGAAGGGGCCGACCGCGTCTATCACATCGCCGCCGACCCCGACGTCCGGCAGAGCGCCCAGAGCCCGGGCGTCCAGGTGGACAACAACATCCTTGCCACCCAGCGGGTGCTCGATGCCATGCACGAGCACGAGGTGCCCGAACTGGTCTTCACCTCCACCTCCACCGTCTATGGCGAGGCCTCGATCATCCCGACCCCTGAGCACTATACCCCCATGCTCCCGATCTCGGTCTACGGCGGGACCAAACTTGCCTGCGAGGCGCTTATCTCGGCCTATGCTCATTCCTTCGGGATGCAGGCATGGGTCTTCAGGTTCGCCAACATCATCGGCGAACGGAGCGGGCACGGGGTGATCACCGACTTCATCAGGAAACTGCGGGAGAACCCGCAAGAACTTGAGATCCTGGGAGACGGACGGCAGACCAAGTCGTACCTGGACGTCCGCGAGTGCGTCGGGGGCTTCGAATATGCGGTCGCCCACGCAGACGAGACCGTCAACACCTTCAACATCGGTTCGGAGGACTGGATCGACGTCGTCTCCATCGCGGACATCATCGTCGACGAGATGGGACTCTCCGACGTGGAGTATCATTTCACCGGCGGGGCGCGCGGGTGGGTCGGCGACGTCCCGAAGATGCAGCTCTCCATCGAGAGGATGAAGGCACTCGGGTGGCGGCCTGACATCGGCTCTGAGGAGAGCGTCAGAAAGACTGTGCGCGCCATCCTCCGGTGATGCCATGGACCTGATCGCCACGATCCTCATCGCCGTGCAGAGCGCCCTTCCCTTCTGGGAGTCGCGCTACGCGATCCCGCTCGCGATCCAGGGAGGCTACCCGCCGGTCGCCGCCGCCGCGATCGGGATCGCAAGCAACCTTGCCGTGGTCGTGGTGCTCCTCCTCCTCCTCGAACCGGTCTCCGACTTCCTGATCGCAAGGTCGAGACTCTTCGAGAGATTCTTCGACTGGCTCTTCACCAGGACGCGCCGACACTCTGAGCGCTTCGAGCGCTGGGGGGCCCTCGCCCTCATTCCCTTCGTCGCCGTGCCGATCCCTATCACCGGTTCATGGACAGCCTGCGCTGCGGCGTTCGTATTCGGAATAAGATTCCGTTATGCCCTCCCAGCCATCGCCGCCGGGATGCTGATCGCCGTCGCCGTCACCACCATTACTATGCTTGGAATCACATCTGTACACGGAATGCTCGGATGATACCATGAAATACATCGTCGTGCTGGGAGATGGGATGGCCGACGAGCCCCTTGAGGAACTCGGCGGACAGACCCCCCTCGAATATGCGGACACGCCCAATATGGATCTCGTCGCGAGAGAGGGGCGGTGCGGGCTTTTGAAGACCGTGCCCGACGGTTTCGAACCGGGAAGCGACGTCGCAAACCTTTCGGTCCTGAGCTACGACCCACGGACCTGCTATACCGGACGGGGCCCGCTGGAGGCAGCGAGCATGGGAGTCGACCTGGGGCCGTCGGACTATGCCTACCGCTTCAACCTGGTCACGC
Source organism: Methanofollis aquaemaris (assembly GCF_017357525.1). Classification (NCBI taxonomy): domain Archaea; kingdom Methanobacteriati; phylum Methanobacteriota; class Methanomicrobia; order Methanomicrobiales; family Methanomicrobiaceae; genus Methanofollis; species Methanofollis aquaemaris. The sequence continues at coordinate 2,281,074 of NZ_CP036172.1, read as the reverse complement.
TCAGAGAGGGGGTGATGGAGGACTTCAATGCCGGACATATATCCAGCGAGGAGGGCGCCGCCCTCATCAGCACCCTTGCCGTGCCCGGCGCCGACCTCCACCCCGGCGTCTCGTACCGCAACCTGATGGTTGTCCACGAGGGTGAAGGGTCAAAGACCACCCCACCTCACGACATCGTCGGGCAGGCGGTCGCTCCGTACCTCCCGGAAGGCGGGGACGCTCCTCTTCTCGCGCGGTGCATGGAAGCCGCAGAGGCTGCGTTTGCCAACCACCCGGTGAACCGCGCCCGCACGGCCGCTGGAAAACTCCCTGCCACGACGATCTGGCCATGGAGTGGCGGGAAACGCCCGGCAGTCCCTGACTTCACGGAGCGCTGGGGACTTGCCGGCGGGATGATCTCCGCGGTCGACCTCCTCAACGGGATCGCAAAATATGCAGGGATGGAAGTAGTCCAGGTGCCGGGCGCCACCGGGTTCATCGACACCGACTACCAGGCGAAGGCGCGCTACGCCATCAAGGCCATCGAGCACCTCGACTTCATCTACATCCATGTGGAGGCGCCCGACGAGGCCGGACATATGGGCAGTGTCGAGGAGAAGGTGAAGGCGATCGAGGGAGTCGACGGACTGCTCGGCACGGTCCTCGACCACTTCGACGGGGCAATTGCCCTCCTCCCCGACCACCCGACGCCGGTGAGGTTGAAGACACACACCAGCAACCCGGTCCCCTTCGCGGTTCTGGGTCATGGCGCGGACTCCACCCAGGTGTACTCGGAGAGCGAGGCGACGAAGGGTGCGTACGGTCTGCGCGAATCGGCCGACCTCCTGCCTCTTCTTTTCGGGCGGAAATCGGTTGAAAGGCCAGAATAAAGGCTCTGTTGAAACCCTCATACTTTTTTTGTAACCCTCTGATCCCACATCATCCCCCATCCTCGATCCGGGGGCGCACTGCCGTACGATTGCCAGGAAGAGACCGTAAAGAGCGTGTGCCCCCCATGACGAAGATAGAGTATGGGCGGCGATGGCTTGTGTTCCTTGCCCACTGCCCCGTCGTGAGGAGTGTGATCAAGAGTTTCAAAAGGTCCGACATTTTAGTGATGACTTGCCAGCAGGGTCCAGAGAATTCTCCCACCGCCATGTTCACTCCAGAAGAGAGTTTCAACAAAGCCGGAATAAAATCACTTTTTTAAAATAAAAGCGGCATCAGAACCCTGCATCATCATAAATCAGAGGGGGTAACTTTCATCATCTACCGCGGTCAGGATAATTTGTACAGTACTATTATTGCTCTGGGGTATTATTGTTCCCTGCCGTCCATGCAGCCCCTTTCCGGGACGAGCAGCAGGTGAAGAACCATGAAATCATTTAAAATTGCTGAAAAGTTCCAGGAATTGGAGAAAGATGTCGGCACCCTCTCGCCGATGCAGAAGATCCTTCTCGGCACCGACGGCTCGGTAACCACACTTCTTGAAAACGTGCTGGGTTGCGATGTGACGGTGCACACGCTCTCCCAGAAGGTGATGCCTGCCGACGAAGATGTGGCGGTGTCTCTCGGCATCAGTGCAGGAGAACCTGTCAACCACCGTATCGTGACCTTGAACGAGAGCGAGAATGGGAAAATACTCCTGTACGCAGTGTCAGATACCCCACTCTCCCGACTTGAACCCTCATTCAAAGACGATCTGATGCGAGCCGACATTCCAATCGGGCGAATCATGCAGATGCACAGGATCGAGGCGCGGCGCGAACTCGACGACGTGAGAGTGTGCCGGGCCGACACCGGCATCAGCGGCGTCTTCGAGATCTTCCGCCACGAGCCGCTGCTCTCCCGCCGGTACCAGATCATCACCGGTGGAGCGCCCCTCATCACCATCAGAGAGACCTTCCCATACTGCAACTTCACTGATGAAGCCAGAGTGATCGTGGAGGCCCCGGCACGGATCCACATGGGCCTCATCGATATGAACGGGAGTTCCGGGAGGGTCGACGGCGGGATCGGTCTTTCGGTCGAAGATCCCGCCGTCGTGATCGAGGCGAAACGAAGCGGCGAACTCTCGGTCAGAGGAGATGAGGAGAGCGCGGAACGAGTTAGAGAGACTGCAGAAAAAGTCCTTGCCGCTTTGGGTGTGCAGGGAGGGGCCGAGATCACACTGCACCGTACCTATCCCGGGCACATCGGTCTCGGCAGCGGAACCCAGATCGCCCTCGCCACCGCCCGCGCACTCTCCGCGCTCTACCGTCCCCTGGGGGTCAGAGAGATCGCGGCGATCGTCGGAAGGGGCGGGACGTCAGGGATCGGGACCGCCACATTCGAGTCAGGCGGCTTCATCCTGGACGGCGGACATAGTTTCGGGCCTTCCGGAGAGAAGTCAAACTTCAGGCCGTCTTCGGCCTCGAAGGGGGTGACTCCCGCCCCGGTGCTCTTCAGGCATCCCTTCCCTGAGGACTGGCAGATCCTCCTGGCCACCCCTGCCATTCCGGAGGGTGCGAGCGGGAAGGCTGAAGTAGATATTTTCCGGCAGCACTGCCCGGTGCCCCTTAGTGAGGTGCAGGCGCTCTGCCATGCGGTGCTGATGCAGATGCTCCCCGGCATCGTGGAAAAAGATCTTGAACTCTTCGGGGCGGCGGTGAACACGATCCAGGGGCTCGGGCTCAAACGAGTCGAACACAGCCTTCAACCCCCTCTCATCCCCGACCTGATCGCCACCCTCAGAAACACCGATGCCACAGGGGTTGGACTGAGTTCCTTCGGTCCGACGGTCTATGCAATCGGTGACACCGGCATGCAGGATGCCTTCAGAGCTGCGGAGGAAACGATGGCGGAAACCGGAGGAACAGCACTCCTCACCCATGCCAGAAACTGTGGGGCAAATGTCAGGTTTTCCCCCCAAATCAGCTAACGAATATACACAGATATAGATATACCACACATATTCTAGTGATTACCATGCCTGGAAAGAAGACACTCACACTCGGGATCACCGTCAACCTTGACAACTACGAGAACCTCCGCCTCGAAGTGGCCGGAGAGGTGGAGTCGCAGGAGGACGCCGACGAACTCACCGGGTTCCTCGACGGGATGCTGGCCAGGCTCGGCCGGGGCGACGAAGCGACCGCCGAACGGGTGGATGCCTACCGTCACCGGGTCTTCTCCACAGAGAAGGCAGCAGAGCCCGAACATCCAGCCCCGGCAAGGGAACAGACCGTGCTGGTTCCCATCGAAGTCGAGGAAGAGGAGGCAAAAAAGGTCGTACTGGAACCGGAATCGGAGCCTGCACCCGAACCAGCGCCCATAACTCCCCCCACGCCGGCGGTGGCAGCCCCCCCGGCCTCCGAACCCACGCCGGAAAAACCGGTAGAGCCGGCACCCATAACTCCCCCCGAACCGGCAGTGGCAGCACCCCCGGCCCCCGAACCCGCACCGGAAAAAGCGGTAGAGCCGACACCGACACCGACACCGGCACCGAAACCCGCGGCGGCCGCCGGCGAAGCGGTCTGCGAGGAGTGCGGCGTATCGGTCACCAAGACCCAGAAACAGATGAGTCAACTCTTCCTGAACAAAACTCTCTGCAAGGGGTGCATGGATAAACTGACTCACCCGCAGTGAGCACAGGGCGAAAGTGAAGATCTACAGCGTATAAATAGAGACAGGACGAGGGATAGATGATGAAAAAGGATCTCCTCATGTGGGACGAGACACTCTTCCGGGATCCGGAAGTCTTCGAGATTGATTATGTCCCGGAGCAGTTCAACCACAGGGAGACTCAGATGCGTGAACTCGCCTTCCAGATCACACCAGGGCTCAGGGGAGGCAGGCCATTCAACACCATCTGCAGGGGGCTGCCAGGTACCGGAAAGACGACAAGCGTGCGCAAACTCCTTGCACAGGTGGAGGAGCACGAGAGCAAACTTGTTCCGGTCTACATCAACTGCCAGATCGACAACACCAAGTTCGCCATCTTCACCCAGATCTACCAGAAACTCTCCGGCCACCCCGCCCCGGCCTCAGGCACCTCGTTCAAGCAGATCTTCGACGCAGTCGCCAGAATTCTTCTAAAAGAAGAGAAAGTTCTGCTCGTCGCCCTTGACGATGCAAACTATCTCCTGTACGAAAACGAGATCAACAAGATCCTGTATGCCCTCCTCCGCTCACACGAGACATACCCCGGCACGAGGATCGGAGTGATCACTATCATATCCGATATGAATGTCGACCTCTCCCGCGAGGTCGATCCCAGGGTCGCCTCGGTCTTTCGACCGACCGAGATCTACTTCCCGCCGTACAGTGCCGAGGAGGCTCGCCATATCCTCTCCGAGCGGGTGATGACCGGGCTGTATCCCGGAGCCCTCTCTGAGTCGATGCTCGACCTGGTCGTCGAACAGACGATGAAGAGCGGCGACCTGCGGGTCGGGCTCGACCTGCTCAAGCGTGCCACCCTGAACGCGGAGATGGCAGCACGACGGCAGATCGAGGAGGCCGACATCTGCCAGGCCTACGAGGTCTCGAAGTATCTTCATCTCACCTTCACGCTCAGGACACTGAAAGATGAAGAGAAAGAACTGATGCGGATCATCGCCAGGATGAGTCTTGAGAGGGACGAAAAAGATGAGATGAACGCAGGCGGGATCTATGAATGGGCAAAAGGGCACATGAAACTCGGCTACACAAGATATTATGAGATCATTAAGAAACTCGATGCCATGCGCCTGATCAACCTCAATTATCGGCAGGGACGGGGACGGACGAGGGTTATCTCCCTCAGATACGAACCAGGACGCATCCTCGAACTCCTGGTATGAGAGAACGATTGGCAAGTCTTATCTATTCTCTCCGCGTCATTTATATGAACGGTGATATTTCCATGCTGAGCGTGAATGAACAGGCCCTTGATATTTTCAACGATGTTTTCGAGTACCCTGAAGACTACAATGTCGCGGCGCACGAACTGGACAATGGTGCCAGGATCGTCGATGCCGGTGTCTCGGTAGCAGGCGGCTACCTGGCGGGACGGGTCTTCACCGAGATCTGTATGGGCGGCCTCGCCGACGTGAACTTCACGATGGGTCAGATCAAGGGGATCCCGATGCCTTTCATCGAGGTCTCAACTGACTACCCGTCGATTGCGTGCCTCGGCGCACAGAAGGCAGGCTGGACCGTCAAAACAGGGAACTACTTTGCGATGGGCTCAGGCCCCGCACGGGCACTTTCCCTCAAGCCCAAGCACACCTATGAAGTGATCGACTATCAGGACGAGTGCGAATCTGCGGTGATCTGTCTGGAGAGCGACCACCTCCCGAACGGCGAGGTCATGCAGACCATCGCCGACGCCTGCAAGGTGGACGTCGCCAACACCTGTGCGATCGTCGCTCCGACCTCCTCGATCGTCGGCTCGATCCAGGTCGCCGGCCGGTGTGTCGAGACCGCGGTCTACAAACTCAACGAACTCGGGTTCGACACCAGAAAGATCATCGCCGGCATGGGCACGGCACCAATCCCGCCGGTCCGCGGTCCGAAGCAGGCCATGGGCGTCACCAACGATGCCACCATCTACCACGGCCAGATCACCCTGACGATGAACGCCCCTGAGATCACGGAGTACCTCGAGAAGATCCCGTCCAACAAATCACAGGGCTATGGCAAGCCATTCAACGAGATTTTCAAGGAGGCAGGCTACGACTTCTACAAGATCGATACCTCCCTCTTCTCCCCGGCCGAGGTCATCATCAACGAGCTCTCCAAGGGCGCGGTCTACCATGTCGGCGAAGTGAACCCCGATGTGACGCTGCAGTCCTTCGGGCTCCAGTAATACTTTTTTTGCTCTGCTGTATTCCTTTTCAGGAGTGAAACATCAGGGGCTGACTACCCCCTGGTTCTCCACGCGAAGAGAGCGCGGGGGACGACACCACCCTCTTCATAACCTCCTCGCTGCCCTTCACGCCCCTATCGCAATCCCGGGATCCGGGGGCAGCGCCCCCGACGTGAGCGTGCGGGAAGGCACGTCAATCAGAAGATCTCTTGAACAATGTTCAATCGCGTATGCTTGAGCCCAGGGTTCATGCCTGATTCAACAGAGCCCTATTATTACAAAAAACTGGGTATCTTCAGCCCCTAAACTCAGACCCAGGTGATCCCCGGTCTGGATCGCACCGGCATCTCCGGACGCTCTCCAGGATAGCCAAAGATCAGCGGGGCGATGATCTCATACCCTGCCGGCACCTCCAGCGCTCTCATCAGTTCTGAATTCCCGGCAACCGGCCCGGCCGAACCGATCCAGCAGCTCCCGATCCCCATCGCATGGGCAGCAAGCATCATGGTTCCGGCGCAGAGAGTACAGTCATAAATGCTGTACGGGTTCTTCTCGTCTCCAAGGACGAGAACGAGCACCGGGGCACCGTAGAAGATCTCAAAATCCTCCCTGGAGAGGAGATCCCGAAAACCTGCGGACGTCTCGTCGGTGGCGCCCTCCAGCATGGTGCAAAGGATCGGTTTGCAGTAGTCGGAGATCTGCTTCATCAGGCCGCGTTTCCTGACGACGATAAACCTCCATGGCTGGAGTCCGAGGGCGGTCGGGGCGTGGACCCCCGCGTCGATGATCGCGGTGACAGTCTCCTCGTCGAGGGGTCGCTCCTCATACGCCCTGATACTCCGCCTTCCCCTGATGGCCGCAAGGACCATCTCAACATCGGTCGGCATGGGTCGCCCTGCCGCACCGCGAGATATAATGGTTTGTCAGATCGCAGATCGCTCAGGGATCCTGATACAGGGATGAAGCATCTGGAGAGGAGCCGAGCCTGCCATATCTTTATCCTCTGGAACAGATGAGTATGGCTGAGAGGTAACCGCCTATGAAAGACCTGATCACGATAGGGAAAGACTTCAAGCCTGCCCCCCAGTTCAAGAGATATTATTTCCTTTCTCTCGTCATCCTGGCCATTTTCGGCGCCTTCTTCATCCTGCTCCCGGTCTCCTTCGCCGGAGAGGCGCTGCTCACCCTGATCTTCGGAGGGGGTATGCTTGCCCTGATCATCTTCGTCGCCGTCTGGATCCCGCTCTACTACCAGAGCATCGTCTACCATCTCACCGACACCGAGATGACCTGGAAACGTGGGGTCTGGTTCAGGAGCACCGGGATCGTCCCGTACAACCGGATCACCAATGTCGACATTATCCAAGGCCCGGTGATGCGTCTCTTCGGCATCTCCAATCTTCGCATCCAGACAGCCGGGTACTCGGCCCAGGCCCAGGCCGAGATCAGGATCCTGGGCATCGAAGAACCCGAACCCCTCCGGGAACTGATCATGACGCAGGTGCGCGGACGCCCGCCGGTGGCGGCGGTGACCGGCGGAGAGGAGGAGACCGCACCGGTCCCTGTCGGGGCGGGACAAGAGGCGGTCGTCACAGAACTGAGGGCGATCAGAGAACTGCTTGAGAAGATGGCTGAAAGGTGACCGGCACGATCTTTTTTCCCACCACCGGGAGAGAGAATCCTGACGGAGGGGGGACACCAGGCGCATGGAGATCTGTATCCACCCTGCCCTCCAGATAGGTCTCTCCAGAATAACTCCAACGACCGGAGAGCAGCAACACGTTTAATACCGACAAATGAGAAACATTTATGAACACCGGGCTTGTGGTCTAGTCGGTTATGACGTCGCCCTTACACGGCGAAGATCTCCGGTTCGAATCCGGACAGGCCCATCCTTTTTCAAAAGATAATCCCAGATACAACACAAAGATATTCCTTTTGAAGATTTCATCTCACCGTCTGCTCCGAGGAATATCGAGATACGTACCTCTCCAGAGAGATGCGTCCGTATTTTAGATCCAATCCTCCCGGAATACCCACACCACCATTGCATAGATAACGCCATTCAAAACGGCAGATATATCCCGCCAGATATATTATTTTCACTCCCTGAGGGGTGCGGCATGGAATCATGGATCCTTGTATTCATAATTATCGGAATTCTCATTGTACTACCGTGGATTCTGAACATCTCTCTGCATTACCTGATGAAAAGAAAGATCCTCAAAAGCATACATCTGGAGGATCTCTCCGAAGATGAACGGACCACAGTGGTGCAGGAACTCCTGTCTCAGTCCCCATCACGGAAAGGTTTGTCAAGATATTCGATGATGCTCGCGGTCGTTTTGATCGTCGGAGCGGCAGTGCTCTATCTTGCTGAGAAAGACGCATCGTCCGATCTCTTAAAGAACACCCTGGGAGTCCTGACAGGAGCTCTTGCAACAATCGTCGGCTTCTACTTCGGAGGACGCGCCGAGGAGATCAAAGCTGAAGAAGTGGAGAAGTTGGCGAAAAGAGTTCATGACGAGGACGAAGAGAGCGGGCATCCGCCGCCGCCGGAGTGATCGAAGTTCCTCCCCTCCAGATGACACTGGGCCGAGACTCTGCCACAGCAACGGATCAGGATCATCTCTATATACCAGGGTGAGGTACCCGCCCCCGGTGATATCCATGCCGTCGTTCAAATGCAAAGACATCGGGATGAAATGTGAATTCGAGACCACAGCCGAGAACGAGTTCGACCTTGAGCAGAAGATCGCCGACCACGCCCGCGAGGTGCATGGCAAAGAAAATCTCTCTGCAGAGGAGTGGATGCAGATCAAGAAGACCATCCACTGAACTGGTACCAGACTTTTACTTTTTTTCGGCTCTCAAATTTCTTCTCGGCCCTCTTCTTCCCACCGATAGGTTCCCCGGGGAAGAGCGATCTCAAACCTGGCCCCCTCCCCCTCGACTCCCGTCTCCTGAACCGTCAACCCCGTGATCCCCAGGATCTCGCTGACCAGGAAGAGCCCGAGGCCCGAGTGCTGCCCGTAGCCGCGCTTGAAGATATAGGTCTTTTTGGCCTCAGGAACTCCGACACCGTCGTCCTCGACGACAAGAACCCCTCGCCCCTCTTCAATCCTGAATGAGACCGTGACCCGGGTGATCCCCCCACCGTGCCTGACGACGTTCTCAAAGAGGTTGTAAAAGACCTTGCTGAGCATGGAGTCGGCATAGACCTCAAGGTTCCCGACCTTCACCTCCAGGCGCACTCCTCGGGGGAGAGCGGCGAGGGCCGCCCCCTCCGCGATCTCCCGGATCCGTTGCCACTCAGGGGCCTTCACCCCCATCTCCTCATAGTCGCGGGTGAACGAAATCTGGTACTGGATCAGTTCGGCGATATGTCCGATCCGCTGTGCCGCATCGTAAAGTCCGGGATATTTCTCGGTTCGCTCCTCGATCTCTGACGCGAACCAGAGCAGGCACTGCACCTGATTGAGGATGTCATGGCGCGTGACACTGGAGAGGATCGTCAGTTTCTTGTTCGCCTCCCTCAACGCTTCCTGACTCCGTTTGAAGTCGGTGATGTCCTGGTGGATGCCGGTCATCCGGAGCGAACGCCCGCCCGCGTCACGGGCCGCCACCTCACCGACCGAGAGCACCCAGACCCAGTGGCCGTCCTTTGCCTGCATCCGATACTCCACATGGTACTGAGGGAAGTCCCCGGCAAGATAGGAGGCAAGGGCCGAGAGAACCTTCGGGCGGTCCTCAGGGTGGATCATCGCTTTCCATGCCGTAAAACTCGCTTCCACCTCAGAAAGCGAGTACCCGAGCATCCCGGCCCATCGTTCGTTCAGGACAAAATGCCCTGACTCCATATCCCAGTCCCAGATCCCGAGGTCCGCCCCGGTTACGACGAGTTGAAGGCGCTCCTCCCGCTCTTTGAGTGCCAGTTCCACCTCGTTCTGCTCGGTTATATCGATCACCGAAGCGATGCTCTGCTTCGTCCCCGGGATCATCGAGACCGTCAGGAGGAGACAGAGACGGCGGCCGCCCCGCGCGATTGCAGTGCATTCATAACTCCCGGGGACCGATGCAGGCGTTTCTCGCCTCCTGGCATGATATTCCTGCATCTGCTCCAGGTCTTCCTCCGCGATCAGGTCGGTCCACCGCATCCGGCCCTCCACCTCTTCCCGCCGGTAACCGAAGAGCCGTTCCAACTCCGAGTTGACCAGGAGGAGGGTGGCGTCCTCATCGATCAGGACCATCGCCGTCCCGGTGTTCTCAAAGATCGTCCGGTAGACCTCCACCGACCGCCTGAGTTCTTCCTCCAGGCTCTTACGCTCGGTGATATCGCGTGCGATCGAAAGGACCGCCGACCGGCCATCATATTCAATGAGATGCCCGTTCACCTCAGTCGGGATCACCAGGCCGTCCCGCGTGATATGGTCTGTCTCATAGATGACCTGTCCACTCTCGAAGAGGGTTTTGATCCGCTCGGGCACCTCGTTCCTGAGGACAGGGCTGCTGATCTCGGTTCGGGTCATGGTGAGCAGTTCGTCCCTCAGATAACCCAACCGTTCACATGCGACCCTGTTGACCTCAAGAAAACGCCCTTCGAGGTCGAAGATGAAGATCGCATCGCTTGCCGCCTCAAAGAGCATCCGATATTTTGCTTCAGAATAACGGAGAGCCCCCTCGGCTTTTTTCTGTTCGGTGATATCCCTGCTGACCCCGACAAAGTACAGCACCTCTCCATTCTCATCAAGGACCGGGATTTTGGTCGTATCAAAATAAAAGATACTCCCATCTTCACTTTCCACCGATTCCAGCGAGCGGATCAGGGTCCGTTCCTCAAGAACCCTGGTGTCAGTCTGATTACACTGGGCGGCAAACGCAGGAGGAAAAATGTTATCATTCCTCTTCCCAACGATCTCTTCCTTCGGCATCCCTGCAATCTCAGCGAGGGCATTGTTTACGATGAGACATCGCCCTTCTCGGTCCTTGAAGTACACCGATTCCAAGAGAGCGTCGATGAGAAGGTTGAACCGCTGATTCGCCTCCCTGATCTTCTTCTCACTCTCCACTCGCTCGCCGATATCCCGCATGACCGAGAGAACGACCTCTGACCCATTCTGCTCGTACAGATGGGCACTGAACTCGACGGGCACCCCTCTTCCGTCCTGTCTGACAAGTGGAATTTCAGTGGTGATCTGGCCCTCTTCCCTGAGAATAGATACAAGAGAGGTGGCTCTTTCCCATTCAGCGAGCGGGATAAACTCCCTGAAGAGACGACCCGTCAATTTCTCCCATGAACACTCAAACAAGGAACAGGCACCCCTATTGACATCGATGATCCGACCAGGAAGGCTATCGCCATCGATTTCATGGAGGACAACGGCATCACTGACCCTGTCGAGGAAGGCATGGAAACGACCCTGACCGGTGGTGCGGGCGACAAGAAGCCGGTGTGGCAGACCCCAGAACTTCAGTTCCTTCGCCGAAACAACACACTCAAGAGGGGTGCCGTCCCTGCGCACGAGACGCACGCCGGTTTCCCTGAATGTCCCTGACCCGCCTAACCCACAGACAAGCCGATCATAATCTTCGGGATCGATCCATACTCCTGACCCGGCCGGCGTCTTACCAAGGATCTCTGAGGGAAGACAACCAAGGAGGGCACAGAATGCCTCGTTGATCATGAGGCACCGGTCGTCCTCGCCACTGGTGATTGCCATGGCTGCCGGACTGGCATAAAAAACTTCCCTGAAGACACCATCGTCAGGCTGAGGCCTCCTGACCGGGGTAAATAATCCAAAAACAACCAGGTCTTCTTCGCCGCCACAGCAGAGGAATTTGCCGGAGACCGGGATCTCCCTCCCTTCCTCAACCATGAAGGACAGCCTGATTTCATCGGTCTCTTCCCCCTCCACCGCTCGTGTCAGGAAAACGGAGAAACGACCGAGGTCATGAGGGGCGATGAAGGAGTCGACAGTGTGGGGTGTCGTTCCCTCCCCGTACCCGAGCACCTCCCTGGCGGCATGGTTGAGATAGAGGATCTTACCGTCTGGAGAGAAACAAAAGAAGAGATCGTTCCCGGATTCATGCAACCGGACCCATTTGATACTGGGACCGGGCAGAGGGGGAAGCACGCTCTCATGGCCGGATGGATCGGACAGATTCACGTCCAAGATACGTGGCCTTCGTTCCTATATAATATATCGTCACAATCAGGGCAAGATTTTTGAGTTTTATCCAAATTTAGCAAATAATTTTAGAGATATCCGCCCCTCACCAGAGGGAGGGCGAGGTGTTCCCATACGGGAATAAAGACCTCAGGATTGGCCGGTTGAGGCGAGGTATCTGGTATGGGCAAGCATCAGATCGGTCCGGGTGAGGAACCCGACCAGTCGTCCGGGAGCATCCTTCGCAACCACCGGGAGATGGTGGATATCCAGTTCCATCATGAGTTGCAGCGCCTCCTCCAGGCTCCGGTTCTCGGCAACCGTCACCACTGGTGCAGTCATCGCCTCGCGGACCGGACGGGAGAGATCACCGACGGCGAGGAGGGTGCGGACGTCTCTGGTCGTGATGATCCCGACGATCTCATCTCTGTCAAGGACCGGATAGCCAGTGTGCTCCGTCGAATTAACGAGATCGAGAACCGTTTCGCAGGCGTCCCCAGGTGTGAGGGCGATGACCGATGAGCGTGGGATCATCACATCCTTCACCATGATCCCTTCGAGGACATCCACCTCGTACTCGCCCCGGTGGGCGCGGGACTGTGCCCTGGTGTGCACCTGCTCGACAAAGATCGTCGATTCCCCCGTGAGGACATAAGCGACTGCCACCGCACCCATCGCCGGGACAAAGAGCGAGAAATTCCCGGTCATCTCCACGACCATGATCATCACAGCGATGGGGGCGTTGGAGATAGCACCGAAAAACGCGATCATTCCGACCACCACAAACCCGGGCAACAACGTAGCGGGCACATACGCAGGGGCCAGCAGATGGAACGCCATGCCGACTGCACCACCGGTAGCGGCACCGATGACCAGTCCGGGTGCGAAGACCCCGCCGCTCCCCCCCGAGCCGATGGTAAGAGAAGTGGTGAGGATCTTGACCAGCGGGATGAAGAGGAGGACCGAAAGGGGGAGCATCGAGTACAGAGCGAGCTGGATGAAGCCATACCCTGTGCCCAGTCCCGCAAGTCCGACGACCGCCGTCTCGGGAGAGAGATAGATTAGGGCGACGACGAGAAGACCGGTGAGGAAGGCGCCGGCAACGGGCTTGATGTGTTTGGGGAGGTGGTAGCGCTCGAAAATGGTTGCAAAGACCTGCTTTGTCCCATAAAACGTCCTGATGTACAGCAGGCCCATACCGGCACAAACTACACCAAGGAAAAGGAAGAGGGGGATCTGGATGACCGTCCACTCCACGGCGACCGGGGAGAAGACCGGTTCAAAACCCTCGACACTCCCGAAGATCGCGTACCCGATAACCGAGGCCAGGAAACCGGGGATGATCGCTTCGGCCTCAAAGTCACGGGTGTACAGCACTTCGGCGGCAAGGATCGCCCCTCCGAGCGGTGCCTTGAAGATCGTGCCGATGCCGGCACCGATCCCGGTGGCAAGGGCGATCCGCCGCTCGCGCTCTGAGAGACCCAGATAGTCGGCGACCATCGAACCAAATCCCGCCGACATCTGGGCGGTCGGCCCCTCACGTCCTGCACTCCCTCCGGTGGAGATGGTGATGACGGCAGTGAGCGCCTTGAGAAGAGGGATGCGGTGCCGAATCCGCCCCTCCCCATGGAAGGCCTTGATCGCGGCATCGGTCCCGTGCCCCTCGGCCTCAGGCGCATAGGTGTAGACAAGAAGACCGGAGAGCAGGCCGCCAAGACAGATCACCGGGATGATCAGCCAGGGGTTAGGGGGTGCGGACCAGAGGGCGATCTCGGCCATGCTCTGTCCCTCCTCAGGGAGGTGAAACCCGACGATGGTCCCCATACAAAACCGGGTCCCGATCTTGAGAGCTTCGAAGAAGACGAGAGCCCCTATACCTGATATTACTCCAACGATCACGGCGATCAGAAAGATCCGTTGTGAGGGGGTGGCGCCTTCTGACATAGTGCAAGTACTATTTGCCGGAGAAAGAAGAAAAAGGATATCCCGATACTCAAGGAAATCAACTGGATCATACCATACGACCTGCATGTGCCGGAGGGAGGGATCTGCGCGCCACGGTGAGAGGGGGACCGATGGGCTGGAGATATTCTCCCAACCTGGCACGATTTTTCAGCATCAGATGGATGATCTCATTTATCCTGGCCAAATATTAACATTCATAACTTAACTCTCGAATGGGCTTGCTGGGGGCCAGAAAACGTGAGAATCCCCCGCTCTCAGGATTATTTAGAAAGTCTTTAATAATATCTCAAGAAAGTGTAGAATGACCTATACAGAAAGACTTTATAGTGCTGGTATAGGTCGGACGTTTAAGAGGTGTAAAGTAATGGTGTTCCATCCTCCAGTAGCGATTGTCGCAAAGGCAGGCGATACGGGGAAATACAGGGTTTCCCTCCCCGCCTGGAATATGCTCCTGAGGGGTTTCATGTCAGGCGCCTACATTGCCATGGGCGCCGGGCTTGCAACCGTCTGTAGCACAGGTGTCGCAGCCACCCTTGGTGTGGGTTTCGCAAAGTTGGTTCTGGGTTCCGTCTTCCCGGTGGGGCTTATCATCACCGTTCTGACCGGTGCCGAGCTCTTCACCGGCGACGCGATGCTCGCCCCGATGGCCGCGTTTATCCACAAGATCTCATGGGCCAGTGTGCTCAATCTCTGGGTCTGGGTCTACATTGGCAACCTTATCGGATCTGTTGTCTACGCCTATCTCATGGCATACGGTCCCTTGACCTCTTGGTCAGCCGACGGTGCCGGCGTGGCAACCGCATTCGGTCTTACCGCCGTGAACATCGCCGCAGGCAAATGTTCATATCTCGGCGGAGCAGCAATGTGGTCGCTCCTCCTCAAGGCTATCGGCTGTAACTGGCTCGTCAACCTGGCCATCCTCCTCGAGATATGCGCCGACGACGCCGTAGGCAAGTTCTTCGGGATCTGGTTCCCGATCATGGCTTTCGTTTCCTCCGGGTTCGAGCACTGTGTTGCAAACATGTACTTCATCCCGGCAGGCATCATGACCGCCCCGTACCTCACCGCCGATCAGTTGGCGATTGTGGGCACGAAGATCCAGAACCTGGGCTGGGTGACGATGTGGACGAACAACATCATCATCGTCACCATTGGCAACATCATCGGTGGTCTGCTCTTCGTGGGCGTCATCTACTGGTTCGCCTTCCAGAAGGAGATCGCAGCACTCAAGTGAGTGCGGCGCGTAAGAGTACTGTACAATGGATATCGGTAAAGTAAACGTGCGAATATCGGCCCTCCCATTGGCCGCATTCGCCTTTTTTTTGCTTGTGGTCATCGCAAGTGTCGTGATTACCGGAGATATGTCGATCCTTCTCTGGGGTGTCCCGACGCTGGTTTTTCTCCTGATCATTCCGGCAGCCCTCAACTACATGAGCCAGACCCAGTACATCGACCTGGTTCCGGTCTATGAACGAGAGGCAAAGGAGTATCGTATCAGGATGATCAACGAGAACCTGCTCAACAAGCCGGTCAAGATCAAGGGCGTCGTGGAACGGGCCTCATTCAAGTACCTCAACAGGCCTCAGTTCCTGGTCGCCGACCGAACCGGGGAGATCTCGGTGAAGATGTTCACCTCCCCACAGGAAGACATCAACAAGGATGACGTCGTCGAGGTGCTCGGCATGGTGATCCACCGCTTTGTGGCGGTCGGAGAACCGGTGATCAACTGCGTCTCGATCAGAAAGATCGAAGCAGAAAAGAAGAAGTGAGCCCATCCCTTCAGGATCGGGGATCACTTCTTCAGGCTTTGTAGAAAGCCTCACACTTTTGTTGGAACGACCCTTTTGATCCCATGAGACGGGCGTGGATCTGTTTTTTCCAGAGATCTCAGAGGGAACTTCATCCCCCGGGGGGCGGGAAGGGGGAAGAAAAGATCCTGAATAAAGGGTTGTGTAAGAACACGCCTCAGGCATACCTGATGAAAATGTTCAGAGCAAGTCCAGGGAGTATAGAGAGATATCCTTGATCTTTCTCCACACAATAGGGCAACAGATGGGGGACACGCACCCTCGCCGCCCCCATCCATCTTCGTCGTGGGAAGAACGGAAGACAAGGTCCCCCAGCGCGAGACGGCGGGTTCAAATCTTTCGGTTGGGGCGGCATGTCTGATCGATGTGCCTTCTCACACACTCACGCCTGGGGCGCTGCCCCCGGACCCTGGAATATAGAAAGATAGGACTGGGAAGGCAGAGGGCTAATCTTTCTGAGGTTGTTCTTGTACACTGTGTATCAGTCACAGGCATAGGGTTATGGGATCTACTCGTCGACAAGAACTTCTTCAGAAAAAACCCCGTTTCAGCCCGTCGTCGATCGGGCGCCGGGTGTCCTGGTTCAATTTTTGTATGTATGGATCGAAGGCGTGGATCTTCGTGCTCACCGGGAAGGGGATCTTCAGAGTGGAGATGACCGCCTCACCGGTATCCAGAGTCTGAATCTCAGTGTCCATCTGTGAGAGATCCTGTTTTGCGCTGCTTGCGATGATGTCACGGTCGCCCCGGTCGCCAAGTCCCATCACCACAAAGGTGTTGAGCTGGGCGAGGACTCTTGGGTCGATGTTTTTGGGCTGCTGGGTGATCACGCAGAGCCCGACCCCGAACTTCCTTCCTTCCATCGCCGCCTCGCGGAAGACCTGGGTCCGTCTGCCTCCCGTGCCGAGCACCCGCTGCGCCTCCTCGATCGCGATGAGCACCTGGGGCGGTTCCTCTTCTTTGTCGACCCCCCACTCGCGGTGGCGCGCCATGATCTTGCGGGTGATGACTGAGAGGACAAAGAGTTCGCTCCTTTCACTCATGGCAGGGATGTCGATGAGGACAACTTTGTTCTCATCAAGGGCCTTGATGATCTCAGGGATGGCCGACCCCTCTTTTCTAAAGAAAGAATCGTTGTTCCGCGTCAGGATCTCAAAGTGGCGCTTGAGGACATTGAGCGGACCCGGGTGAGAGGTGCGCAATTTCTGTGCGATCCACTTGAATCCGCCGGTGTAGTTTTCGACGTCGAAATCAACAAAATCAGTCTCTTCAAAAAACGCAATGAGGTCAGAACCTTTCAAGTCGCCGAGAAGTTCGAGGACATCGTGCTGCGGATCAGAATGATCGAAGAGGATGTTCAGGTCGGAGGCCCTGATATCGTCGTACTCAAGCCAGAGGCGGTTGAGGTGGTACTTTTTCAATTTCTTCTGGTCGATAGTGAAGACCGCAAGCCCGTCTCCCCCTGCTGTATAATGGAGAAGACCCCTGGTGGGATCGCCGGTGGAAGAACGCCCCCCGGTGGCGTACTCACCGTGCGGGTCGACGATGAGCATCCCGAACTCCCGCGCCTTCATGCAGGAAGCGGAGAAGACCTTCATGAAGTTGCTCTTGCCCATGCCAGTGGTCGCAAAGACTCCCATGTGCTGGGCCATCACCCTTGCATGGAGGGCGACCGGGACACCTTCGACGACCCCCCGTCCGTTCTTGAGAAGCCCGACCTCGATCTCGCCCATCTCCTCTCTGAGGAAAGCGAAGTCCACGGCATCGGGATCGGCGACCACCTCGGAGAACTTTGAGGGGACGGTGTTCGGTTTTCTGAACCTCCCTCCCTCATCGAGGTAGCCGAGTGGGACCGCCTCCACCCCCAGGAAGACATCCTCACCCATCTCGTAGAACCGACCGGTATAAGGCCTGGTGTCCCATCTGGGATCGGCGAAGTTGCAGGCATGGCAGATATCGCTCACCTTTGCATAGAAAGTCAGGCCCTTTGTCCGGTCGGTGATCTTCAACAGATCGCCGACATAGATCCTGGCGTCATGCGGGACGATGAAACGGTACGAGAGGACGCTGTTGCCGATGAGTCGGTACTTGGCCGAGTCGTCGTTATCGATAGGATGCAAATGTGTCATGAATATCACCAAAATATGCCTTGTATTCGCTCCCGGTCATGCCCTGCCCGCTCATCCCCCTGATGAGTGCCTGTCTGACCTGCTCCACCTGGTCTGCGCCGATGGTCACGAGACGATGGGCGTCGAAGAGGGGGAAAGGATAGCCGGTGACCCTCCCGTCGTCGGCATAGGAAGTCAGGGCGGCAAACGTGGTCTCGACCGATCGAGATGAGGTGCCCTTGGGCACCTCCACCTTGAAGGCCAGGGGCGCCTTCGGATGGAGGGAAGCGACATAGGTGTCACCAAAGTGCCACTCCTCGTAGCGCTCGGCGTCCATGACCTCAGGGGGCACCTCCAGGTACCATGCCTCGTTCCTCCCCAGGTCATGGGCGAGGGCCGCAGCGGCGGGGACGAGGGGGATCCCCCCACCCCAGGTGGACGCCGCCATCTTGGTCACCGCGGCGATGAGAACGCCACGCCGTCTGGCAGACCTCAGGATATCTTGAAGGACCGGACGGTGGCTCTCGTGGTCGACCCTGAGGGCACCGTCAAGAACCAGAATATCCCCGGCATCAAGGTTCGAGACAAGACGTAATGCAGTCGAATACTCAAGGGTGTCCCTGAGGACGGACGCGGCGCGGGAGCGGTCCTCGTTCTCAAGGGATCTGAGTGGCGTGCTCTCAAAACATGCGGCATAGAGATCCCCATAGGCCGGGTTCTCGGTCTCGGGGCCGATCCTGAACGCGCGCAGCGGGGTCTCCCCGGCATGGGCTCTCCGGCCGCCCGAGAAGGTCGTCTCGACGGCCCTGACCAGGACGACAGAGAAACTGCCGCTCTCAAGGACCATGGCATTGCTCCCGTCCACCGCCGAGAAGTATCCTTCCCACTCCTCCCCACAGGAGATGAAGGACGAGGCATCATAGCCTCCGGCCCTGGCAAACCTGGAAGAGAGGTCGGCAGGGCGAATCTTTCCGAGATAACCGAGAACACCATTGAGATCGTTCTCGTCGAGGGGGATCACCCGGACACCTCCTCGATATGGCTCTCAGGACCAGGGCCCTGTTCGACACGGAGCGTTGTCTCGAACTCCTCATGGACCTCGCCGATATGAGAGATCAAAAAGATCTGGGGGAAATGGACCTCCTGTGTCCTGAGGGCCCGGATCAGGTTGGTCCGCCGCTCCTCGTCCTGGCTCCCGAAGATCTCATCGAAGATCAGGACCGCAGGGTCGCCCATCCCGCGCATGGCCGCGAGATACCTGGAGAGGGCGATGCGCAGGGCAATGGCGATGTCGTCCTGCTCCCCGCCCGAGAAGCGTGCAGCCGGGTAGTCGGCGCCCATATCGTTGACCATGAGGGTGAAGTCGTCGTCGAAGGTGACAGTGTCGTAGCGGCCGTCGGTGATCTCGCCGAGCACCTCGCCGACGACCCCCTCCAGTCGCCCGCGCACGACGCCGAGAAGGTAGGTGGTGTACTCGGCGAGGAGGGTGCGGGCCAGTTTCAGGTTCTCCCGTTCCTCTTCGAGGGCCTGGATCTCTGTTCTGATCGTTCCGGCCTGCTGCACTTTTTTCTTCAGTTCCTCCCTGCGCATCTCAAGATTTTTGACCTCGTTCTGGAGCCTGCTCAACTCTTCCCGCCGCGCCTGGGCCGCCTCGGCGACGGTGCGGGCGCGGGCGCGCACGCCGGCGAGACGATCGGGGTCGAAGTTCAGGGCTTCTCTCGCCACAAGCACCTCGTTCAGGTGCTCTTCAGCCACATGGGCCTCTGAAGCGAGCGCGGATATCCGCTTCTTCAGGTCAGGAAGGCGGGTCGCCTCCTGTGCCAGGACAAGATACCTGCGGTGCCGCTCCTCGGCCGCCTCCCTCCCCTTGCCGAGACGGACATAGAGATCGGGGTCGAAGCCCAGGGTCTCCATCCCGGCGGTGCAGTCGACACACGCACGGTCAAGACGGGCGAGTTCCTTCTTCACCGCGTCGTACTCGTCCTCGACCTTCTGCCGACCCTCGCACCTGGCGCCGGCCGCGAGGTACTCTTTCCAGAGTACCTCAAGCCGCCCGGCCTCTTCTTCGAGCCCGGCCTTCTGGCCGGGATCATAAGTGTGGGCCGCACAATCGAGACGCGCTACCTCGATGGCAACGAGCGCCGCGCTCCCCCCGGTGTCAAGGGCTTCAAGGGCTTCGAGTTTCCTGGGCAGGGCCGCCGTCTCCCCTGACAATCGGTCATATCTTACCTTGAGTTCTGAGAGAGACGCAAGTTCACTGACGATCTGCTCGTGATGCCCGGGGTCATACACCCCGAACCCGAGGGCGGCGATCGCCTGCTCCTCGGCCTCACACCTGGCCGTAAGGAGATCGCACCGGCGGCCCCGCTCGACGAGGGCCTCCTCTCGGGCTGCGATCTCGGCCTGCAACCCCTGGAGGGCGCGGCAACGCCCGGTGATCCCGGCGATCTCCTCCTCCACTCTGGCGCGCTCGCACTCGATCTCGGCGATCCCGGCGTCCAGTGCGCTGACCTCCCGCTCGGCCGCGGCGGCCTCCTCCTCCAGCCCGGCGACCAGGTCTGGATAGTGCGTCCTGAGGGGCTGGTGGCAGGTGGGGCAGCGCGAGTCCGCGCCGAGAGATTCGATCTCCTGCAGGTGCTCCCTCACCGACGCCGCCCGGTTGGCAGAGGCCTCGCGCCCGGCCCTGGCAGTGGCCAGGGACGAGGTGAGCGTCGCACGCCTTTCCTCCGCCTCCTCCAGGGCCACGGCCGGGTCGCCGAGCGCCTCCGCATCGCGGCGAAGCCCCAGGATGACATTTTCCAGGGCAGCGTACTCGTTCCTCGCCGAGCGGATCTCCTCACGGAGGCGGGAGGCCTCGCGGTGATGGCCCGCCGCCAGATCAAGCACCTCCTTGAGACGACGACGCTCATCGTACCTCGCGACCCCGGGCTCGAGGTCGGCGCGTTCGGCGTCCCTCTGCCTGAGCGCCGCCACCTCCCGACTGAGCCCGGCCGTACTCCGCTCGACCTCGGAAAAATACTGCTCTGCCGCACGAAGATGGTCACAGAGGTGCCGGTGCCGCTCTTCGTCGACCTTCAGCACCTCCAGTTCTTCTCGCACCTCCCCCAACCGCCTGACCGATGGTTCGAGCTCACGGTAGCGGGCGGCGTCGACGTCGAGTTGTGCGAGAGTGGCCGAGAGTGTGTCGAGCCGTTCAGCCTCCCGCACCTTTTCAGCCTGGAGAGACGTGCGCCGTCCTACAAGGAGGTCGTGGTCGTGCTTACGCCCTCTCCACGTTTCATAGGTGGAGACGATCCCCTCGTACTCCTTCTCAGAGGCAGCGAGGGCATCGTAATCGCCGAGGTTTTTCGAGACCGCTTCCACCTCACGTTCCAGCGCAGCTGATTCCGACCTCAGGCGCTCGATCTCTCTCCTGCAGGCCCCTTCCATCTCTGTGAGCCTGATGACCTCACGTTCGGCCGCTTCAAGAGCCTCTCGCTCGGCTTCGGTCTCCTCTGCCTCCGCACGAAGGCCCGAGAGTGCTCCATGACACGCATCCACCTGCGCGCCGGCCCCGGCCACTTCGGCCCGGCATGTCTCAAGAGCCTCCTGCATGCCATCCTCATCAAGGACCGAGAGCTTGCCGTCTGCCCTCCCTATCTCATGCTCGACCCCTTCAAGTTCTGCCTTCAGGACCGCCTGCCCCTCTTCCTTGAGGTAGTCGATCCCGAGCATCTTCATGAACCACTCCTTCCGCGCCGCCGGCCGCTCGTCCAGGAGGGCGAGCAGATCCTTCTGGGCGGCAAAGACCGTGCTCTTGAAGTCTGAAGGCCCCATCCCAAGGACTCGTTGCACCTCAGAGGCGACGGCACTCACCCCCTCGGCCAGGTGCTTCTCGCCGCCGAGCATGAAGAGCGAGGCCTTGTGCTGCGTCGACCCGGCCGTCTTCCTGAAGGTGCGCTGGACGACGTACTCCTCGCCGCCGGCCGCAAACTCAAGGCGCACCTCACAACGGTCCTTTGGGCCAGCAAAGGACGAGACGACGTACTCGGCGTCCACCCCCCCCTGGACACCGTACAGCGCAAAGAGGATCGCGTCGGTGATGGAACTCTTCCCTGCCCCATTGTTCCCCACGATTCCCGTGATCCCGTCGCGGAACCTGATCTCCTCCTCGCGGTACCGCTTGAAGTTGTGGAGGATCAGTCTATGCAGGAGCATCGTCGCCCTCCGCGTGCTCCCTGATCACCCGCTTCAACACTTCTTGCCCTTTTTTGAGGGCGTAGTCGTGTTTCGGTCCGGGAAGATGTTTTTCTGCGAGAAAACGCCCGAACTCCGCGACATAGTCAACGCCGGAGAGGTCGCCGGAGGCAAGACGGGGCCGGTCCTCCTCGGCACATTCGGTCCTGACCTTCAGATCGAGGAGGTGCCCGGCGCATTCCCCGGTGCCGATCTTACCAACAGCGCTGAGGGTCGCCCGGTCCACCCCGGCGATCGTGACCTGGCACATCGCGTTGGCTTCGGTGACTCTCTCCACCTTCCCGGCCATGGCGTCGACGATCTCGCGGGCCGAGAGCCCGGCGCCCTCGATGGTACCGAGATCATACATCGGCGTGCGCGGAAGATCGAGATGCTTCACCTCACCACTCTGCGTGTCGACCACCAGCCCCCCCTTCCGGTCTCGCAGTTCCCCATAGGTGCAGTGCTCGATGGACCCGCTGTACCAGGCGTTTGCCCCGACCGAGAGTTGCCCGTGATAATGGCCGAGGGCGATGTATTCGAAGGCGTCCGAGATCATGGTGCTGTCGATCTCGTGCTCGGCGATGGTGTGGAGTTTCTTCTCGGCGACCATGCTTGCCAGTCCATGAGTGACCATGAGGTTGGGGCCGGATGGGGAGAGGGTGATCTCGTCGAAGGCCCGCCGGTAGTCCCCCGCCTCGAGCATGTTCGGGATAAGATGGAAGAGGGTATCGCCCAGTTCCACCGCCTCGTACCGATACTGGTAGGCGGCATGCACCTCGGCGCCATGGTATTCTAGGACGGTGAAGGGAGACTGGGTATATCGCGTCCTGGCCATCGAATGGTTGCCGGCGATGACGAGAAGGGGGATCCCGGCCGCGGCCAGACGGTCGAGCCCCTCCAGGGCGGTGGTGTAGGCCCTGGTCTTTGGCCTGACCTGGTGGAAGAGGTCGCCGGCATGGACAACAGCGTCGGGACGCTCGCGCACGATCACGTCGACGGCCGCCAGAAAGTTCTCGTAGACCAATCGCTCCCGCAGGTTCATCCCGGTATCAGGGTCGATCGTATGGAAGGCCGCAAGGCCCAGGTGCGTATCGGCGATATGTACACATTTCATGCCCACTGATCCCTCGTTCTGCCGTCATATATAGGACTGATCTCCGCACCCCGAAAGTAAAGGAGAGAGCGTCACCACTATTTATTGCGGAGGCACAATATGAGGGTGGTGATTTTATGACGCAGCGGGCCGTGGACGCAATCTTTCAGGCTATGTTCCTCCTCACCGACCTGCGGGCGCTGATGCGGGAGACCGCGCCGACGCACGACCTCGATGAGGAGCAGCAGGCATCTGTCGCAAAAAAGATGGAAAAACTGCAGAAGCAGGTGAAGATCATCGAGCAGGAGCTGGTCAGGTGAAGTGCACCGCCGAGATCGAGCTGCGCGATGTGGAGGAGATGTACATCAACATCGATCCCATTCAGGCCGGGGGACGGTTGACCGCCGACGCAATGAAGGCGGTCATCGCCTATGGCGACGGCTACTCGGTCTGCGATAACTGCAAAAAACCCTTCAGGCTCGACTACATCCAGAAACCGCCGATCGCCGATTTCCACCAGGATCTCGCGGCGTTCGTCGGGATGGACGAGGCGCGGGTGGTGCCCGGGGCCCGCCGCGGTTTCCTGGCGGTCGCAGGGACATATGTCCAGAAGGGCGACCCCGTGATGCTCACCGGGCTCTCCCATTACACCGAGTTCATCGCCGTCGAGAATGCCGGGGGGGTGCCGCTGGAGATCCCGAAGAACGAGGCGAACATCATCACCGCCGAGGCCGCAGCGGCCAGGATCGAGGAGGCGGAACAGACCTTCGGCCGCTCGCCGGTCCTTCTCTTCATCGACCAGGTCGACTACCAGTACGGCAACCTCCATGAGGTGAAGGAGATCGCCCGCGTCGCTCACAGCCACGACATCCCGGTCCTGGTCAACGGGGCCTACACCGTCGGGACCATGCCGGTGGACGGGAAGGCCCTGGGCGCCGACTTCGTGGTCGGTTCGGGCCACAAGAGCATGGCCGCCCCGGCGCCGTCCGGCGTCCTGGCAACGACCTCAGAACGGGCCGAGGAGGTCTTCAGGACCACGCAGATCAAGGGTGATGTCACCGGCCGGACCTTCGGGATCAAGGAGGTGGAGATGATGGGCTGCACCCTGATGGGCGTCACCCTCATGGGGATGATGGCCTCGTTCCCGCATGTGCAGGAGCGGGTGCGGCACTGGGATGAGCACCTCGCCAACAGCCGCCTCGTCGTCGACGCCCTCAGGTCCATCGAGGGGACCGAGGTCAGGTCCGAGATGCCGCGCCGCCACACCCTGACCAGGGTCGACACCACCGGCTCCTTCGACAAGGTCGCGGAGACCCACAAAAAGCGCGGTTTCTTCCTCTCCTCCGCTCTGAAGAAACAGGGGATCATGGGCGTGATTCCGGGGGCGACGAAGGTCTGGAAGTTCAATACCTACGGCCTCACCCGCGCCCAGGCCGAGTATGTGGCACAGGCCTATACCAGGATCGCAGAGGAGAACGGTCTCTCGATCGTCTCCTCGTAAGGCGAACAATAGCGCCGGCTCTGATGGGGTCGGTGCAGCGCTTTTTTCTGGATGTGTAAAGTATTCTACACTGCCAGATCCCGGGAAATCCACCCCGGATCCTGTCTCCTCTTCCGTCCCTTCCGCAGGCGTACCAGGTAGTCCGGATGCCAGGATATTATCTCCAGTCATACAACGGTTCAGGAGGCCAGGAGAGACCCGGTTCCTTCCCCACGTTGCACGAAAGAACGGCACTACAGTAAGAACGAAAAAGAAGCCCGATATGACCCCGGATCAGGGGTTTTGTTCTTGAAACAAGGGGCAATATGGCCATATTTGAGGGTGGGTGTCTCGCATTTCCCAATCACCATCCCGGGGGTCCGGGGCAGCGGCCCCGGTGCGAGCATTGGGGAAGACACGTCGATCAGACAGGCCGCCCCACAGAAAAACGAAGACATTTTTGTTACTCTCTCGCGCCGGGGGGAGACCCCCCGGACCCCCCACGGGGAGGATAGGGGCGGGGCGGCGACGAAGCGGTGATCCCGCTCTCAGACCCGCTCTTCTTCCCTGACGATCTTCCCGTTTTTCGCCCTGATACGCCTGACCCCGCCGATGGCCTCGTCGGCCAGACCTTCGAGATCGAACTTTGCCTCTTCTTTCTCGATCGTCTGGATCTTTGCCTGGGTCGCCGGCCGCTTTGGCACGGCCGCACAGGAGAGGTCGCCCGCGTCCTCGTCAAAGGTTCCGATCATGCGTGCGAGAGCGACCGCCTCGTTCTTCTCATAGGTGAGAAGGGGGCGGAGGACCGGGAGGTCGGCCGCCGCCTCGATCACACCAAGATTGGCGAGGGTCTGGGAGGCGACCTGACCGAGGTTGTCCCCGGTGACCAGTGCGAGGGCTCCTGCGTCTCTGGCGACACCCCCCGCCACCCTGAACATGAAGCGTTTGCAGAGGATACAGCGGTAGTGGGGGTCGGCGGCCCCGGTCATCGCCTCGAAGAAGGGTTCCATATCGGCGACGAGGAGGTCGAGGGGGTGGCCCATGCACCAGGTCGAGAGGGCGGCATGATGGCGGCGGACGGCGTCACGGACATCTGACCCCTGCCACCGACCGCTGTCGAAGGTGAGGTGGGTGACCAGGCACCCGCGGCGCATCACCTGCCAGGTCGCCACCGGCGAGTCGATCCCTGCAGAGAGGAGCGAGAGCACCCGGTCTTGCGTCCCGAAGGGGAGACCGCCGGGCGCCGGAACCCGCTCGTCGTACACCAGGCCCCCATACGGCCGCGCCTCGACAAAGACCTCATAGTCCGGGTGGGAGAGGTCGACCCTCAGACCGGGGATCGCATCATAGATCACCGACCCGACCTCGGCCCCGATCTGCTGGCTTGTCATCCCCTCGACATCCTGGCGCCTGGCCCGCACCGCAAAACTCATCCCCGCCCGCAGGTGTCTTTCCGCAAGGGCAAGGGCCGCCGCGCCCATCTGGGGAATGGTGGGGCCGGTCTGGGTGCAGACCGCGACGTCGACGATCCCAAAGGTCCGCGCCGCCACCCGCGCGATCGCCACCGCGTCGGGGCCGTGGATCAGGAGCCGGTCCCGGTGCACCTCGAACTCATGCCCGACCTCGCAGGCGGTCAGGGCCAGATCCATATTATGGTGGAGTTTTCGCAGATACAGCCGACGCACATTCTCACTCTTGAGAAAGAGTTCACCAAAACGTACAAGCACCGTTCCCATCTCAGACCACCTCGACCTCATCAAATCCAACGGCCCGCACCCCGGCAATGAGGACCCGCGCCTGCTCCTCGTACCCGGCAGGCACCTCGATCCGTGCCGACCGGCCGGAGACCCGTACCCGGATCCGACCCGGGATCCCGGCGCGCCGCAGGAATTCCTCGGCCTCCCGCGCCCGGCGCATCGCCTCAGCGGTGACAGTGATCCCGGTCGGGATGCGCGTGGCCATGCACGAGGAGGAGGGCCGTACCTCGACCCCCCACGCCGCGGCGAGCGCGAGGAGTTCCTCGCGTCCGATGCCGCAGGCTGCAAACGGGCTGAGCACCCCGAGTTCGGCAAGTGCCCGCACCCCGGGCCGACCGGCAGGGTCGTCGCCGGCATGGGTGCCGTCGGCGACGTAGTGATAGCCATGCGCCTTCCCCCACGCGATGACCTGCTCCATCATCGCTCTCTTGCAGACATAGCAGCGTTCGGGGGTGTTCTCGCGCACGGCCTCCCGCGCGAGCATCTCGACAGAGAGTGTCTCGTGCCTCACCCCGAGCGTCCGGGCAACCCCGGCCGCCACCTCCACCTCCTCAGGCGGGACAAGCCCGGTGGCCACGGTCACCGCCGCCACCTCCACACCGGCCCTCACCGCTGCGGCCAGAAGTACCGCGCTGTCGGTCCCGCCTGAGAGCGCGACGACGAGCGGGGCGTGCGCCCTCAGATACGTTCTGAGGCAGTCGGGAAGCATGCCCTGAGGGTGGGCGTTTTAAGGTGATGAAGATTGGGGAGATCCCCCCTCTTCCAGGCGGGCCAGGACACGCTCGACCGCCTCGCGCACCGTCACCTTCGGGATCAGGGCGATCACGATCCCCTCCTCACCCAGGATCTCCTCGGCATGGGGACCGAAGTGGCCGGCGGCCGCCACGTTGACTCCCTCTCCAGCCACCTGTTCGGCCGCAACGATCCCGGCACCCTGCGCCGCCCGCCGGCCGGTGTTCTCGACGACCCTGACCGCGCTGATCGCATGCTTCTCGGTCGAGACGATGGTGAAGGTCTCGCCCCGACCAAAGTCGGTGGCAGCGATCGCATCAAGCCCTCCCGCCCCGTCAGTTGCGACAACAATTTCCATACACGCCTCTATCCTTCACATCAGATAAAGCACTTTTCCATCGACCGGGCGGAAAGAACCCCGGTCCGCTCTTCACTTATAGAAAGTTCTTTAATTCGGGGTATTCTACCTCTATTACAATGGCCAAGAAGAGGGGACAGAATCAGGAGCCAATGAAGTTATTCTATATTTTCTACAGCGAAGAGCGCTGGAATAACTGGCTTGCAACGCTCAGGGAATCCGACTTCGAAGGGGATGCAGAGGGTGAAGAGATGCCCGAGGGCTTCCAGGTCCTCAAGAGTTTTGTCGAGGACATCACCATCTCGGTGCTCAAGATCGTAAAACTGTATCAGAACGAGCGGTTCACCCAGGAGGAAGCAATCGCTAAACTGGAGGGCGTAGAGGTCATCGTGATGCAGCCGCTCCCCGAAGACGACGAGATCGCAGAGATCGTCGACGGCGTGCAACTCTCCCTGATCGCCCTCTTCGCCTCGTGCAAGACCTTCCTTGAGGGGGAGTTCGAAGGCGAGACGAAAGACCTGGTGAAAGAAGGGCGGGACGTAGCCGCAGAGGATCCCGAGGCCGCACTCGAGATCGCCGCCAGGATCGGTGCTCAGATCATCGACGGCGGGAAGTGGAGCGCGACCTTCCTGAAGAGCAAGAGCGAACCGACGATCTTCGACGAGTGGCTTGCCGAGATCGAGACGATGGTCGATGCGGTGAAGTCGCTCAAGAAGTTCGACGAAGAGGCCGGAGACGCGTCGTGATCGCAGAAAAGGCGAGGTTCCGTTCGGCAAGAAAGATCGAGCGGGCGATCGGAGTCCGCATCCCCGACCGTGTCTTCAACTCGGCGTTTCTTGAGGCGGTCACCCCGGCGATGACCAACCGCTCCCTCGATCACCATATCGGGGAGCAACTCCTCAATATCCACCACGACTTCCTCGCCTGTAAATGTAAAGACAACCCCAACTGTGGCTGTCCTGAGCGAAAATTCGCGAAGACGATCCTCGAATACCGGGAGACCGGGCTCGATCACCGCCAGATCAGCGAGGCGCTTCTGGAAGAGTACGGGATCGAGGTCTTCCCGGCAGATATCCTCGGTTTCCTGGAGGAGTCAGTCCATGCCCTCGAAGTGGTGCGCGAGGTCGCAAGGATCGAGGGCAAGGACGAACTGGTCAAGAAGACTGATAAACATATCAAGGCTGTGGAACGGTAGATCGTTCACAACCCCTTTTTTACGACCTCGCGGGTGCAGGCGACAAAACGGGTGATCTCAGGGAGACGCGAGATGACTGCCATCGCATACTCCTTCCCGACGAGATCCCATCGTGGAGATCTCTTCAGCATCTATCTTCCATTCACTCTGTGCATGATTATATAAAGCTCTGAACCGCCTGCACGATCTTCACAGCCGCATCGCCTTTCCCGAAGAGATCAGATCTCCCGCTCTCCGGCACAAATTCTCTCGCAGCCCTGACGATCTCCTGCCAATCGCTGCCGACCAGCACGTTCCACCCGTCCTGCACGGTCTCGACCCACTCGGTGCTCTCACGCATGGTGATGCAGGGGACGCCGAGGACATAGGCCTCTTTCTGGACGCCTCCCGAGTCGGTGAGGATCTGCGCTGCGTCGGCCTCGAGGGCGAGCATCTCCAGGTAGCCGACCGGCGAGATGATCCTGACTCCCTCGTTCGCCTCCTCCCAGAGCCCGAAACCCTTGAGCATCTTCTCGGTCCTTGGGTGGCAGGGGAGGACGACGTTGCCGATCTCGGTCAATGCCCTGACGATCGCGGTGAGTTTCGTCGGGTCGTCGGTGTTCTCGGCGCGGTGGACGGTGGCGAGGCGGTATTCTCGCGTGGTCAGGCCGAGGTCGTCGAGGAGCGAGGAGCGGCGTGCCAGTTCGGCGTTGTCGAGGAGAGCGTCGACCATCACGTCGCCGGTGAGGTGAACACCGCCGGTGATCCCTTCGCGGGCCAGGTTCTCCACCGCGGTTTCCGTGGGGGCAAGGAGGAGGTCGGAGCAGTGGTCGGTGAGGACACGGTTGATCTCCTCTGGCATCCTCCGGTCAAAACTCCGCAGCCCCGCTTCGACGTGCGCCACCGGCACATGGAGTTTGGCTGCCGCAAGGGCGCCTGCCAGGGTGGAGTTCGTGTCGCCGTACACGAGGACGCAGTTGGGCTCCTCTTTGAGGATCAGGTCCTCGATGCCTGCGAGCATCGCCCCGGTCTGGTGGCCATGGGTGCCTGAACCAATCCCGAGGTTGTAGTCAGGGCGCGGGATCCTGAGTTCCTCGAAGAAGAGGTCTGACATCTCGCGGTCATAGTGCTGGCCGGTGTGGACGAGGACTTCTTCGTGCTCTTTCCTGAGGGCGCGGGAGACGGGTGCACACTTGATGAACTGGGGGCGGGCGCCGACGACGGTGAGGATCTTCATGGTGGAGATGGTTGGGACGGGGAGAGGATGAGGGTTGCGATTGGAGGATCACCATCGTGGATTATTTAGTCAGGAGTTCATCCTAAAATCCTGATAGGGAGGGAACTGCCACCCCCCAACTGCTCCCCCTCACACTCCATAAGAAGGACTCTGCAGAACCCTTTTCACTTTTTTCTCCCTGCGTTCTTAACCACCGGACCAGAGCATACCCAGAACTGCACCTTAAGGCTTCGAATTTCGTCATGGATGCCGCTTCGACATCAGGAGCACAAGACCATAGACGATCTCGCCGAGGTAGATGGTGGCATTGACGACCACTGTCACAAACGCGGTGAGCTTTGCCCGTTTGAACCCTATAACCCTAAAATGGCGATCAGAACGAGATAAATACGGCTTTGTAGAAATCATCTTGACATCTCTCTGTACCGGATGGCATGCCACCTCCCGGACCATTCACCACACGATAGGGTAGAGGACAGCAACATCATCATTATAGTCGTCTATGGAGGCAGAGTCCCCAAGCGCAAGCACGGAGGAAGGTAGTTCTGTCACATATGCAATAAGAATAGGTGAGGATCTCTACAGAGCCATAAAAACGATGTTTACTGCTATTGGGATCCCGATTAAATCAAACGATAACCCTCGTGGTTGAGTCACAGGTTCTCCATCTTTAACCTTTATGAAGGATTTTTCCGAGATGATCAAGTTCACCTTTTCTATTATCTCAATCAAGAATCGGGCAGATATAAGAGAATAATATTTTATTATGTATTATTTTTATGCACAAGATTTTACCTGCAAAATCTCTTACAGGGATCTTTCAGGAATCCTCTTATGTTCCACAGAAAATAGTATTATAACAATGATCTCCGAGCCAACATCATCCTTGATTCTTAACGCTCCAGAAACAGGGTTATTCTTAGACTTGGGATGCGGAGAATGTGATTATACTAATATTCTCGGGAGCAAATCAAGAAAAATAATCTCTGTGGATATACAAAGACCAAAAAAAATCCATAAAAAAGAAATTACATTCATGTTGAGCTCAGTAGAACACCTGCCTTTTAATGATAATTCATTCGATTTCATATACTGTTTATCAGTCATACAATTTATCAAGGATGATCGAGCCACGATTGAAGAAATATTTCGGACATTGAAGCCGGGGGGAATGTTTTATTTTACAATTCCTACTCGCAGATCACCTTTCAGAATAATCAGAGATCTCGAAATTCGTTTTGGGACATATAATTATCCACAGTTTAATGTTACTCATCATCATTACTATGCCAAAAAAGACATTGAAGATCTAACTAGAGATTTGTTCCAGATCGAGATCGTTTCTGGGTATAAATTTAATTTCATTCGCCGATTATGCAATCTTATATTGGATCTGTTCAAAGTGAGGAGAGGCGTGGAAAATATTTTTCATTCTATATTCAAACCTAAATTAGGTGATGAAACCCCTCATATCCGGAATAATTGTACTGGAGAATCTTCAGATTATAAACATCAAGAGAGAAAAAAGAATTTCAAACATTTTCACCCATTGTCCTGGTTGATCTATGGACTTGCGTACCATTACATCATAGTGGCAAAGAAGGAGTGAGTCATGAAAAATTATCTGATAACTGGAGCATCAGTACGGAGTAAAGGTGCTGAAGCCATGGTCTTTGAAACCTACAGAAAAATTATGGAGATCGATCCAAATAATAAGATCTCTCTTCTATCTACCAACCCTAAATACGATATATCAGTTATAAATAAAGCCTCGAAGTCAGTAGATATTGAGGTTCTTAGTAGTTTATCACCGAGACATGTGAAAAATCGATACCTAAACTCTGGAGTATCTTTACTATTCTTAGTCAGAGACTTACTATCTATAATCCTAAATAAAGTTGTTCTATGCCATTTCAACCTGCAGATACAATATAAATTACCCCATATTCGGCACATTGATACTTGTGATTGTATCCTGCAAATCGCAGGCATTTCATTTTCAAAAGATTTTAGGAGGATTTCAGCACTTTATTGGGCAGAGCAGATGCTAATAGCAAAAATAATGGGAAAAAAATATTTTTGTATGCCACAATCTATTGGTCCTTCGGACGATTGGTTTATTAATTTCTGCGCAAAATGCGGTTTAAACAACGTTACTTACATCATGCCCAGAGGGGAGAAATCAATTGAGTATCTCAAAAGGTTGCACCTCCGTAATCCCCATATTCAATTCGTGCCAGATTTGGCCTTTGCGTTTCCAAACCCCAGCAACGATGAAGATCAGGAAATCTATTCACGGTATCGTCTTGATCCCTCAAAAAAATATGTTTCCGTGCTGTTCAACACTCATCTTTATACCTGGGGAGGCATGCCCATAGTAAAAATGTTATCTGCAGTTATTGACACTATGATCGAGTCCAAGGGATATCATGTGATACTCATTGCACACGAAGTAGATGACCAGGGCAAGATAGACGATCGGTACATAAATAACATCATCTTCAACCAATGCAAAAACAAAGACGATATATTAAATATACAGGACGATTTAAGAGCAAATGAAATCAAGTCCCTATTGAAATGCTGTGATTTTACACTTTGTTCAAGATTTCACGGAATGGTCTCCTCCCTGAAGGTAGGCGTTGTCCCAATAGTAGTAGGTTGGGCCGACAAGTACTTTGAGATCATGGAACTCTTCGAACTGGAACATCTAGTTGTTGATTATTCGAATTGTAGCACCAAAGACATTGAAGAAAGGATTTCCTATGTCATTTCACACAATACAGAATTGAAAGAGCATATCCAGAGATTCATGCCAAGGTACGAGAATTCATCTGAAACTATGAAAGAGATTGTTATGAACAATGTCTAAAGTTTTATCCCAATACAGGTGTGTATGACAAAAAACATCAACACTGTAGTTAATTCTCATTTATGTAATGGATGTGGTACGTGTTACTCAGCATGTCCTAAATCAGCAATATCCATTCATAAAGATCTCCAATTAGGAATTCTTATCGCTAATATTGACGGAAATAAATGTATAAACTGCGGGCTGTGTCTGGACGTTTGTCATTCAAATGATATTCTTTCAGGGCATAAATATCCAAATAACTCCATCATAGGAGCATATAATGGGATCTATTCGGGTTATTCGTTAGACAATACTCTGAGATACCGTGCATCATCAGGAGGTATTGTAAGTTCTCTCTTGCGATATCTGAAAACAAACAAGATTATTGATGGTTTTGTATTGATCAAACCAAGCGACAAATCCCCATTTGATAATTATCCGTTTTTATCTCATGATGTTGACGATATCCTCCGATATGCAGGAACAAGGTATTTTCCTATCCCTGTAAATATGATCTTGAAAGAACTGTCCAAGATGAGCGGCAGATATGTTATTATTGGAACACCATGTCAGATCTCTGCTCTCCGTAAATATGAAGAACAAAACAGATCCATCAGCGAGAAAATACTCTTAAGAATCAGTTTTTTCTGTGGGGGAGTCCCGAACCTGAATGCATACAAGTATTATCTGAAGATGCACGGAATCGACGAGCATAAAGTGAGGTCAATTTACAGAGGGATGGGATGGCCTGGAAATAATGTTTTTGAACTCAATAACCAAGAAACCATCCACATCTCAAGAAGACCTGAGAAATTTTTCGCACAAATTTATCATACCCTGGCATTTTTCCCGGTATTTGCTCAGAAGAGGTGTCTCATCTGTAATGATCGTTTTGGAGCTGCGTCAGACATTTCAGTAGGTGATGCTTGGATCAAACAATATGAATCAGATAAAACAGGAGTTTCTCTGATAATATCTAGAAGTCCTGTTGCAAAAGATATATTATCTCAAATGCAACAAGAAAAGGAATTGCTTCTTCAGGAATCCAATGAAAAAGAGTTAATTTACTCACAAAGAATATTTTCAGATTATTTTAATAATTATCCTACAACATGCAGATTTTTGCTCGGAAAAGACTATATCAATCGCCATTTTGACCCTGATAAATATAAAATGAATCTATTCTGGGAAATGAAACTCTTCCTCATAACAACAGGGATGAGACTCTCACAGATCAAGATCTTGTGGCCATGTTTATTCCTTTACGGTGTGATCTTCCGCTATGGATATCAGTGGTTATGCCTTGCAGAACGACTGAAAATAAAGATCCATAGATCATTCTCCCTATAATTTGAAAATATCTTGGTTGATCAACCTTCTAGGAAATAAAAAAATTACTTCTATACTCTCAAAGGCTTCCAATATATAGTATGATATTAAAACACTACTTGAAATGAAAAACTTTCCATTTTCCGTGCACAGGAGTTACAATAAAGGGGATTTCATGGATCAACTTTTTTCCCACAATATAACCCGTGCCTTGATCTGACTCACCAAGATGTTTCGATCAAAATTTTCTGCTTTTCTCGGCACGAGATTACTGATTTATCTCTCCTTCTTCGGATCATGCCAATATCAAATACCCTTCTAAACAGATGCCAACTACCTTCTAGAAGAATAAAATAGCGACCTGTGACTACTACAATATAGACTATCAGTTGCTATACACTCGATTCTGCCTACAAGAACAACAGGGAACATATATTCATAATATTAATATACCGGACTGTAGATTACTTCATGATGATCTCTGAGCCTTCATCATCTTTGATCCTCAATGCACCTAATGAAGGATTATTTCTGGATGCAGGATGCGGAGAATGTTATTATACCAATATACTCATGAGCAAATCGAGAAGAATAATCTCATTGGACATCCAAAACCCCCATAATCTTCAATCAAATGTAAATTATTCATTTATATTGAGCTCAGTAGAATACATCCCATTTAAAGAGAACTCATTTGACTTCATATGTTGTTTATCAACCATACAATTAATCAAAGACGATAAAACTGTCATCAAAGAAATTTCTCGGATATTAAAACCGGGAGGAACATTTTACTTTACAGTTCCAACTCGCAGATCACCTTTCAGGATAATTAGAGATCTTGAAATTCGTTTTGGTACATATAAATATTCACAGTTCAATTTCACGCACTATCACTACTATAGTAAGAAAGACATTGAAAATTTAATCCAAGACTTCTTCTATATTGAAAGCATTTCAGGATATAAATTCAACTTTACTCGTCGTTTACTTAATTTTATCCTGGATCTATTAAAGATAAGAAAAAATATAGAAACTCTCTATCATTCTATGTTTGCAATCAAAAAGAGCGATCACTCCCCCCATATTTGGAATAATTACATCAAAGGCTACTCTGAGCATAAATATCAAGAGAAAAAAAAGAATATTAAACGAATGAATTCACCATACCGGCCAATCTATGGTCTCGCATATCACTATATCATAACTGCCATAAAAAAGTAATTCATAGTACAATCAAAGATCAACAATCTTCGATCGAACCTCTAAGATGGAAAAATAGGCGCAGGCAGGCAAAATTATACGGTTCAACCGACATTATCGCCGTTAAAAGAGGGATCAAGGTTTCTTTCCACAATCTATTGATCTGAGATGGAGGTTTATCATGTTTTTACTCTTTTGTTAAACATGCGATTGCCTTGAGGTTCATAAAGTAATTGACAACATACATCAGAGCCATCGTAATGCTATAAAGCACCAGAGAAAGGAGTGGTGAATATCCCCACATTGCGCACAAGAGGAATACACCTCCAGTGAGGATAGTTCTGGAAATATCAAAGAGCAAAACCCAGTTATTACGACCACAATAATGTAAGATCGAAGGTGGAGAGAATATTAATTGAGCGATTACCATCCCAGATAACGCAATACAATATAATCCAGCCTCATCCCATACAGTGCCAAAAATTAACGGGAAGAAAAATGGAGCCAGAACTGCAATGAGTGAAATTGTAGGTAAAGAGATAAAAGCAAGTTTACGTGTTACTGCGTGGTAATACTTCTTGACTTTTGCCGGATCTCTATGAATAAATTGCGCAACTTCTCCCAGATAAACCTGAGATGCTGCCGAAGAAATTAAGGAAGCAGGCAGAACCAGAACACTGTTCGCAAGAGTATATAGACCAACAGTTTCAGGACCATAGAGCCTGATGAGCATGAGCACCGGCATCTGAAATGCGAGTGTGTTAAACAAGACAGAAGGACAGGAATAAAGTGGGAATCTATAATATTGTTTTGCGATAGATACCATTGCTTTCCATGAGATACAGTTCAATTCCTGCCGGTTTTTAGCCAGAAACGACCTCAGAAAAGTGAGACCACCAGTAATCTGCCCTATAAATTCTCCCAATATCAGGCCTAAGGGAGCCATGTTAAAAATACCAAAGGCGATCTTCCCAGTAGATCCAAAAACACTTTTGTTAACTCGTGTTTTTGCAATATCCGAATATTTTTTGTCTCGAATTGCCCAGTAATTAAGAATATTATAAACCCCCCCTCCGAAAATGCTCAGTGAAATCACCCATAGGTATGGCGACAATAAAGAGAGGTCTGTTTCAGAAGCAAATACCCTCCCAATAAGACCAATCAATAGGATACTAATGACACTTATCCCAAAAGTCAATCCAAAACAAAGTGTCATTAGATTTATTGCTTTTTTATTCTCCTTTGGGAGTGGTATTGCCAACTCATATTTTAATGTAGCAAAAACTAAAAGCACAGAAACGACCATCGTATAGAGAGACAGAATACCAAAATCAGAGGGAGAATACAGCCGAGTAATTATTGGAGTGGCCAGTAGCATCACCAACTGCCCTAAAACTGAACCGCTCAATATGGAATAAAATCCCACATAGGTAGGATTTTCAATGAACCGCTCATGAAAGCGGCCCCAAATTATATAGATTTTAGAAATAATCTCATTAACAATCGCATCCAAAAGAGGAATGGAACGCTTCCTAAACATTACTCTACCACAAATTATGGGTTTAATAATTTCATGATCCCGTCTCCTCCCGTCATCCAGGCACCCTTCTCCCTGCAGTAGCGTAAGATCTTCTCATAGAACTTCATCCTGTCCCCAGTCAGGTAGGTGTTATGCCAGAGGAGAGTGATGACGCCATGGCAGCGTTCCACCGTATCGATGAGATGCCTGACGATGTCCCAGGACTGCATGGAACCAAGGCGCATGTAACTGTCAAGGGTGCAGTCCATGACGGTGAGTGGGATCTCGACGATCCCGATCTCCTGGTGTTTTCTACCATGATAGGGCCTGAAAGGATAGCACATTCCGTTCCTGAACCCGACACAATCGGCATAGCCAAATGTCGTATCATAAAGGAACCCTGCCTGGTCCAGGAGTTCCCAGGTCTCAGGTACCCTGAACCTGAGAAAATGGTTTCGGTATCCGGCGACCGGTCGGCCCAGCACCCTCTCCATCCTCGCCTTCTCGTCTTTCAACTTCTGTAGGTCTGCATAGGCCTGATGCCCGCCATGGAGGCCCACCTCCCATCCATAGTCTGCGATCGTCCCGATCTCGCAGGCCAGATCCTCCACCTGATAGGAATGGTCCTGGTCGCCGTCCTGGAGGGCGAGAAAGAAGAAAGTCGACGTAGCATCATACTCCTCCTCAAGAGCGATGACCTCCTCGAAGTTGCAGAGAGGATATTTCGGGCTCCTCAGGTTCCTGACACCTTGCATCAGACCAGCCCTGTTTCCATATGCCAGGGCAAGGAGGAGATCGAACCCTTTTTTCGGGTACGACTGATAGACGACATCGATGTCATGGGTGAGGCAGACCGCAAAGGGTTGGCCCTCAGGATATTCGGGATGATACCCCCGCTCAAAGAGGTACTGTGAAGCCCTGGGTTCGAAGACCTGCCGGTTATTGCTCATATAGTGGGGGAAACGATCATATCCATCCCTAAATGATGCATCATACTCCTCCTTACAGGTGAAGAGGTGCCACATCTCAGGATCCTGCTGGAGAATATTGTACATCTGCATCGCTCATCCCTCAAAGATCTTAGATTTGTTGCTATAAGTTCATGCCTGTTTTCTACATTTTTCTTGATACCACGACAACGAAATATGCATAGACGGCACATTTGCCAGATGGACCGATCCTATCACATTGATAGAGAGGTACAGATCTGAAAAAAATTTGAATGAAGTTGCAACTCAACGATGCCCAGGTTGCCAGCAGAAAATATTTGTCCACAAAAATGAATAATTAAATGAAAAAACAAAATCAGGTATGAACACAGGAATATAAGATACCAACAACAAAGATTATGACTACCAGCGTAATTGTCCTAGATATACATCCCACAGAAGATAGCAGAGTTAACAGACATATTAAGTTCCTTTTAAAAAATGGGTACCTTGTTTACCGCATCCATATCAATAGATTTTATCCAAATCTTCAAGAAGGTCCATTTTCAAATCACGGAGAGAAAGGATACAGGATAAATCTTTTTGATACACAAAATTCAAGAAAAAACTCAGTATTATACAACATCCATACATTCACACCGATAATCCAGAAAAAAGTTAAAAAAAGTCTCAAATTGGTAGGCTGGAAAGAAAGTAATCGATCTATAATTCACGTTCATGATCCATCTCTCCTGCTTGTTGCAAAAAAAATGACACAGATTTGCAAGAACACGACTATTGTCTATGACCGGCACGAAGTATATGAACATGGTAAAAAACATTTTGGAATTACTCACCCTCGCATTGAAAGGATATACGAAGTGATAACTACAAAAGCGGTGAAAGGTGTAGTCACTGTCTCGGAAAGTTACATATCATCTTGTAAGAACATTTTCCCACATGCAAATATTAAAGCAGTCCCTAATTTCCCAGAATCATCAGATTACAATATCCAAATCATCAATGAAAAAATAGAGTCATTTTCAGCAGATTCAGCCATCAATCTGGTATATTTTGGATCCCTTGACTACCATTATGACCGAGATATCGCACTCATTCTCAATATTTCGAACAAGATACTGGCCAATTATCCTAGAACAAATGTATTTATCGGTGGCAGGACAGGGGACCAGTCTCTTATCAACGATTTTGCACACCTCTCTAAACAATATCCAGGGAGATTTCACTTCACCGGATTCCTCCCAAGAGAAGAAGTGGTCCAAATAACAGAAAAAGCACATCTGGGTTTTTGTCTCCTCAAACCAGATACCTCTTATTGGGTGAAGATATCCCCAAATAAAGTATTTGAGTATCTGATGTGTGGAACAGTCCCCATCATTCGCGCAGATGTTGACTATGCCGATATATTCTCAAAATGTTCATTGATCTTCGACAGGTACACTCCAGATGATGAGATCATCTCCGTGGTGGGGTCTCTGATCCAGCAACCAGATAGAATTCTTAAAATGATGAAGGAGAGCCTGAACGTTAGAAATATGTTTCTATATGACACAGTCGCAACACAATATATTCAACTCTATCATGAGGTACAGACACCCTCAATCTCATCATCCTAATACAATGACCTCCATCTTTGTATCACATATATAAATCAATATAATGGCACGAAGATTCAATTGATTTATCTTTCATGCGTATTACTTCACAGAAAGAGTCTAATCATAGAAATAATCAGTGAATGCTGAATATGAGGTGATCCCGAAACTCGCCTGGCCCTAACAGGTGAGTGGAAGAATTTTCTGAAAGCACGGTGTCGTTCCAGAGATTATTGCCGCCCCTCCCTATCCTCGTCATGGGGGGTCTCCCCCCGGCAGGAGAGAGTGAGGGAACATGCTTTATTCTCTCTGTGGGCGGCACGTCGGATCACTCCCCTTCCTCCGTCAATCGCGCCGGGGACGCCGACTCCAGAACCCTGTGATGCCGGTTAAAGTGGAGGAGAAAGAGGAATGGCCAGGAAGAGTCTCGATCCCGATGATGGATCAAGACCTGGATACTTTTGGGATATACTCTATGATTATACATATATTCAAAAAAGACCATATTGCCAACTTATCTTTATCATGATTACAGATCAAGAAGAGTATATATCCCATATAGTTGTCTGCAGATATTTTCCCATGAAAAATGCTCAGTAAACACACGTAAATTTACACTATCCCACTGTCTATCCGAAGCAATCAAAATTCTCTCTGCAAGATCCCTGGAATTAGCAATGTCCATCAATAAACCATAATCCTCAGAAACCATGATCTCTTCACTCCCTCCATTCCTCGTCGCCACGACAGGTTTTCCACAAGCCATAGCCTCTACCTGCACAATCCCAAAACTTTCCCTCAAACTCGGCAGCACAAACACATCGCACGCATTCATCCATATTGGGATCTCCTCATGCGGCTTCCCCCCCACAAGGTGAACATGCTCCTCCAGTCCCAAACTTTTAATCTGCCCCTCCAGTTTCCCTTTCAGCGGCCCGGATCCAACGATAACACAGAGCACATCCTCTCGCTCCTTCATCACCTCAGCCATCGCCTCGACAAGATACTTGTGGCCCTTCACTTCGACAAGGTTGCCGACGGTGAGCAAGATCTTTCTGTCCAGAGGGAGGCCGAGCGTCCGCCTGCACTCTCCCTGGTCGCGCGGATAGAAGAGGTCTGACCTGAAGCCGTTCGGGATGACATGAACGGGTTTCATGACCCCGAGTCTCCTGATGCACACCTCATTACTCTGGCTGACAGTGATGATCGCATCGGCGGCTTCGAGTGTCCAGACGATCCGATCTCTCCATGCTTGATCCCTGAATGGAAGGTCATAGATATCGTACCCGTGGGCTGTCACCACGAGAGGGACATCATACTTCTCCTTCAGTAACGCCCCGGCATATCCATTCGGCCACAGGAAGTGCGCATGGATGAGGTCGCACTTGATCTGTTCCTTTTGTATCAGATCGTCAACTGTCCTGAACAAGCGGTCCCCCAGTGACTTTTTCATCTGTTCAAGGGGGAGATAGGGAAGACTGCAGGGATAGACAGAGATATTCCCAGGCAGTTCAGATCGATCCAGTATCGAACACAACCGGAACGGTTTCAGACGATTTAGAGGGAGATAGTTCGAGACCTCGGCAAGAGTGTTGTGACGGACACAGACATCCACCTGCTCAAATTTCGGTGCGATACACTCGATCTGATCTTTTACAAAGGTGAGATAGTGGTCCGAAAGCACCATCAGAGAACCTTTCTTGCCACCCATTTCCCGCCCTCCAGAATCAAAGAAAGGAATTCTCCCTTCCGCATATGTCCAATGACCTGGCTGGAGCAGATATCCCGCGTGCTGGCATATCTTGCACAGAGTGTTTCATTTAGAACCCAGGAATCATCCTCATAGGCTACCTTCACGCTTCCGATCTCACGATAAAGGTGAGCGTCACTTCCCATGAGGCCCTTTTTCCCGAGTCTTGATGCCAGTTCCAGAGCCTGAGCATTTTGTTCTGGCGTACTTCGAGCATTCCATACCTCAACCAGATCAACAGCCTCCGCAAGATCCTGAATCGAATGATGACTTCGATAGGGATGGGGCAGGACTACAATCCCACCCTGTCCTTTGATCTCGTCAATCACGTCCTTCCACGCGCGAGATCTGATCTCCTCCTCTATACTGAGCCCGATGATATCCCCAGCATCAGACTTAACTTCCGAGCCGACAATAACCTGGATCCCAGACCTCTCCTGATATTTTCTACCTTCCAGTCCACCCTGAATGGAATTATGATCGGTGATCGCCACCACATCCAGCCCCACTTCCCTTGCGACGGCGAGGATTTTCTCCGGACGCATGAAAGAGTCATGAGAGTATCTAGAGTGGATATGAAAGTCAGCGACGAACCTGTCCATGAGCCCTCCAGAAACGACCCTGAGCCACCCTAAGGATAAACTCAGCACCAGCCATCCCAATCTCCACGACGTTTGGCACGATGTCGGTCAGTTCAACATCTGTATTCGTGCTGCCGTCGAAAAATTCCCGCACAATCTGTGGTATCGCGCGGGGATTCGTCATCCCATGGAATAGTTCTCCAGGAAAGAGCCACCGAAACCTCGTGCCGACCTTATACTCAAAAACAGGTTCTACATCTCCTTCCAGTGCTATCCTGCATGCAAGATGGGGAAAATTCACACCAGAGGCAATGGAAAGGTCAAGCGACCCCCAGAACTTCGGATTGATCTCCATCAGCACGTACTCCCCGCTCTGTGCGTCCTTTTTGAACTCGACCATGGCGACGCCATGCCACCGGAGTTCATTCAGCATTGCCATACCACACCGCTTCAGTTCAGGATCGAAGACGCTCTCCGCACAGGTGCTTGGTCCGCCGGTGACCGGGTACTCACGGATCCGCCGGTGCATAAAGATTGCCCGCGGCTCTCCGTGATTATAGAGGGCAAAGAACCCGTAGCCATCGCCAGAGATATACTCCTGCACGATCGGTAGATACTCTGATATCGACGAAAACCGGGAGATCAGTTCCTCTGGCGTGTTTGCATAGCCGACATATCCTGCCTCCTCGGCGCCTTTCACAACAACAGGATATCGCAGTTCTTCCGCAATTTCCCTGACTTCCTGAATATTGTGGGGATAATAGGTCTTAGGAACACGAACGCCGACTTTTTCCGCAATTTTAATGGTCTCATCCTTATGACCGGCAAGGTCAAGGGCGACGGGATCGGCTATCGGGAGGTGTACAAAGTGCTCCAGTTCATCCCTGATCCCGGAGAGGTGCATGACCGCGGCATAACTGACAGGGAGAAGAACATCATAGTGATCCTGTTTAACAATATCAAGGATCCTCTGGGCATATGATGCGTCTTTTTTCGGATCCGGGGCATGATACCGATACGTACAGTATCGAGAACAGAAAGAGACACTGCAGGGGATATGCGACACGACACCAACCTCCACCCCCCACTTACCAAGAGAACGGACAGCAGCAAGGGTATGTTTGTAATTCCCATCAGTCAGCAGTACCTTCATGCACTTTCACCAGAATATCCAAAGATGAACACCGCAGATCACTATATTGCGCTCCCTCAATATAATCACCGTTTATTTTACCAAGATCCGCTCCATTGGTGTGGATCCGTATCCTCATTGGAGGAAGAGATGAATCCAGTCCGATACCAGGTACGCGGATTCTGATACCATCAGGTACGTGTTCGGTGTGGATAACAGCATCTGAACGAGCATTAAACCACTGTACCGCCTCCTTTTCTGGTGCCACCCACGCCCCGTCCACGATCGCCTTCCCCACCAGGACACGATAAAACTCGCCCCACCTCTTCGGTGCCGCCATACTCACATGGTGCCAGAGGAGGGTGACGACACCCCCATACTGCTTCGCATACGTCAGCACCTCCTCGCACCGGCGCATCCCCTCCTCCTCAGAGAGACAGAGGCATGCCCCACGGCCTCCGTCATCAGACGAGTTCCAGGTCTTCCCCCCAAAGAGGCCGCCATCCTGAATGATCAAGGGCACCTCCAGCAGGCGCTCGCACCCCTGCGGTCGGTAAGGCTGCATCGTCCCGGCCTTGAAGCCCACGTCGTCGTTGTACCCGAACGTCGAGTCATAGACATATCCCGCCTCATCGAGTTTCTTCCAGGAATCTTCATCAAAGAGCAGCCAGTGAACGCGCGTTCCCACCGTAGCACCAGTGAGGTCTGAAACCTTTTGCAACTCTTCCCGCGCCGCACTGGCGTCCCGCCAGTTGTCGAGGCCGTGCACCCCGACCTCCCAGCCGCCGTCAGTCAACCTCTTGATCAACTCAGCGTCGAGGTCATAGTACCC
This sequence comes from Methanofollis aquaemaris, assembly GCF_017357525.1. Taxonomy (NCBI): domain Archaea; kingdom Methanobacteriati; phylum Methanobacteriota; class Methanomicrobia; order Methanomicrobiales; family Methanomicrobiaceae; genus Methanofollis; species Methanofollis aquaemaris. The sequence goes on along the minus strand of NZ_CP036172.1, from coordinate 2,237,426 downwards.
AGCCCGGATCGCGGGCGCACCCTCCCCTGCCTTCCCCTTCTCAGGCAGGAAGAACCATGTCGAGCGCACGCCGAGATCCTCCTCTAGCCGCATCCACTCCTCAAAGCAATTCCATGGATCTTTTCCGATCCCGCACTTCGCACCGAGGATCCGCACAGCGTCCCTCACCATGCCTTTCCGCAGGCACTGGTACACCGCATACCCGACCGAGACCCAGCGCCGTTCCCGCACCGAGGTGATGTCCACGTCATGGGTGAGGGCAACAGTGTACGAGTAGCCCCACGGCACCGGGGGGATTTCCACGAGGAGGGTGTGCTCCTTCAGGACCTGGCGCAGTTCGTCGATGAGGATCTCGACCATTGGCTCATGGCAGTGAGGGAGACCTTCGCTCAAGATCCGCGCAATCTCGGCAAAATAGTCCTTCTCAGAGAGGTCGACAAGATAGGCACCGGCTGTCTCAACCTCTCCTCTGCGGGCGATAACCACGTCATAGGTATGCGCGGGGTCGTACCACTCCCATGGGATCTTGAAGAGTCGAAATGTTTCTTCAACTGGAGAGAGATCGGGATAATAAACACCTATCATTCATTGCCTCTATTCTAGAATTCCGGCGTATGCTGTATTTTGACCACACAACATTACTATGCATAATCATGTCACAGGTTACAAACCATCATTTCATCTGGACTATACAAAAATAATTTGCACCCAACCCAGATGTCAGCCTAGACACACATCGATCTAAATTTAATAATCGCTGAGTACAGGATTTACCAAGCATTAATTCAATTTTATTGGAAAAAACCAGCGTAATTCCATTTGTCTGCCACGAAATTATCTGAGATTCATCATTCTTAAACAATTTTCGATAGAAAAAAAATGGGATCTTGTAATGCCAGTCAATCTCTGGAATTTTTCCCAGGATTCGAGGGATTAAACTCTTGATGAATCCTCCAGAGTAAAATAAAGAGATGCAATTGGGACCACTGAATAGAATTATTCCTCCAGGATTCAGGGACTGTTTTATTTTTTCTATGAAGATCTCACGAGATTCTGGCGGAATATGTTCGTATACCTCAAAGAAAAGAATAACATCGTACTTCTTGTCCACCGTCCATTTTAAAAAATCAGCCTTGTGATATGTTACATTAGGATGACGTATGACCAGATCGGAACGGAGGTACGGATCGACAGCATCAACCTGTGCCCCAAGATCCCCAAAGATTGCAGAATAGTATCCGCGATTACACCCAATATCCAGACAGTTTTGTATTGAGAAATTATTATTCTGCAGATATTTAATTGCATCTTGAACCATTACAATCCGCAGATAGTGGTAATATCGGGTCATAAAAGAATCAACATTATTTATATCATCCAGATATGATTTCCAAGATAAAGGAGAACGATTCATATTCGATCCCTTTTTTTATTAATATAGACCAATCACAACACTCCCATCTCACTCAACCGTGCCGGCAGATACTCCCGCGTCACAAAATCCAACCCCTGACTCGCAAACGCCTGCTGCTCCGCCTTCAACCCCATCTCAAGCTGCAGCCCGATCTGCTCCCGCCAGTACTCCGTCGCAAACCGCGGATCGGTCAGCTCCGCCTTCAACGCATTTACATCCTGGTCGGAGAGATGATCCGCAGGCAGGTCATAGTCCCGGATATCCGAGGGCTGCACCCCTAAAAACTGCGCCTGTGGCGTCGCCAGCAATTCCGACATATGCGCCGCCTTGATCGAGCCGTACGCCACCGAGGCATAGATGCGGTACGACCAGGGGTCGCCGTCGGTGAAGACGATCACCGGGAGCTTGAACTCCTCGTGGAGGCGCTTGAGGAGCCGACGGGTGGAGCGCGCCGGCTGGCCCTTGAGGTGGACGAGGGCCGCGCCGTACTCTTCGTCAAACCCGTTCTCGATGAGGCGCGCATACATACCGCCGGTCTCCAGAGCGATGACGAAGTTTGCGTCATGGTCCACGAACTCCAGGGCGTCGACATTGTTCGGGATCTGGTACCCGGTCTCGCCGACGTCGTCCTGGCAGTGCAGCTCGCGCATCCCCCGGCGGGTCTGCTCGCGCACCCGAATCGGCCCGAAGATCGAGGCGCCATTCTCCTCGGGACGGAGGTGGTAGACCTCGCGCTGGATATCGGTGAGGATCTCCAGATCCTCGACGAGTTTGTTGGACTCGTCCTGCGCCGCGAACTTCGCTTGCTTCCAGCCTTCAGAGATGTAGTACATCTCCCTCAGGGTCGAGGAACGGTTCTCTGCAAGCTGCTGTTTCAGGAACCCGACGACATATGCCATCTTCAGGAGGTGGACCGCCCCCCTCGCTGTCTGGGCCGACCTGACACTCTCCCGATCGCCGTACTTCCAGACCCCGCTCCCATCATCGTACTCGATATTCTGCTTGGTCCTGGTCGGGAGGGCGATCGAGGGGATCTGCCCCTCGTTGAGTTGCCCATACCACCGCTCTGCGATCGCATAGAGCCGCTCTGCAGCCTTCTGTTCTGTCTCCACCTGACCTCTCATCGCCACATCACCGACCTTTCGTACTCTCACTGTTTGCGTCCCGGTACGGATTAATCCACCCATCGGGCATGGAGGAGGGCATGTCCGTCGACCTCCTCCCACTCGGTGACGTACCTCGACCTGATGGAGCCAAGCAGCTCCTCAGGGTCCGCCCCGGTCTGCTTCTCGGGGTGGTAGGCCAGTTCGATCCGGCGTATTCCCTCCAGTTCTTCGGGCCTGATGGACCACTCCGCCCCTTCGCAGTGGCACTTCAGGATGTCGCACCCGCCGCAGACCTCCTTGAGTTGACCAAGCGTCATCGTCGGAACCTGTCGGACCTCGTCCCGCCAGGCAATCTCCTGCTCGGTCCCGTCGCCGAGGGCCGCCTCGATCACCGTGACATCGGCACCGTTGAGGGCGATGTTCCGGCGCAGTTCTTCGGTGGTCATCGGTTCGACCGCATAGACATGCGCCGAGTGCCGGGCGGCCGGGATACAGAACCCCCCAACATTGGCCCCTATGTCGATGACGATATCGTCCTTTCTGATCTCAGAGAGGCGGTACCGCACCGCCGCATCGCTGACCGTCTGGATCTCAGGGGAGAGCGCATACACAGTACCTTCATGGGTCGAGATCGTCCTGAATACCCGAAAGTCCACCGGAACTCGGTGCTCGTCCTTGAACCTCCGGTTTATCCATGCCTGGGGGTCTCTGGTCTTGATCAGGTCCTTGATCAGGAAGACGATATCCATCGTCTCATGGGACGAGCGTGGAGGGTATAAAAATATGGGTCTGAAGAATCAGGGAGATGCCGGCTCCGGAGAGATCATCTGGAGTGACCGGTATAAAGGGGGCTTGCCGCCCTCCGGCGTCAGGATAGGGGACTGCAATTGTCTCTTCAAGATCTCTCGTCTGCCTTCCCTCCCAATTGCAATCCCGGGAGTCGGGGGGCAACGCCCCCGGTGCGAGCGTATGGGAAGGCACGTCGATCAGTCTGAATCTACACAGCCAAAAATAGAGAGACAGGCCCTACACAAACGGCAGGACCACTTTTTTCCTGTCGTCCACACCCTTGAGGTCGACGAACCCGCCGCCCCTCCCGGCATACGCCGCCTGCCACCGCTCGCCTGCCGGCAGGGTGCAGTTCCAGACGCGGGTGTACTCCCCGTCGGCCCCGCTCGCAAACGACGGCGCCGGGACGGCGTCCTCGCCGGCGTCGGGGGAGAGGTCGTAGATCGTGAGGTCGACCGCCTGATCGGTATGGTTCCTCACCTCGATGACGACACGGCCGTCGTGGACCTGTTTCCTTGCGACGACCTTGCGCATGATCCGCCCTTCCAGGGCCGAGATGTCGGGGACCGGTTTGTCCACGATCTCCGCGACCTTCTCGGCGATCGCTGGCATCACCGCGCAAACCGCCCGCGCCCGGTCCTGGCGCTGCCGGTTCTTCTCCCGGCGGGCAAGCCAGGCCTTCAGTTCTCGTCCCAGTTCCTGGAGGACCAGGGTGACCTCACGCTCGATCTCGGGGATCGAGGCGACGGCGTCCTTGCTCTCCGAGGTGAAGGGGACATTGGTGGAGGCCACATGCACGAGGATGAGCACCGGACCGGTCGGGATGCCCGACTGGGAGAGGTTATAGTTCTTCCAGTTCACCCCGGCCACCGCCCCGGTGATCGCGCACGCCCCCTGCTGATAGATGAGGGGAACGCGGTTCGCGAAACGCATCAATTGCGCCGATCCCTCGGCCTCAAGTCTGCCCCCATACCCGATCGCCGCCTCGACCACAAAGGGGTGACCGGAGAAGACCGCAGCCGGTCTGGTGCGGGCCCTGACAAAGTCGAGCTGAAACTCCTTTTCAAGCCCTTTCGCGATGAGTTCCTCCCCGATGGGGGAGAGACAGATGCTCGTCGGTGGCGGGGGGACATGAACCGTCTGCATCGCGGTATGAAGGGCCTTCAACTCCGCGGCGCCGAGGGTGCCCACCGGGGTTCCCGGCGCGAGCCCGGCCGCCTCTGCGATGGCGACCGCCGTCTTCTGCCCGACCTTGGAGAAGGAGTCGACCAGAAACTCGACCAGCGGCCGGTCGGGATCGGCCGCCGCCATCCGCTTGAGAGTGCCGAGTTCAGTGCCGTGCGGATGAGGTTTGATCGACTGCGGCGGCCGGATCGGTTCGGCGGAGACCCGCTCAAAGGTCTCGGCCTCGCCGTCGATCTCCACCCGGATCCGCGCGTGCGGATTGACGACCGAGGTGTATTTGAGATATTCGAGGAGGCGTTTTCTGGCCGCCAGGGTGGACGTGAACTCAAGTTCGATCCTGGTCCCATGGGTCCGATCCCAGACGACCTCCTCGTGGGTGAGCACCTGGGGCTCGTTTGTCTCGGTCCTGATCATCAGGGAGAAGCGGTGGGCCGGAACCTTCGCCGAGGTCCGGGAGGTCACGACCGCCGGCATCCCGGTGGTGAGTTGAGCATACAGCACCGCGGCCGAGATCCCGATCCCTTGCTGCCCCCGGCTCTGCCTGATCTGGTGGAAGCGCGAGCCGTACAGGAGTTTGCCAAAGACGTTGGGGACATTTTCCGGGACGATCCCCGGACCGTTGTCCTCGACCGCCACCCGGTAGGCACTCTGGCTGCTCTTTTTGATGCTCACATAGATGTCAGGGAGAACCTCGGCCTCTTCGCAGGCGTCGAGGGCATTGTCCACCGCCTCCTTGATGGTGGTGATGATCCCGCGGGTCGGGGAGTCGAAGCCCAGCAGGTGCTTGTTCTTCTCGAAGAACTCAGCGACCGAGATGCTGCGCTGTTGCCTGGCCAGGTCTTCAGCGATCACCAACGGCCTTCACCCCGGCAACAGCCTCTGAGAGGCTCATCTCCCGCTGCTCACCGGTGTGCAGGTCCTTGAGAGTGACGGTCCCTGCCTCGGACTCGCGCTGGCCGATGATACAGGCGAAGTCGGCGGTCTTCGCCGCATGGGAGAGTTGCGCCCCGATCCCGCGGTCGAGCAGGTTCAGTTCGGCGGTGACTCCGGCCGCACGGAGGGCGCGGGCGGTCCTGAAGGCCACGGCCAGGAGCCCAGGCTGGGAGAGGACGGCGACCAGGGGCGGGCGCGGCATCGGGGTCTCACCGAGGGAGACCATCACCCGGTCGAACCCGATGGCAAACCCGCAGCTGGCGGCATCGTCCCCGCCGAAGAGTTTGGCCAGGCGGTAGTTGCCGCCGCCGACGACCTGACTCTCGGCGCCGAGGTTGGGAGCAAAGCCCTCGAAGACCATGCCGGTATAATAGTCCAGGCCCCTGACGATCCCGAAGTTGAGAGTGTATTCGGTCTCAGAGCCGTCGAGGATGGAGAAGATCTCCTCGATCCGCGTCTTCTCCGGGATCTCGCCGCAGATCTCGAAGGCCTCCTCAGGCGCCCGGCAGGAGACCAGGCCGGTGAGGGCGTCCTCCAGTTCGTCCTGGCCGCAGGTCTGGAGACAGCCTGCAAGTCCTTCGAAGTCGCGCTTATCCAGGAGACCCATCACCTGCCGCTGGAGGCCGGGCTCGATCCCTGAGAGGAGATGCTTCATCGGGGCGAGGAACCCGACCTTGAGGTCATATTCCAGGCCCACCGACCTGAGGAGGTCGTCGGCCACCATGACCACCTCGGCATCGGCCGACGCCGAGTCGGCCCCGATCAGTTCCACGCCGAACTGCCAGAACTGGCGGTACCGCCCCTTCTGCGGCCGTTCGTACCGGAAACAGTCGGCCACGTAGAACCACCTGAGGGGCTTGGGGAGAGAACGCCCCTCGTTGACGTACATCCGCGCCACCGAGGCGGTCACCTCGGGGCGGAGAGTCATCTGTCGGTTGCCCTTGTCCTCGAAGGTGTACATCTCTTTCTTGATGTTCTCGCCCGAGCGTATGGTGAAGAGTTCCACATCTTCGAAGGTCGGGGTGCAGACCTCGCCATATCCCCACCTGGCGACGGCCTCGCGCATCTTCGCTTCCGCGGCCCGCCGGCGCGCCATCTCGTCGGGCAGAAAATCCCTGGTACCACGTGGTTTCTGAAGCATCAATACGTCTCCTCTGTATGTATTTCGGCCAGGGCCTTATCTTACCTGCGTCCGGTGGTGCCAAGGAAACGATCCACGGCGTTCTCGCCGCCCTTCCAGACTTTTTCCCGCTCCTGGCGCCCCTGCAGATACAGGGCGAGCAGGACTGCACCCAGGGCGAGGAACTCGAGATCCTCAGAGGTGTACGCCATCAGAAACCCGAAGAGCGAGAGGGCCGAGTAGAGGACGCCCCGGTACGCCGCCTGCCGGTATCCGGGGAGGGCAGTGCGCCAGAAGATCCTGGCGTCCCGCAGCCAGAGAAAGAAGGTAGCGGCTGCCCCGAAGCCGGCCACATAGAGGAGATAGGTCATTGCCGAGAGGTGGTCTGCGCACGGGTTTATGCCTGTCGACAGAGGGAGCATGATATACGGGAACGGGTCTATCTAATGTACGAGGGGAATATGTCGTCAGACAGGGACCTGAGGGAGGTGCTCGATGCCTATGCCGCCGGGGAACTCTCCCTCGACGATACCATAGAGAAAATATCCGGGCTCAGAATAGCGAAGATCGGAGAACTTGCTCGGATCGATCTGGGACGCGAGATGCGGTGCGGGATCCCGGAGGTCGTCCTTGCCGAGGGGAAGGAGACCGACGACCTCGTCGAGATCATGCTCCGCCACACCGAGGCGGCGGGGCGCTGTCTGGCGACGCGGGTGAGTGCGGCACAGGCTGCGGCGGTGGAAGTGGCCGCGGGGAAGGCAGGGCTCTTGTCCCGCCACGAGGAGCGGGCAAAGATCATTGTCCTCTCAAAGGGGGGTGCACCCGAGAAGCACAAGGGGGTCGTCGCCGTGCTTACCGCAGGGACGGCCGACATCAGGGTCGCCGAGGAAGCGCGGGTCATCGCCGAGGAGATGGGCTGCACGGTGAAGACGGCCTACGACGTCGGGGCGGCGGGCGTCCACCGCCTCTTCCCGGCCCTCCAGGATCTGGCCGGGGCGCATGTCTATGTGGTGGCCGCCGGACGGGAAGGAACCCTGCCCGCGGTCGTCGCGGGGCTCGTGGACAGACCGGTGATCGGCGTCCCGGTCTCGACCGGATACGGCTACATGGGCGGTGGCGAGGCGGCGCTTGCCAGCATGCTCCAGTCCTGCTCGGTGCTGACCGTCGTGAATATCGATGCCGGATTTGTGGCCGGGGCGCATGCCGCACAGATCGCGACCCTGGCGGGACGTGCATGACCCGCGGGTTTTACATCGGGCGGTTCCAGCCCTACCACAACGGCCACCACACGGTGATCGAGCAGATCGCGCCAGAGGTGGACGAGATCGTGATCGGGGTCGGGAGCGCCCAGTTCTCCCACGAGATCGAGAACCCGTTCACCGCGGGCGAGCGGGTGATGATGATCTCAGCGGCCATGGAGGAGATCGGGATCCCCTTCTATGCCATCCCGATTGAAGACCTGCGCAGGAACGCCCTCTGGGTCTCGCATGTCTACTCGATGACCCCGTACTTCGACGTGGTCTACTCCAACAACCCCCTGGTCATCCGTCTCTTCTCGGAGATGGGGATGAAGGTGCGGACGATGCCGATGGTCATGCGTAAGACCCTCTCCGGAACTGAGATCCGCCGCCGCATGATCGCCGGGGAGGACTGGCGGAACCTCGTGCCCGAGGCGGTCGCCGGGGTGATCGATCAGATCCATGGAGTGGAGCGGATGAAGCAGATCGCCTCCTCAGATGTGATCTGATCCCCCTCAAACCCTATATACCCCGCCACCGATAGATCGGTGATGTTCAGGTTTCTCAGGGGTCTTTTCGGAAAGAACGAGGAGGAAATCCTTACCCTTCGCGTCGGCGATGTCGATGAGTGGCTGGAGAGGCGCGAGGGGGAACTGGAGGAGCGACTGGAGGCAAAAACCGGGGAGACCCGGGCAACGGTCGCCGCCTCCCTCCAGGACTTCAAGGGTGTCCTCGCATTGTTGGGCGACGCAGAGGGGCGGGATGATATCCCGTCGCGGTTGAAGACCGTCACCGAGCGTTCGCTCCCTTCTTTTCTCTCTGCAATGGAGCAGCAGATCGCCAGGCCCCTCCCCGAGGATCCGGATGGCTTCTACGCCGCCGCAGCCGACCTGATCACCGGGATCCTCAAGATCCAGCGCGGGCAGGGCCGGTACCTGGCCGGGGCCTTCCCCGAGGAGATGAAGGAGTTCAGGCAGGTCACCAGCACCATCGGCAATGCTGTCAACGATCTCACTGCCGTGGTCAAGGAGGTGCAGGACACCCAGAAGCAGATCGACGCCGCACGCGATGCTCTCGGCATTTTTGAGGCGGCGCAGACTGATATCGCCCGGGCCGGCGAGCGTGCGGCAGACCTGGAGACGAAGATCGCGGCGGATGAGCAGATGATGCAGGAGAAGACTGCGACCCTTCAGAACCTCAAAGATGGGGACAATTACCTGGAGGCCGCCAGATTCGAGGACGCGGCGGAAGAGAGTCTCGACCGGAGACAGGAGGCCGAGCGCGCGGTGCAGAATCTGGGAGCACAGGCCACCCGGGTCATCAGGAAGGCGGAACGAGTCGCAGCCAGGGCAGGCGGGAAAGAGGAGGGAAAGGTACTGAAAGCATGTATCAAGGTTCTCGACAACCCGGTGCCCGCAGGCGCCGGAGAAGTCGCGGCCGCCCTCCCCCCGGCGGTCAAGATCGTCAGGGGCCAGATCGAAAGCGGAGACCTGGCCCTCAAGAGCAAGGAGGACCGGGCCCTCTTCTCCGAGGAAGGAAAGATCGAGGGTGCCTTCACCGACGCCTTCGCCCACCTCGATGAGATGAAAAAGGAAGAGGAGAAGGCGCTGGCACGGGCGCGTGCATGCACGGCTCTCAGCGAGGCGACCGATCTTGAAAATGAGATCGAGAATCTGAAGGCCGGGGTGGCGGCCGACCGGGCCGCCAGAGTGGAGGCGGCAGAGCAGGTGGCCGCTGAGACGGAAAGCATCCCCGAGCGGGCGCACCGACTCAGAGACGCCCTGGTATCGGTTGCAGGCGTTCCGGTGGCCCTGGAAGGGGAGGGATTCACCATCGCTGCAGAAACCAGAACCTGAAAAAATCGGTGACCGCAAACTCCGGGTGCGCCCCGCAGCAGGCCCCGACCCTGAGGATGGACGGTGCGTCCAGGGCGACCGTGGCACCTCCGAGCGGAAGACCGGGAATGGGCTTGAGTATCAACGGGTGGGGTACAATCTCCTCCCCTCTTTTCTGGCAGCAGAGAGGTGTGTGCTGATGCCCGCAACAGAGATGGGAGAGCCCCCGGCGTTCGAGTTCGGCGAAGGCCATGCCTGGAGTGTAGTGATACCCGGCACAAGAGGGGCCGGCCCGCGCAGAGAGGCGCTGCCAGAAGGGACGGTCGGTGAGGGCGTCGCCGGCGCGGAGCGGGCCGCCATGCACAAAGAGGGTGGCGTCGAGCACCGCTTCCTCGGGAAGGTTCCTGACCACCTCCAGGAGGAGCGAGCCCTCGAGAGCGCGGTGGGCGGCCAGACTCGCGGCGTCGCTCCCGCTCACCGGGATCCCATGAAGGAAGGCGTGGTCGTGGTTGCCGACGACCGAGAGGAGCGGCATCTCCTGCCCGAACTGTTGCACGGCCGCGAGGGTCTCCACCGGGGCGTACCCCCTGCCCAGGAGATCGCCGAGATTGACCGCCCGGTCGATTTCCCCGAAATATGCATGAAATGCCGGGTCCTTCAGGAGAGCATGCACGCTCAGGAGGGCCGGGGCGTCGGCATGGACATCAGAGAAGATGAGCGTCGCCACACCATAATCTCACCACAACCTCCAATAAATGTGCACCCCCATCTCTCTCTATAGATCATGAAATCGCAGGATATGAACAAGTGGCTGTGGGCGCTCGTCCCGGTGGTGGCATTCGGGGGGGTGCTTGTCGCGGTGGTGGCGCTCCTCGTCTCAGGGGAATCGATAATGAATGTCTACCATCCGTACTGGGCGATAGGGAAATGGGCGTGCGTGGCGGCTTCCGTCATCCTCGCCTACGTCGCCTACCAGAAGAAGAGAAAAGACCTCGTCTCTCTTCTGGCGCCGCTGTACGCGGTGCTCATCCTCCTCACCGGCGACTTCTCGGGCGGGCCGATCATGCAGGTGGTCTATGCCGCGACGATCACCATCCTCGCCGTGCGACTTGAGAAAAGATTTGAGTGAAGGCAGAGAGGTAGAGGCATGGGACGCGCAGACACCTATCTCGAGGCATATATCGAACGGCTCAGGCCGGCGTTCGAGGCTCTGGACGATGAGACGGCGCACGCCGTCACCTCGGCCCTCCTCAGGTTCAAGTTCGGACTCTACGGGAACGCAGCCGCAAAGGCGGCAGTTGCCCTCGCGCGCCTGGAGGGCGAGGAGGCACCAGGGGCCCTGAGGACTGCCCTGCAAGTTCTGCAGCAGCGGGCAGACGATCTCAAGGCTTCGGTCCCGGTCTCGACCAAACTTCCCCCCTTCTCCGAGGAAGAACGTCCGTTCCTGGCGATGGATCTCCCGGCCGGGGAGGTCGAGGACAAGGCCACCTTCACCCTGGACAACGCCCTCCTCCTCCTGTATGCGGTGGGCGCGATCGCCTCCCCTGACGACGAGCAAGCGCTCGACGAACACCGGGGCTTCACCATCCAGATCCTCACCTCATACCGGAAACAACTGCGTTTATGAGTCCCTGACCGGATGTGAGATTCTCAGGGGTGAACGGGAGTGGAGGCCCCACACCCGGAATAATGACTGAATGAACCTAAAAACGGCTCTGTAGAATTGAGCATGAACCCCGGGTTCAAGCATACGTGATGAAAATTTCTCGTTGCAGTTCTCTGGAGTACGGAGGGATACTTGATTCCTCTCCTCGCAACCGGGCACCTGAAGGATACTGTTCAATTGCCGCCCCTCGGCCATCTTCATACGTGGGGGGTCCGGGGGGCAACGCCCCCCGGTGCGAGACGGTGGTGAAGATTCTGCGGTCGGGGCGGCACGCCTTCCCATATCTTCACGCCGGGGGCGCTGCCCCCGGACACCCGGGATGAAGATAGGGCTGGGAAGGCAAAATCAACGACCATGAAGAGGGAGTTGCCGTCCCCGGATCTATCCTGTCGCGGGGGGGTCGGGAGGCGGCCAGCCCCCCGGAGAGATAACCATCCAGAGGATTCCACACAGCTCTAAAAACCCCAATATAAGTCCGATTATCCCACCCAATCGCGCCGCATTCCGGGCAGACTCCCGGCCCATATACCGGCGCTCCAGGAGTTTAGGCCCTATGACACATCTCTCGGGGTCATATCGGTCATCCTGAGCCGAGCAGAGCGCCTGCTTCTTTCCACATTTCAAGAAATATCGACATTCTAGAGAGATATAAAAATAAGCCCGATCTGGCCGCAGAACCGGGGGGCAGAGCCCTGAACCGGGGCCAGATTGACCAGATCTATGCCGGGGTCAGGGGCAGGTCATCTCATCACATCCGACAAGAGATGTATGAGCCTCTCACCCCTCCTCACCTGAACGCTCTTTCCTGACGCACACTGCGATGATGATGAAGAGTATGCCGATGATCGGGAGTCCGATGACCCCATACAGCCAGAGGAAGCCGATGAGGGGGAGGATAGACTCGCCTGCAAGCATGGACGGCCCGATCAGGAGGAGGATCAGGAGAGCAAAGAGACTCACCACTCCTGCGATCACTGAGGCAGTCCTGACCGCCGCCGTCCTTTCCGGAAGAGAGAGGAAGAACAGCGAAGAAGATGGAGCAAGGAGAAGGAATGAAACCATCCAGACAGCCGGGAGGAGGCCCGGAGCCCCGATGAGACGACTGAACCCCAGGGGCACCGAGAGGAAACTGGCGGCGACGATCAGCCCGATCACGAGAAGGAGAGGGAGACCGAGGTACCGCCGTCTGCCCTCGACACAGTTGAGAGCGAGCATAGTCCCGGCAAGAGAGACGCTCCCGAGGAGAAGGGGGAGGACTACCCCAAGCACAGCGGAAGATACAGGGGTGACCGCCATGAGGGCAGAGATAACCCAGGGGTAGAAGAAAAGGGAGGACGTGCAGGTGAGGGCCACGGCGAACAACTTTTGTTCATTCATTGCGTATCAGGGTTCTTTCATTCTGATCTCTCTCAGTATCCGGGAGATCTAATCGCATCATTCCTCTGCAAGGTAATGATCCATACCTCCAGATGATGGAGATACCTGTTCAGCACCCGAAGGATGTTCCAGAGTTCCCGGGGGGATCGTTTCCATCTCCAAACCATGCAATATCTTTTCATTCCATATATGGTTCGTGATATCATCGTCGGACACTCAGCCACTGGAAAATCTACTTTAATTATGAACATATCCCAAAAGTATCCGGGATGAATCATTCGCCTGGTGGCGAGTCTGGCCTCAAATGTCAGACCTTTCGAGACCCCTGATCACGCTCCTCAAGACGAGGCAATGGACAGGAACACAAACCATCGCCGCCCCCCGCCTATCCTCATTCGGGGGGATCCGGGGGTCGCCCCCCGGCACGAGAAAAGGACAAAAATTTCTTCGTTTTTCTGTGGGGCGGCACGTCGGATCGATGTGCCTTCCCCCATGCTCGCGCGGGGGCGCTGCCCCGGGACCTCCTGGACGAAGATAGAGGCAGGAAGGCAGAGGAGAGATCATGAAAAGGATGGTGTCGTTCCCGGCGTTCTCTTCACGCGAGGAGAGAGAGATCTCGTTCAATTACATCGTGTTGGCGACCTTTCGTGCTTGAGGCGCCACCAGAGATCCTATTGAAAAACTCCATCTGCTCCCTGCAGGTTTTCTCTTCCAGTTGCGAGCGACCGCCACCGCTCTTCAAGAGCACAAAAAAAGTCTCTCCCGCACGACCTCAGAACGAGTCGATCGAGATCCCTTCAAACGTCTCGGCGATCTCTCTGACGTCCTTGACCCCGAAGGCCGTCTGGACCGGGACCACGTCGAGTTCGCTCGCGCACGAGCACATATAGTCCAGAATATCAATGGAGAGCTCGCGGTGCTGGCGGCTCTTGCGGAGCTGATCAGTGAGGTGCGCCACCATCTCGGGCGTTTCCATCCGGAGTTTCGCGAGAGAGAGGACGCACATGAAAATCCTGGAGAGGTTCCGGTCAGGTCCGGTGATCGTCTCAAAAAAGTTCTTGAGCACCTGTGCCTGGTAGACCTCGCCACTCATAGGTGAAGATCCACCTCTGGGAGTAAAAAAGATAGCGGTTTGGCCCCGGGGTCCCGCTCACTTCTTGGCGCTTACGATCTTGATGATGTCGCCGTTCTTCAGTTCGGTGCTCTCCTTGATCCGCATGTCGGTCCTGGCGTCGACGGCGTACAGGAAGCCCTCGCCGATATCGGTGTGGACGCGGAAGGCGAGATCTTTCGGGGTGGAGCCCTTCGGCATCAGGAAGGCGTCAGGGAGAACCCGACCCTGCTTGTCGGTGAAGTGGCGCTCGTCCTCAACCGGGTAGACAACGATCTGGTCGAGGAGTTCGAAGACCGCCCGGTCGATCGCCTGCTGGACGCCGGTCCCCTCGTGCTCGGTCATCATGACAGCGAGATGTTCGAGTCCGGCCCTCTGCTGGGCGGAGAGGTTTGCGTCTTCCTTGATCGTGAACGAGGGGTCGCCGGGGATATAGTGGATGAACCCCCCATCCGCGGCCATCCGCAGGGCGAGTTCGGCAGCGGCGCTGCTGACCACGCCTCCCATCTCCGTGAGTTCGCCGAGCAGGGCCTTATCAGCGGTGTCCATCTTGTTCCCGACAAAGAGAACCGGTTTGTTCTTTGCAAGCAGCAGTTCACAGAAGGGGACAAGGTTCCCGATCTCCGAACGCTGCAGGTCGATCCCGAGCTCGTTCTCCGCGTGCAGCGAGTCCTCGAAGGTGATCCCGAGGCCCGCAAGGACTTCGGCCACGCCGTCGTGGATATTGTAGTTCTTCGACTGGGCCTGCCGCTGGATACGGGGCCAGTGCTTTGCAAGGATGCCGTGGACCCACATCGTCATCTCGACGCCCAGGAACTTGATATCCTCCCTGGGGTCATGGCTTCCGGGTTCGACCGGGTTACCCTCCTCGTCGGTGGCCCCGCTGGCGTCCACTACATGGAGGATGGCGTCGGCCTGCCTGAGGTTGTCCAGGAACTGGTTGCCGAGCCCCCGCCCCTTGTGCGCATCGGGCACCAGGCCCGCCACGTCGATGAAGGCAATGGGGACAAAGCGCACGCCGTCCTGGCACTGGGTGCAGCCCTCGATGCCGAGTTCTTTGCACGGGCACGTCGTCCGCACATAGGCGACGCCATGGTTCGCGTCGATGGTGGTGAACGGGTAATTGGCGATCTCAACCTGCGCCATGGTCGCGGCCTTGAAAAATGTCGATTTGCCGCAGTTTGGTTTTCCGGCCAGTGCAAGCGTAATCATAACAATTCACTTTTACCTTTGTACTCTTATTAATCTGGTACCATGGGCTACATTACACGGAAGACCTATTATTTCGACGAACCCGGTGAGGCAAACACCGAGGACGCCGCCAGGTTCGCCGTCGAGCGCGCGCAGGAAGCAGGGATCAACACCATCGTCGTGGCCTCCTCCACCGGCAAGACCGCCCTCGCCTTCCTCAGGGCAATGGAAGGTACCGACCTGCGTCTGGTGGCCGTCACCCATGTCGTCGGCTTCTCAGCGCCCGGGGTCTGGGACTTCGATCCCGGGGCGGCCGCAACCCTGCGGGCGGCAGGCGCCGAGATCGTCACCGGGACCCATGCCCTCTCCGGCCTGGAGCGGGCGATCTCCAGGTCGCCGAAACTCGGCGGGTCGTCAAGGACCGAGGCGATCGCCGAGGCGCTCAGGCGGACGGTGGCCGTCGGCCTGAAGGTGGCCGTCGAGTGCTCGCTCATCGCCGCCGACCATGGCGCGATCAGGGTGGACGAGGAGATCGTCGCCGTCGGCGGAACCGCCACCGGTGCCGACACCGTCTGCGTCATCAGGCCTTCGCACACGGCCTCGTACTTCGACCTCCAGGTGCGCGAGATCGTCGCCATGCCACGGAACCGGTGACCAGGATATGGTACTCGCATCCCTCCAGGACACCTTCGGCCTGCTCACAAAATACCCGGCATTCTGGGCGGCGGGCATCGTCGCCGGCGCAGCCCTCGGCATCGACCTCTTCCTCGAGTTCTCGGGAGAGGTCTTCTTCGCCGGCAAGATCCTTCTCCTCGGACTGCTCCTTGTCCCCTTCTTTGCGGCCGGAGCGTATGGCACCGCACACCGTGAGGACCGGAGCATGGCCGTCTTCCTTGAAGAAGGGAAGAAGGGCTACTTCAGAGTCCTCCTCCCCGGGATCGTCCTCTTCCTTGCTACAGTGGTGACGGTCTTCCTCCTTGCGATCCCGATCACCCTGGTCCTGGGAGAGAACGCCATTGCTATGGCCGGGTCGGCCGTCTTCGGGGTCATCCTCTCCTTCGCCTTCTTCGCCTACTTCTACGATGTGGCGGCGGTCACCGAAGAACTCGGGGTCTTTGTCTCCCTCCAGCGGAGCGCCGCCGTGGTGCTCACCAGGCTCTGGCAGGTGCTCCTCTTCTATCTCGTCAACCTCTTCGCCCTCTTCATCCTGGGCTTCGGGGTGCTCATCGTCTGGAGCATGCTCGTGTATGAGAAACTTGCTCCTCTCGTGGAGAGCGGGGAGACCTTCGCCTTCGACGCGGCGAACGCCACCGCCACCCAGGCCCAGTTCATCACTCTCCTCGGGCCCGACGGCGCCATGATCACCGCCATTACCTATGCGGTCTTCATCGTCCTCGTCCTCCCCTTCACCCTCGCCTTCAAGGCCGCCTTCTATGCGCGGCATGCCGATGGCACCGTCGAAGAACCGATTGTTGAGGTGGGAGAGTACGACGAGAAGGGGCGGTGGTACAAGTATTGAGGTCATCCCGGATCCTGACGGGAGGGGGGTTGGCCCCCCCATCACCACCATACTATTGAACGAACCTCTTCTCTCTAGATCTTTGATGTGGCCTTCCCGGCCCAATCTTCATGCTGGGGTCCGGGGGCAGCGCCCCAGGTGCGAGCGTGGGGGAAGGCACGTCGATCAGAAGTGCCTCCCCAACCAAAAGATCTGAACCAGCCGTCCGGTGCCGGGGAAAGAGCCGCCGGACCCTCCACGGTGAAGAGACCAGGGGGGCGGCGATTGAGGAGTGCTTTCCCCGCCGCCCGGTCGCAATTGAGAGAGGGCAAGGATCCTCCCACACTCGAAGCGTTCAGAACAATGTTCATGCGGCATACCCGAGGCGTGCTTTCGCTTCATGAACGATTCAACAAAGCCTAAAAACCCTACAAACCCTTCTTCAGAGCAGGAGCGCCAGTCCCGCAGCGCAGATCCCGCCGCCCAGCGTGGCGATGAGGTTGGTGCCCGCGTTCCCGAAGACCCCACGGTTCTCCAGGGTCGCCCCGACGACGCTGTCCACATTGGTCCCGACAAAACCGGCAATCATCCCGATGACCGCGATCCAGGGGTCGGCCACGCCGAGGGCCCAGGCGGTGAGGGAGACAAACGCCGCCGCACCCAGTCCCACCGCCTCGCCGAGCAGGGTCACCCCACCGTTGGTGCCCGGCGACACCCGTTCGAGGGTGGTGATCAGGTACGGCCGACCGCCCATCACTCCGATCTCGGAAGCCACCGTGTCGGCCGCGGCCGAGGCCACGCTCCCGAGGAAGAGTGCGATACAGGCCGGGTGGCCGGTGATCCCGTACAGCACCGCGCCGACCGTCGCGACGAGGCCGTTCGCAAAGACGTTCAGGTAGCCCCGCACCCCGCCATGGGACTGCGCCACCCCGAGGTCGTTCTTCTCTCTGTACTTGAACTTCGTCGCCCCTGAACCCAGGATGAAGAAGACGAGCATGATGAAGAACCAGCGGACATCGGCGAAGACGATGAGGAGGAGGCCGATGATCGCCCCGGAGAAGAGGCCCGAGAGGTCGGCGGCCCTGAAATGGTACGAGAGGTAACCAAAGACCAGGGCGATGACCGCAGCCAGGAGGAGCGACTGGAGGTCGATCGAGTAGCCGATCTCAAAGAAGAGCTGCTGGGCCATAGCCACGCCGAGTGCCTCGATCATCAGGGCGTCCTCGCGACCGACCAGGGCGGCTCTCAAAAATACGGCGACAAGCGCCCCGATGAGAACAGTGAGCGGGGAGAAGACCCCGAGGTAGGCCATGGCCGCAAGCGCCCCCAGAATTCCCGAGACGATGTAGGCGATATAGGACCGGGGTTTTCCCCCGGTCGCCCTGAAGGCGAACTCACCAAGGACGATAATCGCCAGGGTCGAGGCGAAGACCGCCAGCGAGAGAAGGCCGAGGCCGTACAGCAGGGCGGTGACGATGATCGAGATCGAGACATACCGTGTCCCCTTGATCAAGAGGAGGACGCCGGAGAAGAGGATCACCAGCAGGGAGAGGAGCCATGCAGGCTGGACCAGCGGAGCTATGAGGATCCCAAAGACCGCAAGGACAGCAGCCAGCGCAGGCCCGATCTCCCGAGTCATCAGGATGATCATTGGGAGTACTCCAAAAAGAACTTTGTAGTAGGGAGAGGCGGGGGCACGGCATCTCCTGCGCTATCTCATCCCTGGAAACGGACCCGCGCCCAGGCGGCGGAGCGTCTATCAAATAGACTGCCCCTTCTTCCGGACACCCCAATACTATAGGTGAGTCAGGACATCTGCCAGGAGAGTATTCAGCATCCCCACCAGAGCAGCATGGCCGGCATCGTGAAATATAGACCAGGATTGAGGCTTTGCTTCAAAGTGGATACTCCGGGCGCCGACTTCATGCTCTCCCTTCCCATCCCCACGAGTTAAAAACTTGAAAAGACAATAGGAAAGAAGATGTCATCCTCGCATACGATCCCTAAAAACTACGACTTTCGGGAAGTGGAGGAGCGGTGGCAGCGCACATGGTGCGACGAGGACAACTACTTTGACCCCGACTCGAAAAAGCCGCGGTTCATCATCGACACCCCGCCGCCCTACCCCACCGGCAACTTCCATATCGGGAACGCCCTGAACTGGTGCTATATCGACTTCATCGCCCGCTACAAGCGGATGCGCGGGTACAACGTAATGTTCCCGCAGGGATGGGACTGCCACGGTCTCCCGACCGAGGTCAAGGTCGAAGAGATCCATGGCATCACCAAAAACGATGTCCCGCGCGAGGAATTCCGGCGGCTCTGCCGGGAACTCACCCACGAGAACATCGCAAAGATGCGGACCACCCTGCGGCGGTGCGGGTTCTCGACCGACTGGAGCCATGAGTACATCACGATGCTCCCCAAGTACTTCGGGAAGACGCAACTCTCTTTCCTGCGGATGCTCAAAGAGGGCTATATCTACCAGAGCGAGCACCCGGTGAACTTCTGCACCCGCTGCGAGACGGCGATCGCCTTTGCCGAGGTGAACCATGAAGCCAGAGAGACAAAGCTCAACTTCTTCGACTTCGACGGCCTGGAGATCGCGACCACCAGGCCCGAACTCCTCGCGGCCTGTGTGGCGGTCGCCGTCCACCCCGAGGACGAGCGGTACGCCGACCTCGTCGGCAAGCACCTGACGGTGCCCCTCTTTGGCCATGAGGTTGTCGTGATCAAGGACGAGGACGTCGACCCCTCCTTTGGTTCCGGCGCCGTGATGATCTGCACCTTCGGTGACAAGCAGGATGTCCACTGGTGGAAGAAATACGACCTCCCCCTCAGAAAGGCCATCGACCGGAAAGGCAGGATGACAGCGCTCTGCGGCCGGTACGAGGGTATGAATGCCGAAGAGTGCCGCACGGCGATCCTCGCCGACATGGAGACGGCCGGGATCCTCAAGAGACAGGAGAAACTCGAACAGCGGGTAGGAACCTGCTGGCGGTGCAAGACCCCGATCGAGATCCTCTCTGAGCGGCAGTGGTTCGTGCGGATCAAGCCCGAGGAGATCCTGGAGGCCGCCCGGAAGGTCAAGTGGTACCCGGAGCACATGCAGATGCGCCTGGAGAACTGGGTCGAGCAGATGGAGTGGGACTGGTGCATCTCGCGCCAGCGGATCTTCGCCACCCCGATCCCGGTCTGGTTCTGTGCGAAGTGTGGCGAGATGGTCCTGCCCGACGAGGCCGACCTTCCAGTCGACCCGACGGTCACAAAGCCCAACCACCCCTGTCCGACGTGCGGGTCGGAGGAGTTTGTTGGCGAGGACGATGTCCTGGATACCTGGATGGACTCCTCAATCTCGGTCCTGAACATCACCGGATGGGACGGGAGCGGCACGCCCGAGATCTTCCCGGCGCAGTTGCGGCCCCAGGGGCACGACATCATCAGAACCTGGGCCTTCTACACCATCCTCCGCGCGGTGGCCCTCACCGGCGAGCGGCCGTGGGACGGGATCCTGGTCAACGGGATGGTGCTGGGCGAGGACGGATTCAAGATGTCCAAGAGCCGCAACAACATCATCCCCCCCGAGGACGTGCTCAAAGAGTACGGCGCCGACGCCTTCCGGCAGTGGGGAGCGATGGGCTCAGCCACCGGACAGGACATCATGTTCAACTGGAACGACGTCGTCGCGGCGTCCAGGTTTCAGACCAAGATGTGGAACATCATCCGCTTTGTACTGACCCAGCTCGAACGCGAACCGGTGGAGGAGGCGGCCGAGGTGACCGAACTCCTGGACCGCTGGCTTCTTGTAAAACTCTCGGAGACCGTGGCCGAGGTCACGAACGCCCTCGAGACCTACCAGTTCGACCAGGGGCTCAAGGCGATCCGGGACTTCACGAGGAACATCCTCGCAGATGATTACATCGAACTGGTGAAAGGCCGGCTGTACTCCGACGCTCCTGAACGCGCGAGCGCCTGCCGAGCCCTGACCATCACCGTCGACGCCCTCTGTCGGATGATCGCACCCTATACACCACACTTCGCCGAGGAGTGCTGGGCCCAGTTCAGGGAGGGCTCGGTGTTGAAGCAGCCGTGGGTTGAGATTGCCGTCGAGGACGCGGAGGCCGAGCGGATCGGCGACCATGTGGTCGACCTCACGGCAGAACTCCGCCGGTACAAACACGACGTGGGCCTTGCCCTGAACGCCCCCTTCGGGAGGGTGAACATCTACGCACCCGACCAGATCGACGACTCAGGCGATGTGGCGCGGGCGTTGAACGCCACGGTCGCCTGGAAGACCGGCGAGCCGAAACTCGAAAAGTCGGTGGCCGGCGTCACATTCAATATGGCAGTGATCGGCCCGAAGCTGCGCAAGCAGGCGAAGGCCTTCATGCAGGCGGTCGAGGCCCTACCGCCCGAGATGCTCGTCACCCCCCCGGCGACGGTGACCCTCGACGGCGAGGAAGTCGCGGTTCCTGAGGACGCCTTCGCCCCGAAGTTCGCCTTCTCGGTGGAAGGCGAAGAAGTCGAGGTGCTCGACTTCGACGAGGTGACGGTCACGCTGCGGCGTGACTGAGTCCTCCAACTTTTTTTGGTGCCGGCGATTCGTGATAAACACAGAGCTCTCCGGCTGTGTCGAACTCATCTGAACAATCCAATCTTTTCCTTTTATCGAACTCACCCCCGGGGGAGAGAACCAGGCCCTATTATCACCGCTCTCCATGATTGATCATACCATGCCAATCGATCAGATCCCGATCGGGAAGTTCTCCCACCTGACCCGGCTCTCGAAGAAAGCGCTGCACTGCTACGACCAGAAGGGCCTGCTGGTGCCGGTGGCAAAGGACCTCTGTTCAGGCTACCGGTATTATGCGATCGCCCAGATCGACCGGGCCGTCAGGATCCGCGCCCTTGCCGGTCTCGGGTTCTCCCTGGACGAGGTGGGGGCAGTCCTCGACGCCCTGGACCAGGGAGATACCAGGGTCGTTGCAGGACTCATGCAGATGCGGCGCCGTGCCGTCAGGCAGGAGATCGATCGGTTGCATGGGGTGGAACGGGTGCTGTCGTCGGCAGACCCGTTGAAGGAGTTGTTCAAGATGTCACTTACCGAATGGACAATCAAAGAAGTCGCGCCCCTGCGCGTCGTCTCGACCCGTGAGAAAGGAGCATATGCAGAGGTCACCGGCCCGATGATCGAGAAACTCTGCCGGGAGGTTGCCCTCCCTGAGAACAGGAACGCCATGGTGAAGGTCACCGGCACCGTCATCTCGATCTGTCATGCCGGAGACGAGAACGGAAGCGACTGCGATGTCGAGGTGGCCCTCCCGGTCGCGGGAGCGGTGACAGTCAGGGATCCGGCCATCGAAGTGCGGGTGCTGCCAGGGTGCCGGGTCCTCTCGACGCTGTACCAGGGACCGCATGAGAACCTTCCTCTAGCCCACCGGCAGGTGAGGGAGTATCTCGCCGCCCACAGCCTGCACCAGACCGGGCCTGAGCGCGAGATCTATCTCAACGACCCGGCAGAGACCGCGGCCGCAGACCTCATGACCGAGATCCAGTACCCGGTCAGGGAGTGAGTGCGGCGAAGGGGCCTCTTTTTTTGGCCCTGAGAATCAAGTATGAACCGAGAGCACGCCTCAGGCATACCGCGGAAACATTGTTCTGAGCGGCGTTTTGAGGTGTGAAAGGATTCTTGATCCCTCTCAACCGCCGCCCCTCGACTATCTTCATCGTGGAGGGTCCGGGGGGTCTCCCCCCGGCGAGAGACGACAGGTTCAGATCGGTCTGGTGTGGCGGCCCGTCGATCGACGTGCCTTCCCACACCATACGCGCCGGGGGCGGTGCCCCCTGACCCCCGGGATGAAGATAGGGGCCGGAAGGCCACAACGGAGATCCCAATAATTCCTTTCACCGCCCCCATCTATCCTCGCGCTGGAGGGTCCGGGAGGCAGCAAAAAGACGGTGTTCATGCTTCCCACACCGTCGCAAGGGAGGGATCACGGACTCTCCCACCCCCGGAAGATCTCCTCAGAAAATTTTCATCGCTCTCCTGACTTCCCCCTCTTCCAGAGATAAAGAAAGATGATGGTTTCAAACTCTCCTCTCTTCGTAGCGTGAACATCCATTCCTCGCCTTCTTCTCTCCTTTCACCGGTGGATCTGCCGCCCCGGCCCTATCTTCGTCGTGGGGGGTCCGGGGGGTCTCCCCCCGGCGAGAGAAAGCAGGAGAACATTCTTTACTCTATAGGTGGGGCGGCACGTCGATCGGTCTGCCTTCCCGCATGCTCGTGCCGGGGGCGCTGCCCCCGGACCCCCGGGATTGCGATAGGGGCGGGAAGGCGCACGTGATGATGATGAAAAGGGGATTGCCGTCATCCTCCCTATCTTCTGCGGGGGGAACGGGGGGCAACCAGCCACCCGGAGGAAGATCTGCGATCAGAATTTCTGGAATGAAGGGTTTTGATACGGACGAAGATTCATGTTCGGGATACTTTTGGGATATGCTCAGAGTATCGTCAAGGCCAAATCATTATTGAGATACTCCCCATAGTACCAGATCGTGGTCTCTCAACCCCGCTCCTTCTCTCGCATCATGGACATCGACCCAATCCGGCGGCAGGGTCTGATCAGTCTCGCCTCCACGGTCGGCCTTACCGCAGTTGGTTTTGTTGCCACGATGTACTTTGCCCATGTGCTGGGGAAGGCCGCATATGGACCTTATGCTCTCTTCCTCGCGTACTATGGGATCTTCAATCTCATCGGCGACGGAGGGTTTGGCGGTGCGGCGGTCAAACGGATCTCAGCCGGGAGCGAACGGAACGAATACTTCACGGCCTTTCTCGTACTGAGAGTTCTTCTCCTTGCGCTCTCGGTGACCGCACTCCTTTCCATCCGCCCGTTCATCGACGCTCTCCAGGGCGAAGGGATATTTTTCTGGCTGGTGCTTGCGCTGGTCATCGGGGTCTTCACCGGCGTCACGGGAAATGGGGTCTACGGAGAAGGGAAGGTCGGCGTGAACCAGAGCGCGGGTCTCCTGAACAGTCTGGTAAAAATTCTTCTCCAGGTGGTCGCCGTCTTCTTCGGATATGGTGTCGCCGGACTTGTCGGCGGGTTCGTCGCCGGTCTTTTCGTTGGTGGCCTCTTCACCCTCAGGTTCCTCTCTCTCAGACCGGCACGGTTTACCCGGCGCCACCTCATAAACCTCAGCACCTTTTCCTTCTGGATCTTCCTAGCCTCAAGTGGGGTGATCATCTTCTCGTACGCCGACACGATCCTGGTCGGCTACTTCATGACCGATGCCGACGTCAGTGTCTACCAGATCGCCTTCCAGTTCACCGCCGCCGCGGCCTTCACCACCACGGCGCTCCGCACGACCCTCTACCCAAAAATCAGCCGCTGGCACGCCGACCGGTACCCGGCCTGGATCGCCAATTCCCTCTCCCGCGCCTTCACCTACTCCCTCCTCCTCGCCGTTCCGGTGGCGGTGGGGGGGTGGGTTCTCGGCGACCGTCTCCTCTACTTCTTCTATGGCGCGGGTTTTGCCGAGGGGGCGGCGGTGCTTGGCATCCTCCTCCTGGTGCAGGTGGTCAATGTCTTCATGTACCTCCAGACGATGACGCTCAGTGCCATCGACCGGCCCAGGGAGTCCTTCTATGCCACCGGCACCGCGGCGATCGTGAACATCGCCCTCGACCTCGCCCTCATCCCCATCCTCGGGATCGAAGGGGCGGCGATCGCCACCCTCGTGACGATGCTCGTCAACGTCGCCATCACCCGCCATTATCTTGCAAAACAGATCCCGGTGCGCCTCGAGCGCGGCCCCACCCTCCATATCCTCCTCGCCGCCGGGCTGATGGCACTCGTGCTCATTCTGTACCGCTCGATCATCCCCCTCTCCAATGTCTTCATCGCCCTCGCCGCCGTCGCCCTCGGCGGGATTGTGTATGGACTCGTGCTCATGAAGGCCGACCGCGGCATCCACGACGAACTCCGCGACCTCGTCGTGCAACTCGGGGTGCCCTTGCCCCGATGGCTGTGAATACCGAGGGAGTGCGTGAAAAGGCGCGAGGATCGGATTTGCCGCCCTAAATCAGAAAATCTTTCCCGTAATCTTTGCGCCGGGGGTTTCACACCTCGGAGATCCAGTATCCTGTCAGGGACTGAAAACCCCGCAACCTCTATCATCCCGGAAAGGGACGATCCTGTATGTACAGACACACGACAGAGGAGATGTAATGCCGCGTGAAGCGCTCTATGTGGGGCTTGCCTGCCTCGTCGCGGCCGCGGCCCTCTGGTTTCTCACGGCCAACCTCACGGTGAGCGGCCTTCTCGCCCTCCTCGGCATCGTCCTCGTCCTCCTCGGAATGCAGACGTCGGAATATACAGAGGAACCGGAGGACGACGAGGAGAGCAAACCGGAGGAATGACCGAGTTAGGGAGAGGATAGGCCCCTCTGAGCGGCTGAAGAGGGTGTAGGCACGCCAGAACAGGAAATCTTCGAAACAAGAAAAAAAGTGTTCGTTGAGAGGACCCACGGTCCGATTATTTCCTTCTTACGAAGAGGATAAGAGCGACGCCGGCCCCTATTGCAAGGAGAAGCAGTATCAGGGGGGATGTCGATGTCTTCTCGGCCGGTGATCCAGTCTGCGTCGGAGTGGCCGTGGTCTCCGTCTCCGTGACGGTGGGCTCCGGGGTAGCAGGGGTGGGTGTCGGTTCGCTGATCTCGGCACTGGCCGATGTCGGCACACTTACGACCGGAACAACAGTTGCACCCTTTGCATAGGTGATAGCAAAGGACGAAATGCCCGGCGCAAACGCCCGGTAGGTGGCCGTGCTCGAGGTCTGTTTTTTGAGTTCTGTGGGGAGGATCATCCATGACCCGCCGTCGAGATATCTCAGTGCGATATCGCCGACTTTGATGCCTCTGGTGGAGATCCATGAGATCGGCACCTCAAATGTGACGACGACATCATCGAACTGGTCGTTGGAGGCATAATAGAGGGTCGTATTGATATATTGGTACACAGGCCCGCGGAGCGTCGGCGAGGGGTCGTCCGTGGTCTCCAGTTTGACCATGATCCCGTCGATATACTCTGCGGCGGTGAAGTTGATCGTGGATATCGCCGAGTCATGGAAGGTGAGCGTCACCGAAGCGCCCTCCTTCAGGTTTCCCGAGGCTGCAATATCATACGTATCGCTATCCCCGCTATCAGACACCGGGGGGAGTTTCACCGTGACGTTTGCCGTCGTGGTGTTCGACCCGCCCCCGTTCGTCGCTGTCAGGGACACCGTGTAGGTGCTGGCCGTTGCATAGACATGGACTGGGTTCTGCTCTGTCGAATGTGCACCGTCACCGAAGGCCCACAACCACGACGTGGGAGCATTCGTCGAGAGATCAGCGAAGGACACCGCAAGCGGCACCGGGCCGGAGGTCACGCTCATCGAAAAATCGGCGATGGGGGCCGAAGGCATCACCGTGACGTTTCCCGTCGTGGTGTTCGACCCGCCTGCGTTCGTCGCGGTCAGGGTCGCCGAATAGGTGCCGGCCGTTGCGTAGACGTGAGTCGGGTTCTGTTCAGAAGACACATTCCCATCACCGAAGGACCACGACCACGACGTGGGAGCATTCGTCGATTGATCAGTGAAGGACACGGAGAGAAGGGTCACGTTCGTCGAAAAGCCGGCGACGGGAGTCGGAGGCGTCACCGTGACATTTTTCATCGTGCAATTCGACCCGCCCGTGTTCGTCGCAGTCAGGGACACCGTGTAGGTGCCGGCCGTTGCATAGGCATGGTCCGGGTTCTGTTCAGAAGACATATTTCCGTCACCGAAGGACCACGACCACGACGTGGGAGCATTCGTCGAAAGATCAGTAAAGGAAACCGCAAGCGGCACCGTACCGGAGGTCACGTTCATCGAAAAGCCGGCGATGGGAGCCGGAGGCGTCACTATGACGTCTGCAGTCGTGGTGTTCGACCCGCCTGCGTTCGTCGCGGTCAGGGTCGCCGAATAGGTGCCGGCCGTTGTATAGACGTGAGTCGGGTTCTGCTCTATCGAGGTGGTGCCGTCACCGAAGGTCCACGACCACGACGTGGGAGCGTTCGTTGAATGATCGGCGAAGGACACGGAGAGAAATGCCACATTCATCGAAAAACTGGCGACGGGAGGCGGAGGGTTCACGGTGACAGTCTTCGACATTGTGTCGGATCCGCCTGCGTTCGTCGCGGTCAGGGTCGCCGAATAGGTGCCAGCCGTTGTATATACATGGGTCGGGTTCCGTTGAGAAGATACATTCCCGTCACCGAAGGCCCACGACCACGATGTGGGAGAGTTCGTCGAATGATCGGTGAAGGACACCGCAAGCGGCACCGGGCCGGAGGCCACGTTCATCGAAAAACTGGCGACGGGAGGCGGAGGGTTCACGGTGACGGTCTTCGACGCGGAGCCGGATCCGTCCGCGTTCGTCGCGGTCAGGTTCGCCGAATAGGTACCGGCCTTTGTATAGACGTGAGTCGGGTCTTTTTCAGAAGACGCATTCCCGTCACCGAAGGTCCACGACCACGATGTGGGAGCGTTCGTCGAAAGATCGGTAAAGGACACCGCAAGCGGCACCGGGCCGGAGGTCACGTTCATCGAGAAAGCAGCGCCGGGGGCTGACGCCGCAGCGAGCGGAATGAGGGCTACAAGTACTATGATGAGGATCAGGCCGAACGTGGCCTTTCCCGGGCGGATATAACGTCTGGATCCTGTCACTATAATCATCTTCCATTTGTAAGACTGGAGACATGTTCGAAAGAATGTTCAAGCACGACGAATCACTATTGACATTCGATATAATTATAATTATTGATCAAAATATATGCTCATGGTGCCATTTACCCCACTTTTATCCAACCAAACAAAAAAAGGCTAGTTACCCAGGCCTGATGCCGGGGCGTCTTCAGCAGGGTCCAGAGTATCTCCTCACCACGGGGCGGCAGACAAAAAAATATGGAATTCAACGGAAACGCTCATCTCCCTGACCCGGCCTGCCGCCTGATCTCGGTGGCGACAAAGTCCAGCACCGCCTCTTTTTCGAGCATCGCATCGACGAGGACGAAGCGATCGGGCTCGGCCTCGGCAAAGCGGAGATAATTCGTCTGGACTGCGTCAAGGACAGCCGCCTCCTCGAAGTGCTCCTTATGCTCCTTGAGCCGCGTGACCGCCGCCTCCACCGGGAGGACGCAGAGGAAGGTGAGGTCGGGAACGACGGTGAAGGGGACGTGGACGGCCCGCAGCCATCCTTCGGGGTCGGGCATCGTCCCCTGCAGGGTCACCGCCTGGTACGCATACCGGGAGTCGGAGTACCTGTCGGAGATGACAATCTTTCCCTCCTCAAGGGCCGGTCTGACGACATGGGTGAGGTGGGCGGCATGGTCGGCGACAAAGAGGAGGCACTCGGTGATGGGATCGCGGTTCTCGGCGATCGCGCGCCGCACCGCCTCGCCGACCCAGGTGGCCCCGGGCTCGCGGGTGATGACGGGATCGAGGTCGGCGAGGGCGCCGGCAAGCCCCTTCACCAGGGTGCTCTTCCCGCTCCCGTCGATCCCCTCGACGGTCACGAGCACGTCCGCCCCTCCTGCAGCCATTCGAGGGGGATTGTACCTTTATGAACGCCGGTCGCCACGATCGCTCCGTCGAATCCTGCGCCCTCGAGCATATCGAGGTGCCGCACCCCGGCCACGCCGCCGCCCCAGAGGAGACGGCCCGAGTAGGCGGCGCGGAGGTCTTCGAGATCGTCGGGGAGGCCGCACCCGGTCCCAACACCACCGATGTTGAGGAGAATGCACCCGGCGAAGGGGAGGGACTCGACCCGCTTCAGCACCTCGATCGGCCGCTCGCCCTTCGGGATCACAAGGCCGTCCTTGATATCCACCGAGAGAAAACATCCTGCATATCCAGAGAGATCGTCGCCCGCCGTCTCAGTCCCGACGACGTTCGTCACCCCGTCCATCAGATCCGCCGGCGTGCGGCAGCCGCGGTCGAGATAACAGCGCGTCACCATCCCGGCAAGGCGCCCGACCACCTTGTCGTGGTTCCTCAACCCCTCGATCCGGTCGAGATCGGCGATATAGAGAGATTTTGGCGCTAACTCCCGGAGGTAAGCTTCGGGCTCGGCCGTGGGAGAGAGGCCCCAGGTGAGCGGGGCGTACGTCTCCCGTCGTCCCTTTGCGCCGTGGACAACATAACCTCCCTTCAGGTCCATTGCAAGAATACATTCCATGTGCTCAACGTAATCACTATTAGGATTAAAGATCATTAATTTCTATGCGATTATTGGTCAGCCCAAGCAGTATCGAAGAGGCCCGATCTGCCCTCGCTGCAGACATCATCGACGTGAAAAAACCGTCGGAGGGTTCGCTCGGTGCCAATTTCCCCTGGGTGATCCGCGCGATCAAGGAGATGGCGGAGAAGCCAGTCAGTGCTGCCATAGGTGATTTTGATTACAAACCTGGAGGCGCCGCTCTCGCAGCATACGGAGCGGCATGCGCTGGTGCTGACTACATCAAGGTGGGGCTCATGTTTGACGGCAAGGAAAAGGCCTACGAACTGAGCAGAGCGGTCGTAAAGGCGGTCAAAGACGAATTCCCGGAGAAGATCGTCGTCATCGCCGCGTACTCCGACTACCAGCGCCTCGGCACCATCTCGCCCTTCGTCGCCGCAGAGGCTGCTGCCGATGCCGGCGCCGACGTCGCCATGATCGACACCGGTAAGAAAGACGGGAAGAGCACCTTCGCCTTCATGGACGCGGATATGCTTGCCGCCTTTACCGCAAAGAACCGGAGCCTTGGGGTCGAGACCGCTCTTGCGGGTTCGTTGAAGTTCGAGGATCTCACCGCCCTCAAGACCATCGATCCCGAGATCATCGGGGTGCGCGGGATGGTCTGCGGCGGCGATCGGACCGATGCCATCAGGCCCGAACTGGTGGAGAAGGCCCTGGCAATGCTCAGGTGATGACCATGTACACAGAAAAATTCGAGATCCCCACCGCTCTCACCTTCGACGATGTCCTCCTCAAGCCCGCGGCGTCGTACGTCGAGCCGTACAACGCCGATGTGCATGCAATCTTCTCAAAGAAGATCCCGTTGAATATCCCGATCGTCTCCTCAGCGATGGACACGGTGACCGAGTCGGAGATGGCCATCGCCCTCGCCCGCCTCGGCGGGATCGGGGTCATCCACCGGAACATGAAGCCGGACCACCAGGTCGAAGAGGTGACCAGGGTCAAGCATGCCGAAGACCTCATCGAGCGCGAGGTGCTCTCGGTCGGACCTGACGCCACGCTCAATGAGGTGGAGGCGCTGATGAACCGGCACGGGATCAGCGGTGTGCCGGTGATCAAGGAGAAGCAACTGGTTGGGATTGTCTCCCGCCGTGACATCAGGGCTATCCTGCATGTGCGTGGCGAGGAACCGATCGCCTCGATCATGACCAGAGAACCGATCACGGCCCGCGAGGATGTCACCACCGCAGAGGCACTGGAGACGATGTACGCCAACAAGGTCGAGCGTCTGCCGGTGACCAACGGGAACGGGAAGCTCCTCGGGATCATCACCATGCAGGACATCCTGGAGAAGCGTTCTTTCCCGCAGGCAAACCGTGACGCCTCGGGCAGCCTGAGGGTGGCTGCAGGGGTCGGGCCCTTCGATGTAGAACGCGCCATCATGCTCGATGAGGCAGGGGTCGACGCCATAGTCGTGGACTGCGCCCACGGGCACAACATGAATGTGGTCGAAGCGGTCAGGAACATCAAGGGCAGCGTGAAGGCCGACGTCATCGCGGGCAACATCGCGACCTCGGAAGCCGCCGAGGCCCTCGCCGATACGGTCGACGGGCTCAAGGTCGGGATCGGACCTGGCTCGATCTGCACCACCAGGATCGTGGCCGGGGTCGGTGTCCCGCAGGTCACGGCGATCGCAAGTGTCGCCGAGGTGGCGTCGCCGCTCGGCATCCCGGTCATCGCCGACGGCGGGGTGCGGTATTCGGGCGACATCGCCAAGGCCATCGCTGCAGGCGCCAACTCGGTGATGATGGGCAGTCTCCTTGCCGGGACCGACGAGGCTCCGGGGCGGCTCATCGCGATGCAGGGCAGGAAGTACAAGCAGTACCGCGGCATGGGATCGCTCGGCGTGATGAGCGGCGGCGAGTCCTCGGACCGGTACTTCCAGAAGAAGGGGATCGGCAGGACGAAGTACGTCCCCGAGGGCGTCGAAGGGGCGATTCCCTATGTCGGAAAGGTCTCGGAGGTTGTCTACCAACTCATGGGCGGGCTGAAGGCCGCGATGGGGTATACGGGCTCGGCAACGATCGATGACCTGAGGACCAGAGCGCAGTTTGTCAGGATCACCGCGGCCGGTATGGGAGAGTCCCATCCGCACAATATTCTCATCACCGACGAGGCCCCGAACTACCGGCAGATGGGATAATCCCATTTTTTTAATAGGATAACCACTAACATCAGGTAAAGATGTTTGAGAGCACCGAGACCTCCCGCATCCTCGACATCCTGGGGAACCGCAACAGGAGGAGGATCCTGGATCTCCTCAGACAGAAGCCCTGCTTTGTCACCGAGATCTCGGACAGACTGATGATCTCGCCAAAGGCGGTGATCGAGCACCTCCAGTTGATGGAACAGGAGCGGATCCTCTCTTCCTTCCACGACGACCGGCGGCGGAAGTATTATTGCCTGACCCGGGAGATCAGGATCGATGTCCACCTCAGCAACGGCGATCCAGTCCCCCTCATCCAACCGGCAGAGAATCTGGAGGGGAAGTACCTGGTTTCCCTGTACACCCTCGCCAGGATGATCCGGGCGCGCGACCGCCTGGCCGCCGAGTTGGAGACCATCGAGCGGGAGATCGATGTCAAGATGAATGACATCGTCAGGTACAGCCGGAACCTGCTCGCCGACGAGGTCGAGATGGACCTGGTCCTGGCCCTGGCCCACTGCACCCTCACCCTCAGAGACCTCGAGGAGTACACCGGCCTGGAGGCCGGGCCGGTGGAGAGGATGCTCAAAGACCTGATCGTGAAGGGTATCGTCGAACAGAACGGTAACGAGTACATGTTGCGTGGTCCTTATGTCAAACAATCCCTATGACGAGATTTTCAAAAACCTGGCAGAGATCCTGAAGGAGGCCCTGAGTCAGAACGGCGAAAACCCGAGGGTCATCGGATGTGCGATCATCGCCGGCGGGGGCGGGCCCGGACCCGAACCTGAGGCCCATGACGACGATGGGATCGACTACGAGATCACCGAGTGCGATCGGTGTGTCTATATCACCGCCCCGATTCCCCCGGATTGCGAGGAACAGGTCTCGGCGGCGATCGAGGCGAAGGCAGTCACCCTGACGATCGGCGGCGTACAGGAGACGATCGATCTCGAAAGCGAGGTCGACGAAGAGCAGAGTTCGGTCTCATGCAACCACGGTGTCCTCGATATCGTCTGTGTGAAAACCGAGTGAATGATTCTCTGGCTCTGTTGAAACAGGCATGAACCCCGGGCTCAAGCATCCGCGATTGAACATTGTTCAAGAGATCTTCTGATCGACGTGCCTTCCCGCATGCTTGCACCGGGGGCGCTGCCCCCGGACCCCCGGGATTGCGATAGGAGCAGGAAGGCGCATGTGATGATGCTGAAGAGGGGATTACCGTCCTACTCCCTCTCTTCTGCGGGGGGAACGGCGGGAAACCAGCCACCCGAGGACAAGGGTGTGGTCAGCCCCTGATGCACACTCCTGAAGAAGATTCAACAGGGCCGATTTTCTCGAACTCACTCTCGATCATCCCCTGCAGAAGATAAGAGCAGGTTAGCCTATCAGCCCCATAAGGAATGATCTCAATCGATCAATTCAAAGGATCTCAACAAAACCGAATGAATCTGAATCCCTTTCTTCTGATGGGCCGGTGAAAGACCCACCATCATTATATATTATCAACGATTTATAGACCAAACAGGATTTTTCCATTCCAACAGGGGGGACAGATGAAGACCTTGATACTTGCAGGCGGGAGAGGTACCCGGCTCTTTCCCTTGAGCCGCTCCCATTTTCCGAAACAATTTCTCCAGTACTTCGAGGGGGAGTCACTCTTCCAGAAGACTCTCAGGAGGGCCCTGCTCTTCTCAGCACCCGACGAGGTGACGGTGGTCACCAGCGCGGACCACCGGTTCCTGGTCATGGACCAGATGAAAGGGGTCGGAGCCGAGTGCCGGGTGCTCGTCGAGCCAGAGGGGAAAAATACTCTGCCGGCGGTGCTGTACGGGCTGAAACATGCCGTCGACGATGAAGAGCACGTCGCGGTCTTCCCGTCCGACCACCTCGTCGAGACCGACGAAACCTATGGAGCGGCGATGAAGGCGGCCGGGAGACTGGCAGAAGAGTACCTCGTCACCTTCGGGGTTCCCCCGCGTTCGCCGCAGACCGGGTACGGCTATATCAGGCCGGGCACCCGGGTCGAGGGGGGGTATCGGGTCGATGCCTTTGTCGAAAAGCCCGACCTTCAGACGGCAGAGCAGTATATCAAAGACGGGTTTCTCTGGAACTCGGGGATGTTCCTCTTCAACACCCGCCTCTTCTTCGAAGAGTGCCGGCACTGCATACCAGAAGCCCTCTCGGCGTTTGAAAAATCAACTGAAGAGGCTTTCAGGCTGACACCGGCGATCTCGGTCGACTACGGGGTGATGGAGCGGACGAAGAGGGCCGCGGTCGTCCCGCTCACCTCGGCATGGAGCGACGTGGGAAGTTTTGACGCCTTTTATGCTCTTGCAGAAAAAGATGGAAAGGGAAACGTCGTCCATGGCGAACACCTCGGGATCGATGGGGGGAACAACCTCATCGTCTCCGACCGCCTCGTCGCCACCATCGGGGTCTCGGAGATGGCGATCGTCGATACCAGAGATGTCCTCCTGGTCTGCCCGAAGGCCGAGGCGCAGCGGGTCGGCGAGATCGTCGGGACATTGCAGACACGAGGGGACGCCCGATGCGAGAGTCACACCACGGTCTTCAGGCCCTGGGGCTCATACACCCTCCTCGAAAGTGGGCCTTCCTTCTCCATCAAACGGATCACCGTCCTCCCCGGTCGGAGGCTCTCGCTCCAACTCCACCACCACCGGAGCGAGCACTGGGTGGTGGTCAGGGGTACGGCCCTCGTCTCGAACAATGGGGAGCGGTTCTTTGTCCGCTCCGGCGAGAGCACCTATGTCCCCGCCGGGGTGAAGCACCGGCTCGAGAATCCGGGCCTGATCCCGCTCGAAGTGATCGAGGTCCAGAACGGCGAACACATCACAGAGGACGACATCGTCAGGTACGACGACGATTTCAAACGTGAAAAGCAGCCGGAAAAGAGACCGACAGTGCTATGTACCCATACGATACACTAAGGAATCGGATCGCATGAGATATGTCGTAACGGGGGGTGCGGGGTTCATCGGCTCCCATATCGCAGAGGTGCTCTCGAATGAGCACGAGGTCGTGGTCATCGACGACCTCTCCACCGGTCATCGTGAGAACATCCAGGACTTCGATGTCGAGTTCGTCGAGGGGAGCGTGACCGACCTCCCCCTCCTCCGGGAGATCTTCAGAGGTGCCGACGGCGTCTTCCACCAGGCGGCGATCGCCTCGGTCCCGAAATCGGTCGACGACCCCCTCGCCACCCACACCGTCAACGAGACCGGAACGCTCGACGTCCTCCTCGCGGCGCGGGGCGCCGGCGTGAAAAAAGTCGTCTTCGCCTCCTCGTCGGCGGTGTACGGCGAGGAGCCCACCCTCCCGAAGCACGAGGGGATGCTCCCGGCCCCGGTCTCTCCGTACGCCATCTCCAAACTGACCGGCGAACACTATGAGGCAGTCTTCTCAAAACTCTTCGGGCTCAAGACCGTGGCGCTGCGGTACTTCAATGTCTTCGGGCCGCGCCAGGATCCCTCCTCCCAGTACTCGGGAGTGATCTCCATCTTCACCGACCGGGTCAAGGCGGGCGAACCGATCACCATCCACGGCGACGGCGGGCAGACCCGCGACTTCGTCTATGTGGCCGACGTGGTGCGGGCAAACCTCCTCGCGATGGAGCGGGACGTGACCGGGGTCTTCAACATCGCGCGCGGGCGGCAGACCGACCTCAACACCCTGGCCAGGGGTGTGATGGAGGCGGCCGGGCGCGAGGTGCCGGTGGAGTACGGCCCGGTCCGCCAGGGCGACGTCCGCCACTCGCTCGCGGATATCTCCAGGGCCCGCGAGGTGCTCGGGTGGGCACCTGAATGGTCGCTGGTGGACGGGTTGGTGGAGACGATCCGGTGGGATGCACGCTCCGGATAGGCCACCAATACATCGGGCGCCTTCACACTCCCCTCACATTTTTCGCCCCAGATGAAGATATCCGAGAAACATCTTCGCCGAATGCCAGATCCTCTTCGCCTCTTCCGTACCATCTCTCCGTAAGATCTGCCTGAGGACCAGAGGGACATAGCGGGGCGAGAGGTAATAGCCGCGGAGAAGAGCGTTGGCCTCCTCCACCATCTGCTCGCCGCTCAGGTCGGGATATGAGATGACGGCCCTCTGATGGCCATGGGCGTCAAGATACCCGTCCGAGTCTTCGTAGAGGAGATACCCCTGTTCCCTGCACCACGCATAAAATGCAGTCCCCGGGAAGGGGGAGGCCACCGCGACCTGGAGAACTTCAGGCCTCGTCTCCCTGATGAGGTCACGTGTCCGCGCAATGGAGGCCTTCGTCTCACCCGGCAGACCGATGATAAAATCACCATGGACCATCAGTCCGGCCTTCCTGGCATTCCGTGCGAACGCACGGATCTGATCGGTGGTGATACCTTTTTTTACCCTCCTTAAGATCTCGTCGTCCCCCGACTCATATCCAGTTATCAAAAGACGGCAATGTGCTCTTTTCATCTCCTGCATCGTCCGGAGGTCCAGGGTGTTGGCGCGGGCATTGCATGACCAGGGTATCGTGAGGCCACGTTCCTGATACTCTCTGCAAAAGTCCAGCACCCTCTGCGAATGGATCGTGAAGGTGTCGTCTTCAAAAAAAACCTCCCTGACCGCAAGGTTCTCCTCGATCCAGGAGAGTTCGTCCAGCACACCGGAGATGCTCCTGACCCGGTACTTCCGTCCCGTGAGGGTCTGGGGCCAGGCGCAGAAGGTGCACTGGTTCGGGCACCCCCTCCCGGTCAGGATCTGGACCTCAGGATAGAGGGACTGACCAAGAAAATAGTCCTCGATATTCAGATGTTGGTCATAGACCTCAGAGACGAAAGGGATCTCGTCGAGGTCTTCAGAAGAGGAGAACTCCCGGTCCGGATTATGAACCGTCGTTCCATCGGTGCGGTACGATATGCCGCGGACAGGGCGCAGATCCTCCCCTTTCTCAACTGTTCTCGCAAGTTCTCTCAGGGTAAAATCATATTCGAAGCGTGCAACAATGTCGACACCTCCCTCTTCCAGGATCCGGTCAGGCAACTGCGACGCCGGCGGTCCCACCAGCACCGTCTTTGTCCCCGGGCAGGCCTCTCGAACGGCTCCGGCAACGGCACAGTCGTTTTTCAGACTCGGGAAACTGGAGTCGATGACCGTCATACCCGGGTCTGACCAGGAGATATACCTGACGACGTCATCTCTGGACCAGCCCCTCGCGGGGGCGTCGATGAGATCGATCTCGTGCTCCTGACCGAGGAGGGCGGCGGCGTATGCCAGCCAGATCGGATAGTAGAGGGTACCTCCTCTTCCCGTATCCTGCCAGCGTCCGCCCCTGCTAAAATGAGGGAAATATGGTGGGTTTAACAGACTGATCTTCATGATTTCCTCCAGAAACTGTGTGCAAGTCCATGCCAGAACCCCAGCATATAGGAGAGATGCTCCACCAGGTAGACGACCGGGACCGAGAGGAGATAGGCGGGCCTTCTCGTCCTCACGAATATCGCCAGATCAAAGAGGATGATCAGACCAAAATAGATCAGAAGAAGCAGAAGAAACACTTCGAAAAAGGAAAAATACGTGAAAATAACAAAGAGACCGAGGACCGGGGGGGCGACCTGCAGGTCCCAGAGTCGGTTCCTTCCTCTTCCATAGCCGAAGAAGTGCATTCTCCGGGCAAAATCACCGAGGCCCCGCTTCTGTTCATGAAGGACGAGCGCATCCGGGGTGTACACAAGGTCGCCCAGTCTTCGGATCCGCCTGTTGAGCTCGGTGTCCTCATTGACCGGGAGGCCGACATCAAACCCGCCGACCTCCAGGAGGTCCAGACGCCGATACATGCAGTTGCAGCCGCTGATGCTGGAGACCTTCTTCTTATAGGGGATGAGACGGTCCTGGACAGAGTTCGCACTCCCCAGAAACGTGTCCAGTGCAAGGGCAATGGATTCTTCCCAGATGCCGGACCCAATATTTCGTACCCCTCCCCCGACTCCTGCAACGCCGCGCCGAAGTTCAGGAGAGAGGTGTTCGAGCCAGTCTGGCAGAGGCCGACAGTCGGCATCGGTGTAGGCCACATAGTCGCCGGATGCCTCTTCAAAACCGGCCTGCCGTGCACCGCCGACGGTCCCATAGTCCTCGGAGATGATCCTGAGGGGATACTGCCCGGCAATCTCGACGGTATCGTCCGTAGAATTTCCATCGACGAGAATCACCTCATAAACCGGGATAGACTGATTGAAAAGAGCATCAAGACAGGGTTGAAGTTGTGTCCCGGCATTTTTTGCAGGGACAATGACCGAGATCTTCGGATCCGGTGGCGTTGCATCCATCACCCTGACCCCCCATACTCACGCACGAAGACCACCTCACCCATCCTGCCCATCTGCGAGGAGCATGAGGACCAGACCGACGGCGATGAGAAGCGTCCCCGTGATCAGAAAGACCAGACTCCCGATACCGAGGAGCGAGGGGATCTTCGAAGTGACGGAATAGCCCAGAAAAGGGTTATATCCGGAGATGAAGCCGAGGAGTAGAAAGCCAAATCCTGGAATTGCAAAAAAAGCCAGCGGTCTCCTGGCAAAGATCTGCTGGACTATCATATTCATGACTGAAAAACCATGGGTGACCGGGTGCAGGGTCGAGGTACTCTTGAGGTCATAGCGTACGCTGACCGGCACTTCTTCGATCTTCAGGTGGCGCTCTGCGGCCTGGAGGAGGATCTCCGATCCTGCCGACATCCCTCCCTGGGAGATCCGTATCGCTTCGATCGCTCGTCGACCATAGGCCCGAAAACCACATTGCGTATCGGTGAGATGGGATACGCCGGCAAAGGAGAGGGTGATGTTGAGAACTTTCATCCCGAACTTCCGGTAGGCCGGTGCATTGGTCCAGGAACCTTTCAAAAATCGTGAGCCTATGACAACATCGACCCCGTCATCCAGTTTCTTGAGGAGTCTCGGGATCTCGTCAGGGTCATGCTGGCCGTCGGCGTCCAGGACCACCAGACCGTCGGCACCGAGTGCATGGGCGACTTCAAAGATCGTCCTGAGTGCACCGCCGTAGCCGCGGTTCTGCTCGTGCCTGACGACAATTGTACCAAGTGCACCGGCCAGATCGGCGGTGGCGTCAACCGAACCGTCATCGACGACGATGACATAATCGACATACCTCTTCACCGCAAGGATGGTCCTGGCGATCTGGTGCTCCTCGTTGAAAGCAGGCATTGCAGCGACGACATGACCGACGGCAAGATCACGAAGTCCAGGAAATGGCAATCCGGCATTTTTAAGATCATAATATTTGGATCGATCCGATCTTCCCGGATGTTTATACTCCTCTGAAGATGGAACCGAGACCTCGACCCCACGCACACTCCTTACCCCCCACATGTGCTTTCAAATCACCATAACGTCCCGGAAAGAGTTTTAATATGCTTCCGGGAATAGGAGAGCGTGTGATATTGAATGTTAGATCTTCCACCCCCCGTGAAAAACCATGCTCCCCCCGCAGATAAACACCGGTTTCATTTATATAATGATTTGCATCTCCGGACGGATGGAGAAAAGCATCATCCTCCGGGGAGACAGGATCTCACTGAAGGGGGTTCACCGAGCCCTGCAGAGGGTTTACTATGAAACCTCCATGAGGCGTGCCTCATGCTCAACCAATGAAATATCGACTCTGTAGAATCGGGCATGAGTCGAGAGCACGCCTCAAGTATACTGCATGAAAATTGTTCAGAGCGAGAATCCTTCAATAGGGGCGGCCCGTCTGATCGATATGGTTTCCAACATGCTCGCGCCGGGGGCGCTGCCCCCGGACCCCCGGGATTGCGATAGGGTCGGGAAGGCGAAGAGAAGATCATGAAAAAAGGGATGCGAGCCCTCACCAATCTTCATCTGTGGAGGGTTCCGGGGGTCACTCGCCCCCAGGTAGAAGATATGCGTTCATAATTTCCGGAAGGAAGTACTTTGGTTCAAGTGAGTGTTCTACTCTCTGAGAGTTTTGGGGTATGATCCATGAAAAACTTTTCATGGAGTATGCCTGAGGCGTGTTTTTGGCTCATGCTCGATTTTAAAGAACCGAAAATTCATCTCATGAGTGGTCATCCGGAGCCGAATTTTCAAATTTACGATCCCGGAGATCAAAAGTACGCAGAGCGATCTCCGACCCCCCACGAGACGTCCACAGTGAGAAAGATATTATAGGATCCCTTATGAGAAGGAGTTTCAGGTGGTTCTTTGAAAAATACCACTGGTATTTTTTCATGGCAATCCTGAGGCTCGGAGAGGCATCCATTTCTCTCGACCATCGGGATCAGAAGAACAACGGGGGGGCCATAATACGTCTTCGAAACCTGAATCCTGGAATCTTTCGACCCATAAAATAATGGGTGTGAAAAAATATCCAGAAAGAGCACTTCGTCTTCTTCGCCAGAACCCTCCGCTCTGGGATCTATACACCAGAAAAGAAGAGTACGACAACCGAATACGAGATCAATATGACCGATTTCCTCACTTCGCGAGCAATTGCCGCGACATCTTCACTCCCCATGCATCCAGGTACCTCCATGATGTAGGCCATAACATCGATTATCCAGACGACAAAACCTTTGCAGTCTGTCTGACCCACGATATCGACGAAGCCTACCGATCGATCCCCTTCAAAGGGCTCGCAGCACTGGGATCACTCAGAAATAGTGATATACAGGGGATCCGATCGGCCCTTGCCAATATGCGCTCAAAAAAACTCCCTCTCTGTAATTTCAGCGAGATCATGGATCTCGAAGAATGTTACGGAGGATCTTCGACCTTCTTCTTCCTCGCATTGGAGGACGGCGATCCGGATCATGCCTTCAACATCGAAGACCTCGAAGGAGAGATCGGCACCATCATCAACCGCGGCTGGGAGGTCGGCCTCCACGGTGGACATGACGCCTACAACAACCCGGAAAAGATCAGGGAAGAAAAAAAACGTCTTGAAGATGTGCTCGGGCGACCGCCTGTCGGGTATCGGAACCATTATCTCCGCTTCAGGGTTCCAGAAACCTGGGAATATATCAGAGAGGCAGGATTCAAGTACGACACGACCTTCGGGTATGCCGACTGTATAGGGTTCAGAAACGGCATGTGTCACCCTTTCATCCCATATAATCTCTCAAAGAATCAATCCATCGACCTCCTTGAGATCCCCCTCGCGATCATGGACTGCACCTTTGATCTGTACATGAAACTGGATGCATCACAGGCATGGGAGATCACGAAACAGGTGATCGATACGGTCGAGCAGTGCCATGGCGTCATGACCATCCTCTGGCACAACACCTACATGAGAGGGGAGCAGTTGAGGATGTACCATAAGATTTTAGATTATTGCTCCGGGAAAGACGCGTGGTTGACCAATGGTGCGGCACTGTGCAATCACTTCATGAGAGACTGAAGAGGATCATGAGATAGGAAAATAGTTCCGTGGGCTTTGTAGAAACGCAGATGAAAGGGGCTTTCAAGCCGGCACCATGAAAAACGTATTATGTTTTGTCCCAAATAGGTGCCCTGGGGAGCAAAGGTTGAAGGATTTTTGGGCCTCGAGCCCGTTGTAGAAATGAATCAGGTGTCTCTTGAAAGCAGACATGCGTCTTAGAACGCGTATAGGAAATTCATTGTAAAATTCAGACCCGCTCCCCAACCCAATGGCGGGGGTGGCAGATTTAAAGAGCGGAGCTTTTCCACCCATTCTTTTTTGTTTTTCATAGGAAATCCTTACCTCTTCTGGGTACAAGCGTGACCCACCCGCCTTCCCGCATGCTCGCGCCGGGGGCGCTGCCCCCGGACCCCCGATATGAAGATAGGGTTGGGAAGGCAAAATCAGCGAACATGAAGAGGGAGTTCCCGTCCCCTGTCCTATCTTGACGCGGGGGGACCGGGGGGCGGCTAGCCCCCCGCAGAGATAACCACCTAGAGAATTTACCATGAAAAACTTTTCAGGAGGTATGCCTGAGGCGTGCTTTCGCTTCATGAGCGATTATACAGAGCCGTTCCGGGAACAGAATCCAGAATCACGATCATTGTGTTCTTGGTCAGGGAAGTTATGCGAATGGATGGTTCTGTAGAATTGAGCATGAACCCCGGGTTCAAGCATACGTGGTTGAATATTTCTCGTTGCAGTTCTCCCGAGTGCGGAGGGATACTTGATTCCTCTCCTCGCAACCGGGCACCTGAAGGATACTGTTCAATTGCCGCCCCTCGCCTATCTTCATACGTGGGGGGTCCGGGGGCAAGGCCCCCCGGCGCGAGAGCGTGACAAAAATTTTTTCGTTCTTCTGTGGGGGCGGCCCATCTGATCGACGTGTCTTCACCCTACGCTCTCGCCGGGTTTTTCATGGTGTCGGCTTGAAAGATCCTTTCATCTGCGTATCTACAAAGTCAGATATTTTGTGTGAGATGATGAGGGATCAGACGTGCCACCCCTATCGCAGAATCTTCACCGCCGCCTTGCGCCAGGGGGGCGAACCCCCTGAATCCCTCACAGCAAAGAGAGACGAGGGGCGGCGATTGAGGTGGTGCCTACCTCGCCCCACAGTCGCGATTGAGAGATATCAAGGATCCTTCCACACTTCGAAGATCTACGATGAAAGATTTTCATGCGGTATGCTTGAGGTGTGCTTTCGGTTCATGAGCGAATCTCCAGAGTCCTAATAATACACCTCCGCACCCTCATTGTTGTAGATAAGGTCGTAGGAGAGAAGAGGCGATGAGACATCATAACGATCAAAAACCAACGTAACTCCTCTCGAAGAATGAACGGCCAGCATTTTGGTCTGGACATTCGAAGTACCCATGAAAAGATACATGTAGTCATCTTCCTGTAAGAGTGTCGTAGGGTTTACACGCATAGCAGGACGACCATAATATCGTTTGAATAACTGGTATCGATAGGTGTCTGCATAGATCCTGTTCTTGGATGTCAGAGATGCCAACCACTCTCCCCCGGTGATCTCCATCTGGTTGAAATGAACCAGATCGACCTCATCATTGAGGGCAAAAGATGTCGACCTATCGTGAGAGACCTCATAAACCCATCCGCAATTGAACAAGATGAAAACGGCAAAAAATACAGATAATAATTTATATGGTGCCTCCGGACGACCGAGTCGATTCATTGCTCCTGAAAGAACAGCCAAACCCCCGATGATACAGAATGGTGCCAGAAGAATGAGACAGATCTGATAGAGTCTCGGAGCATTGATCGCACTGGCAAAATAGGGGAGAGCAACCCCTCCGAAACAGAGGCCAAGTGCCACAAAAGAGAAGAGGAGATATCTGGGATCAAAACGGGTCTTGATCTGACCAAAGAGAGTAGCGACAAATCCAAGCCCAATAAAGGATATTGTCAACAGATGCATGTACTTACCAATCTCATGAAGAGGTGTCGTTGCCGGATTTGTGATCATTGCCATCCCCTGGGCAGCATCAGGACTCAACAGTTCAGAGGAGGTACTTTCAACGACCTGATCCAGAATGATGACGCCAATATCAAAGGGCTTTGAACTCGCGGTGTAAATATACCAGATCGAGAGGAATATAAGATATATCATCACCAGATTGAGAGGGAGGACCGAGGGGTGAAACGAGAATTTTTGCATCTTCAGACCTCTGAAATGACCCCATCGATCCTGTATCCCGGTGAGGATTCGACTAGTTATATCCAGGAGATGGAAACGACTCTCCACAGCCACTATGGCCCAGGAACAAAATAAAATAAATACAAAGAGATATGCGATCCCATAGTGGGAAACAACCAGAGAAACACTGAATAATGCAAAAAGAGCCGATTTTTGCCGCCATTTCAGATCCTGATTGATCATTGCAAGAAGGATGATGACAAGATAGAGT
Organism: Methanofollis aquaemaris; assembly: GCF_017357525.1. Lineage (NCBI taxonomy): Archaea > Methanobacteriati > Methanobacteriota > Methanomicrobia > Methanomicrobiales > Methanomicrobiaceae > Methanofollis > Methanofollis aquaemaris. The sequence goes on along the minus strand of NZ_CP036172.1, from coordinate 2,194,617 downwards.
TCAGCGATCTCCTGCCGGGCGAGAGATGGCATACTCATGTAGAAGGTGTATATGGACATAAAGAAGAAACCACTCAAAAAAGCGATTTTTTCATTGGTCTGCCTCCCGATAAACAAATACAGGCCCAGAGGGACAAGAGCAAAGAAGAAGGGGTACAGGATCTTGAAGATCCAGTCCATACCCATATCGAGGACAAGTGAGTAAATGGGAGCCAGCATGACAAGGCTGAGCATAGCATTACAGTTTCGATAGATCGTAGGATCCCAGAACGATTCTGAGACGACAAAATTTGATAAATAGAACTCTTCTTGAATGTCCCAGCCCCAGACGTACCTTGTGATGAGAGCGGTATGAAAGAGGAGAGCGAGAGCGAGGGTAAATAGAATATAAGGATAGTATTTTTCAGGAATAAGACGAGTGAACATCACTATCACAGGGACGATGGCAATGGCCATCAGGAGGCCCATCTGGAGGAGAGTACTCTGATAGTGGTTCATGAGATAACTCCCCCAGATTGCCACGAAAGGGAACAGAGAGAAGAAGAGTACCGGTGGCGAGAAGACATCCCCAAGAGGGAGCAGATCATGAGCCGAAAATGTACGGTCCCGCACATAGGCGAGGATACAGAGGAAAAACACCATGACGCTGATGGTAATCATCACCGATACGAGGGTGATCGGGTGGATGATACCGAAAAATGGGTAGACGGTGTTCATAAATAACCCGGTAAACATCAGAAACGCAAAGGAAAGCCCTATAGCATAGAGGAATGTCTCGATATTGCCAAGATGGTGGATCCGAAAGATGCGCAGGAAGAGATAACCGGGGACAAAGGTGAGATAGAGAAATCCGATCATTTCCCTGAGGAAAGGAAGTGAGAGACCGAAGGTGTCAAGAATAAAGGTGCCTATAAGGGCGAGCTGGAGAGACAGCACGAAAATAAAAAACGATCGAAAATCCCAATCATTCAAACGGAAGACATTTTTGACTCTCATATGTCATCCCTGAAGATTTCATAGATCCTCTGAAGCGGTCCCCCACCACTCTCCGGGTCGTACTTCCTCCCGATATTTTCAGCAGCATTCTTTCCGGGAGATGGACACGAAATATTTGAGTTCTCGGCCCCTTCAAAGGCGAGACGAGGAGTGGCAATATCTGCACCAACACAACGGAAATAGCCAGATACATCTCCAGAAGAAGAAAGAACAGGAGGAAAATGTTCAACAAAATGTCCAATCTGCATCTTCTACCTCCAGAGGACTCCAGACTGAACCTCATGACAGATGTCTGTCTTGAGGTTCTGTTCCGGATGTCCAGTGCCCCCACACCCGGGCAAAGTATACGATATTCTGTATATAAATGTGTGGATTTTTCGGCCCCATGATTACTCATTCTCCAGAAGCGAATGGGACGGTCCCCTCCTGGAGTGCGGTGAATGGGTGCTTGCCCGGAACCCGAGATTTCTTCGTTGATGATATGACCGTCCCCCGGACTGAAGTGGGGAGAGCAGTCACACACAGCCAGAAAGAGGAGGGTTTTCCGATCTTATGGCTCTGTTGAATCCTCTTCTGGTGTGAACATCAGGGGTTGATCACACCCTTCCCTCTGCGTGACGGATCGACAGAGAACGGGATCACCCTCAGAACGATCACCACATGCCTTCCCGTCCTCATCTTCATCCCGGGGGTCCGGGGGCAGCGCCTCCGGCGCGAGCGTGTGGGAAGGCACGCCGATCAGAAGATCTTTTGAACAATGGGCTTTGTAGAAATGCTCTGGATGGATATCTTTGCGGGGGGCTGGCCGCCCCCCGGTCCCCCGCATCAGGATAGGGGCGAGGACGACAACCCCATCTTCAGGTGCATCAATGGCGCCTTCCCGCCCCTATCTTCATCCCAGGGGTCCGGGGGCAGAGCCCCCGGCGCAAGAATGAGGGAAGGCGATGGATTCAGGTCATAGGGGGGTTGAGGGGATGAAAAGAGGATGGTTTCTACAGGGCCGAACAATGTTCAAGCGTATGCTTGAGCCAGGGGTTCATGCCCGATTCAACAGAGCCGGTCTTACATCTATTCTGAACCGGCCCCGTACCGTCTGGAGAGTTTAATTAGGTACTCGCTTGAATATCCTTAAGCATGAAAGGCCCAGAACACACACCTCCATTCTCTTCATAGAGCCAGGTGCTCACTTCAGGCGGAATTATTCCCGACCATGGTCTCCAGAAACTCTTTGAGTGTTTTCATCTTCACTGACCAGTCGAGGTGCTCCTCAGCGTAGCGGCGCATCTTCTGTGGGTGATCGGGATCTCCACAGACCTTCTTTGCGAACGCCAGAACCCCTTCGATATCAATAGGACTTTCATCGGCAGGGAGATAGAGAATATAAGGAAAATCTACCGGGAAATCAGGATCTGATATCCCGTAAATAAAGGGTATCCCTCGAGCACAATACTCGCGGGCCTTGAGAATCGACGCCTCCTTCAGACCGATCCTATGAATCCCAAGACTTCCTACCGCAACATGACACTGATCAAAGAGGGCATCGAGATTCCTGCCGCTCAGAAAACCATGGAAGATCACCCGGTCGACGATGCCGAGGTCGTCGGTCAATTGCCGGAGGCGGGGCAGTTCAGGACCATCCCCGGCAATGTGGAGGATGACTTTCGATGTCCCGTTATAGGTGGCAAGGCCCTGAAGAAGCCGGTCGAGCCCGTGCCAGGGATTTATCATAGCAACACAGAGAAAATGTACTTCATCACTCTGCAGGATCGGTGACCGTCTCATGGAAACCGTGGCGACCTCAAAACCGTTTCCAATGGTAACATGAGGTTTCGCAAAATGTCCCGAATTCCTCAGTTGGTACTCGGCGATCTCATCTGTGACACACACGATAGCGTCAGATTGTTTCCGTAGAAAATCTCCAAAAAGACGATCTAACCAGATTTCGAGAGATTGATTGTTTAACTTCAGTTCTTTCTCCTCGATTGTTTGGTGTTCAATCACCAGTTTACAGGTTCTAAAACATCTGATTATATTGAACGGGCACGAGAGGATGGGAGCGGAGCCCCGGAGATAGAGGATATCAGATGCACCCAAAAATCGAATGGTATTCCTAAATATTCTCCGCATCTCCCACAGTCGCCTGACACGCATCACAATGTTCCGTCCGGTTATGTCTCTTAACGGATATGCAGCGATATAATCGGAGTAAGGCCCGTCGGAGTTGATAATACCAATCAACACCAGTTTTGCATCCATTCCCAGAGAACTCAGATTCGACACTTGAGATACTAATTTCTTATTTACGCCACTACCAAGATCCCGATCAGGAGTCATGGCCACGTATCGTAATTTCAACCAGACCACCGCCGATTCGATGAGTGCCACCATTCGGGTGATACCATTGTTTATGGTGAGTCAGTCAGGCTCGACATTCTATTTTAAGGCTCTGGAGAATTCGGCATGAGGCGGGAGCATGCCTCAAGCATACGGGATGAAAATTTCTCGTTGCAGTTCTCCCGAGTGCGAAGGGATACTTGATTCCTCTCCTCGCAACAGGTTACCTGAAGGATACTGTTCAATTGCCGCCCCTCGGCTATCTTCATCGTGGGGGGTCCGGGGGGTCTCCCCCCGACGCGAGACGACGGTGAAGATTCTACGATTGAGGGCGGCACGTCGGATCATCACGCCATCCCACATCTTCACGCCGGAGGCGCTATCCCCGGACCCCCGGGACGAAGATAGGGGCGGGAAGGCAGAGAACCGGATCGTTCTGAGGGTGGTTTTGTTCTCCGTATATCAGGTATGAGAGAAATCTGTGTATTCAAATTCTCATCCATAACTCCAGAATTGAACGTCAGGATCATTTTGATAGTAATTCTGCATGAACCTGGGGCTCAAGCATACGCCATGAAAATTACATGGGTCTCTGAAGTGGGCATAGGTCCTTGCTCCGTCTTCGGAGCAGGACGCCACATGGGACCACCACTTCATGCCGCACCTCGACTATCTTTGTCCGTGAGGGATCCGGGTTTTTCCCCCGGCAGAGGAGAGCAGTTCAGAGTTTCTGAAAAAATGTGCTTCGATCCCGGTGAATGTTCAAGCCCACAGACACTTTTGGGGTAACCTCAGGGTCAACCCCTGACCAGGGAGTGTGACCAGAAGGAAGTATGAGAAGCAGAACGCGCTTCGAGGAGCGACCAGAGAATACTTGAGAAGGCCGGGGGATATTACCTACAGGCTTCATAGACTTCATGAAGAGTTTTTCGATAGATTTCCCAGTCATACTTCTGTTGAATGAGATCCATAGCGTTTTTTCCGAGATTAATCCTCAGTCTCCTGTCATCCAGGAGGATCCGGATCTTTTCAGAGAACGCATCCAGATCATCCTCTATGATGATGTCCTTATTCTCCGTATAATCAATACCCTCGGCACCTTTTGACGTTGAAACGATCGGCTTGCCCATCGCCATGTACTCAAGGATCTTAAGCCTCGTCCCGCTCCCATAGCGCAATGGAGCGATGCAGATGTCACTTTTCATGATATATTCCTTGACATCATCAACATAGCCCACAAAATTCACATTTGATGGTCTCGGAATATCGGGAGGATTTTTCCCGACAATGAGAAATTGTACCTCATCTCCGAATACAGGCGCAATTCTGGAACAGATAATCCTGACTGCATCGATATTCGGCGCATATGATAAAGATCCTACAAACAAAACAGAGCAGGGTTCATTATCTCTGTTCTTCACAGAAGCATCCATTATATATTGGCTATATTCACTTGCAAAAACACAGTTCGGAATAACAGTTATTTTATCGACAATATGTGGGAGATGAGCGAGTATCAGTTGTTTATCTCGTTTTGAACAAACCAGGACGTGATCCGCAGCATTAAGAGCTTCCAATTCGATCTTTTTATTCCTGGCCCCCGAGATTGTATTGTACACAAGTTCTTTTGGGTCAGATGACGGAAATTCTTGAAGTTCCCAATAGATGTTATGCTCGTCTAAAATAAATCGGTCAATATTTGTTTTTTTAATGAAATTATAGAAATACGGTCCTTCGAGTTGAAAGAGAGTATCATCAATGTTATCTAAGGCACATTCAGGAACTTTCAAATTAAAATTATTGGAGAAAAGCCCATTAAAATAATAAACGAATTTATCGAGAGATCCATTGAACTTTTTATCCTGTATAATATTGATGCCATCAATCTGGCCATGATATTTTTTATTCTCATCGGTGGTGTAAATATTCACCTCGATAAAATCATCCCTGACTAATTTTGCCAATGGAATCGTTCGGAGGTAGCCTCCGGTTAAGTCAGGGCATATCGATCCCGGATATAATAAAGACAAATGATCTAACACGTCATCACCTCTCAAATAAACCCATCTTACATCTGCAGGTGGTATTACTTCTTTTCTATACATCCACTGGATGAGAGTGGCAGATGTAATTCAGATCTTCGTTGGTGGGCCACCCGGGCAACAATTTTTTCACCTGCATTTCCTTCTCCATACGGGTTTTTCCATGTCGAGGCTGCACCCAGCATCCTCGATACACTCGAAATAATTTTTTCAGAGTGCACGCCTGCGAGCACATTCGCCCCCACTTCAACCGTCTCGGGACGTTCGGTGTTGTCCCGCAGGGTGACACAGGGCACTCCAAGGATGCAGGCTTCCTCTTGCAGGCCCCCGGAATCCGTGAGGATGAGGCGGGCGTTCGATTCCAACTGGAGGAACTCAAGGTATCCCAGAGGTCCGGTAACCGTGATCCCCTCCAGGGAGAGGCCAAATTCCCTGACCATCTTCGCGGTTCTCGGGTGCATCGGGAAGATCACAGGGTTCGAGTAGGCATCCCCGATTGCAGCAAGGCTATCGAGAATCCCTCCCAGACGCATCCGTATGTCGACATTTTCTGCTCTATGGGCGGTGACAAGGAAATATTCCCCTGGCTTCAACGTCATTTCATCGAGAACATCGAACCGCGTCTTTGAGATCTCGAGGTTCTGAGAGACGGCGTCGACCACGGTGTTCCCGGTGACCAGAATCTTCGCGTCGTCAATCCCTTCTCGAAGAAGATTCTGTCTGGATGTTTCGGTGGGGGCGAAAAGATGGTCGGAGATGTGATCGGCGACGACCCGGTTGATCTCCTCAGGCATCCTCCGGTCAAAACTTCGGAGACCGGCCTCGACATGGCCGACTTGAAGAGAAAGTTTCGCGGCGGCGAGAGTCCCGGCGAGGACCGTATTGGTGTCACCCTGGACAAGGACGATCTCAGGCTTCTCCTTCATCAAGACCTTCTCGATACCGGCCATGATCCGACCGGTCTGTTCGGCATGGGTCCACGAACCGACGTCGAGGCTATACTCCGGTTCAGGGAGGTCGAGGTCCACGAAGAAGGCCCTGTCCATATCGTAGGAGTAATGCTGCCCGGTATGAAGGATGAAGCAGTCAAGCCCATGGGTCTCACAGGCCCGAATAATCGGGGACATCTTGATGATCTCAGGGCGAGTGCCGAGGACAATTGCAATCATAGATTGTCTCCTCTCTCAAGATTCGATGAAACATTACCATCTGTACCCCACAGATTGTTCAGTCCATATCATCCAGGATATTTGCTAGTTTTTCTCCCTGTTTCTCCCAACTATAGGCACGTGTCAGATTGAATGCATTATTCCCAATCTGATCCCGTAAACCTGCATTATCGAGAAGCAAATGAGTATTTTCAACAAATTGATCAATATCCGAGGGATCAGATACGAGGGCGGCATTTTTTGACTGAAAGATGCCACTGAGTTCACTTACATCCGATAAGACAATTGGTCTGCCGATTGCCGCATAATTCAGGATTTTTATCGGCGATGCCAGCCTTGTGGTCATCGTATCTTTTATCGACTCAAATGTCACAAGAGAACCACGCATTATGCGAACTGCCTCTTGATATGATACCCATCCACGCACCACAATATTGTTAAGATGGTATTTTTGAATGTTCAGGTGTAATTCATGTTCTGCGACACCCCCGCCGATAAGATGAATTTTCACCTCTGTTTCTTGAAGAGACTTTGCCAGTGCCACGATCGCATCTATATCAAGATGAACGAAAAGAGAACCGACTCTTGAGATCACATCCGGACTTACCGGGACTTGCGAAATGCCATTGCCAATTTTAGATGCAAAGTATCCACTCGGTATAACTTCAATTCTATCTCCCGGAATATTCCATTCGTCAATAACAAAGTTTTTCATGGGTTCTGAGACCACAAGAATTTTAGACGCATTTTTCACAGCACGTTCTTCGACTTTATAGATGCCGCGTTGTATGAATTTTGAAAATGGGAGATTCAAATACAGCGGATCGGTAAAACAAAGATCATGCATGTCCAGTATAAAATCAGAACACCCCATGAGAGATGCAAATCCTGCGAGGGTACTATGTTCGATCTGCAATAACGCACCGGTATTCCGGGCAATCCTTTTTGCTTTTAGAGATAATGCGACGGCCCTCGAAACTTGATTCGTTATCCCTTTTTCCGTGGTGTTTATCGAATGGATATTTATCCCTTCCACATCTTTCGGAAGTGTACCCATCGGCTCCGGAACCACCAGATGAACATCATAATCTGCATTTTTTAAGCCGTTGACAAATGCAATGACTCGATCGGTAGCACCATTCGGGATGCTCACGTCCGAGCCATGCACCATACAGATGGTGGATGTTCTCATTCATCTCACCTCTGCTCCCCCGACTCAGAACCAACAATGAGCAGATGAAAGTTCGCCTTCTTCATCGCCTGCATCATCTCAAGATCAAGGGTGTTGCAGGACCAAACAATCGAAAGAGTCTGTTCCTGGCAACTTCCACAAGACTGTAGAACCCGTTCTCTGCTTGTGGTGAAGGCCTCGTCCTCAAAAAAGACTTCTTTGACCTTCAGGTTAGCCTCTATCCGGACAGGTTCATTCAGGACGCTGGAGATGCTCCTCGCCGGGCATGTTCCACCGGTACGAACTCGAGGACGTATCATCCCAGGACGCTGAACAGACCATGACAACCGGTCCCGTCCCCCCATAATTCTTCGGTGTCTGTAGCACAATAGATATATATTAAAATTTATAAAATTCCGGCCATCACCACAACATGGCAGTGGCGAGTCAAGAACAAAAGGTCGCGAATGGAATGCAGTGAACGACAGACATTTTTAGCCGTGAAGAAATCGTCTGTACTGGTCTTTGTGCGGGGGATTGACCGCCCCCCAAACCCCTGCATGATAAGAGTGCCGGGGATCAGTATTTCTCTCATTTTTCGGCTCTGTAAAATTAGGCATAAGCCGAGAACACGCCTCAGGCATACCGCATGAAAAAGATTTATGGTAGATGACCAGGAGGGTGACGGGAACCGGGTACTTCGCCGCCCCCTGACTATCTTCGCCGTGGGGGGTCCGGTGGGTCTCCCCCCGGCGTGCGAGAGCAGATGAGAATTTCTCGTCCTTCTGGTGGGGCGGCCTGTCTGATCGCCCGCCATCCTCCATGCTCTCGCCGGGGGCGCTGCCCCCGGACCCCCGGGATTGCGATAGGGGCGGGAAGGCGGAGAGAAGAACACGAAGAGGGGATGCGGTCCCCCACCAATCTTCATCCATGGGAAGTCCAGGGGGCAAAGTCCCCCGGTGGAAGATATCTGTCCATAATTTCCGGAAGAAAGCGCTTCGGTTCAAGTGAGTCTTCAACCCTCTGAGAGTTTGGGGATATGCTCAACCAGAAATAGTCCTGACCCTCTATCCCATCCGTTCTGCAATGTGCAGATATGCAGCCGCGAGCGCCTCCACTTCACGCACATCCGGCGGCTCGAGGGCGTAGCCGAGGCGGTCCGCGGCCGCAAAGAAGGCGGCGAGATCGTGCCGCTGTCCCGGGCAGGCATCGAGGGCATCGGCGGTGGTAAAGATGTGGGCACCGGTCCGCACTCCGACCAGGACAAGCATCTGCTGCGAGATGATCTGGGCCGCTTCCCGGGTTTTTCCCTGCTCCATAAAGGCCTCCCAGGATGCGACGGGTTCTTCCTCCTCCAGAACAAGGGGTATCTCCGTGGATGATGCAGATCGTTCGCTCCCCTCTTCTACCACCCGCACCTCGGGGAGAGAAGAACGCCGGCGATGAAGATAACCTGCCCCGAGGACCACGCCACCGATGAGCAGCCCGACCAGCAGGAGAGGAAGGCCGACGCCTTCCTTCGGATCAGGAGCGGGGACGGCCGTCGGGACGGCGGTCGTCGTAGCCACGGCAGTCGGAGTCGTCGGACTCGCGGTCGTTATGACCGTGGTCGTCTGCACCTCAGCCGCAGGCGCTGGGAGGGATACAGGAACAGTCGTAGAAAAACCGATGATCTCATGAGAAGAGGCAGCGACGCCGGCGGTGCCGTCGGCGGTGAGGGCGACATGGTCAACCCAGCCGTCGAGGGGGTACGTCTTGAGCACCTGGCCTTCGCCGTCGAAGAGGTAGGCCTGCCCATCCATGGATCCGGCAAGGACATGAGAGCCATTCTCAGAGACGGCGACATCCCGGATCCAGCCACCGGCGGTGAACGTCCAGAGTTGCTCTCCGCCTCTATCAAAGCATATGAGAGTGTTGTCCTGCGAGCCGGCAAGGACGCGGGAGCCGTTCGAGGAGAGCGCCAGCGCTGTGACCGGACGGTGGGACTTATATTCCCAGAGGAGTGCACCGGTGCGGTTCAGAAGGCGGACGCCGGCATCCGAGGCGGCGGCGATCTCGTCTCCTGTCCCGGAGACGGCGACGGCGGTGCCGCCCTCCAGTTCGTCCTCGTGCGCCCAGAGTTTTCTTCCGTTGCCGGTATAATAGAAAAGGCCGCGGCTGGAGATGACCGCGGCGTACGTCCCCTTCTCTGAGAGGGCGATGTCGCTGATCCAGGAGCGGTGATCGTTCTTCTCATCGTCATCAGGATCGCCCCGGGTATCGACGGTGGCACGGAGGGTGCCGTCAGCATTGAAGAAATGCACCCTTCCAGGGAGGTCTGCGACCACAAGCCGCGTGCCATCTGAGGAGAGGGCTAGGTCCACAGTATCGGAATCAAGGTCGTCTCTCCAGAGCACCGTGGCGTTCCTGGCGAAGAGAGTGAGTTGCTGGCCTCGTGCAGCGGCGATCGAACGGCCGTCTGCAGAGCAGTCAGTCATCTCAGCCGAGCACTCTGTCCAGAGGACGGTGCCGTTGCCGGTGAGAAAACAGAGGCGTTCCCCGTTTGTCAGAACATACGACCCGTCCGGGGTCATGGTGAGCTCACCGATCGCGGACGGCACAGAAAGGTTCCAGAGGGGTTCCTCTGCGAGGACGCCGGCAGGCAGGCAGGCAAGAAGGAGACAGATCCAGAGGGGGGCCATGCCTCTGGCCGTTGCCGTCGCAGATACCATGTCTCCGAAGTATTACCGAGAGGCGTGATAAATATTCTGATTTGAATATTTCTGGAATAGATCTGACGATATGACCCCCTGGCGGCGATTTCATCCTGAAATTCTGGTTCTGTTGAATCAGGCATGAACCCCTGGCTCAAGCATACGGGATGAAAATTTCTCGTTGCAGTTCTCCTGAGTGCGGAGGGATACTTGATTCCTCTCCTCGCAACAGGGCACCTGAAGGGTACTGTTCAATTGCCGCCCCTCGGCTATCTTCGCCGTGGGGGGTCCGGGGGGCACTCGCCCCCCGGTATGAGACGACGGTGAAGATTCTGCGGTCGGGGCGGCACGCATGATCATCACCCCTTCCCACATTTTCACGCCGGGGGCAGAGCCCCCGAACCCCCGGGACGAAGATGGGGGCGGGAAGGCAGAGAGCCCGAACATTCTGAGGGCGGTTTTTTTTCTCCGTATATCAGGTATGAGAGAAATCTGTGTGTTCAAATTCTCATCCATAACTCCAGAATTGAACGTCTGGATCATTTTCATGGTAAACCCTCAATTCCTCTTCTCCTGGCCTTGAGGGTGGCGGGAACCGAGCACCTCGCCGCCCCTCGGCCATCTTCGCCGTGGGGGGGTTCGGGGGGTTCCCCCAGCGAGAGAGAGCAGGGCAACGTTTCTTGTTCTTCTGGTGGGGCGACCCTTCTGATCGACGTCCCTTCCCCTTATGTTCTCGCCGGGGGCTCTGCCCCCGAAACCCCCGGGATTGCGATAGAGTGGGAAGGCGGACGGGGAATCGTTCAGAGGGGGTTCCCGTCCTCTGCCGATCCATCACGGAGGAGCAAGGGTGTGAGCAGCCCCTCATGGTCACGCCAGAAGAGGAATTCAACAGAGCCGAAATTCTTCTATTGCTATCCCGGAGTTCTCCCTGATCGGCGGCGCCGTCACCATGACAGGTGATGAATCGATACAGGCGCGACATCGTATCGATCGAATTCATCCCGAGTGCGATGCCGAGCACCGACCTCCGCTTCGGCGGGCCAAGGGCCGTCCATGCAGGAGAGAAACACCAGTGGCTGCATTTGTCCTGTCTTCCGTCAACAAGACGGCGGTGCGGAAACGTGACACACTGATCGCTGATGCCGCCGCCTCCAGCGGCACCATCGAGAGCATCCCTGTCGACAACCCCTGAGGCTGCACCTCCACCCTGACCGGCTTCAACGCCGCAAAGACCAAACTCTTCTCGCGAACACCGAACTCGAAGCGGCCTTCGGCGACACCGCTATCGCCGAACCTGACTGCTGGCCGTACAGAACTCCCTTAAGGAGTTTCCTTCCAGTCTGACGACTACATGCGAATCGATTTCAAGCGGTGCCGGGATCTCGTCAGGCACCATCGATACGGCCGAGCGCTGCATCGACGTCTTCCTCCTCTGGCACACTGCCTGAACAGGGAGGGGATGATGTTCTACGAGAAGATGCTGCGGCATTGTAGAGAGGAGGGAGCGTGGCGGGTCGAAACTCTCGAAATGCTTTTGACGGTACCTGATGAAAATTCCAGGAGGATTTTCAGAAACCTTTCACTTAACCGGGACAGATATTTTATAACTGATGCCCCCCAGGCCCCGGGTTAATCGAGGTCTCCCATAATATTTCTTCTGACTCCACGCAGACATCCCAGAGTCAGTTCGGTTACGGATTTCAGCGAATTGAGTTTGTAGAAATCCTTATACTCAACACATGTTTGAATATATTCTAGAATGCCATACTCTACCAATCGATTCATGAAAATTATATTCGATGTTTTCGGTTCAGTGTAATCGATGTCAAATAATTCCTTGAGGAATACTGAATTATTCATAAATGCTAATTCTATTGAAGCCCAGAACTTTGCATTTACTTCCATGAATACATAATCATCCCTTTTTGGGCAATATTTAAATTCAACCAGACCCCATCCACTGAGATTCAATCTCTGGATTATCCGCTTCGTATACTCAATTAATCCTGGATCATCAAAAATTGTCAATACCACGCCAGAGCCACCGGCACGAGGGTAACTCAGCAACTCCTTTTGAATAAAGGAGGTAATCATATGTCCCTCATGCGCAAGAAAAGCAACACCATACGTAGAGGGAGAATTAATATACTCCTGATAGATCTGTCCTTTTTCGTTGAAAACTCCCCTTAACTCACTTTTATCTTTCAAAATTCCCCTGGCCCCTCCACCCCTCTCAAAGTCCTGTTTGTAAAATACCGGATATTCAAGGACTTCATCAAGATCTGAATACATATCCGGGATTGGAATGCCGATTTCACGTACAATTTCGAGCGTTTTTACTTTATCGAAGACTATGAGATTTGCTTTATCATACTTGATATTACCAATATTTATCGTCCCTTTTTGAGTGATCTCTTGAAAGGTGCTTTTCGCACCGGTAGGGATTATCAGATCATAGTTCTCCGGGATCAAGTCGCTATCTGAGGGCACCACAATCATTTCATCAAAATAAGAAAATCTTCCTGGAATTGGAACGCCCTCCTCATATCCACCGACTACATAATACCTATCCGAATGTTTTTTGATATATTTTGCAATCGAGACCGACTGGTCTAAATCAGGCTGTAGAATAAGGATTTTTTTCATTTTGCCGTGACCTCCTGGAACGGCAAAGAGAAATTTTTGCTCCCGGCATTCCGAAAGGCAACGCGGGTTTCCCACTTATCGATGCGAGGGATTATAGAGAGACTATTCCTCCCAGACAATTGAACCTGGCAATTTTCTCCTGCAACCCTCAAGCCAGGTTTTTTGTCTGTTCTGGGGGATGCATCACAGGACATTTCCATCATCGAATAAAAATACCTTGAGTCCTCCTGTTGGATGGTATTTTCGATGACAATGAATTTCAGAAAAGGAAAAACATCCCCGGATTCTGGAAAAATAAATGCACCACTCTCAAGATCCTGATGATCCACACAGAGGTTCGACAAGTGACAGGCGTAGACCGGAGTACCCTGGCGGCCCAGTTTCTGAATGATACTCAGATCATTATACTGGCATCCGAAAACGAAAGCAGGGGTCTTGTTCTTCATATATATCAGAGATTCTTTTTCAGAAATAGATTCCCAGGAAATATCCGGGAGTGAAATAAATTAGATTCTCTTAAACTTTGTACCCCTAAATAACAAAAGAAACTCCCATTTCCCGGTGCAATTTGTTACCGACATCAGGTTTTTTCCAAAAAATTTTATTAAGTAATTGACCCCCCCGAAATTATAATTCATCTTCTGTGCTCCTTGGAGTGATGCATCATTCGATCCCTCTATAATACCCACAACAGTCCTATCCGGATAATGATTATACCAATAATCAAATGCAGCATATCGTAAATGTGATGAAATACCTCTCCTACGGTATTTACTGTTTACATAGAGCTGAGCAAAACGTACCTGATCGGGGGTATACTTACAGTTATCATATATAATAGGCTCAGAGGGAATAAGAACGACAATACATCCCGCCGTTTCACCATCATAACTTGCAGAGATGAGAACACTATTCTTAAAATTCGTTAAGATTTTCTTAATGCTCCCCAGAACATCCTTATCATCGACTATATCGGCCAGAAGTCCCGGGATATATTCCTCATCACCGGTATTTTCGATTTTACATGCAATACTTTCATCTTTTTTGGGTACACGCAGTCCGGGAAAATGTTCTTTATTTGTCAAAAAGACATATCTTTTTTTTAAGAAGTTATTTTCAACAATTTTTTCTATCCCAGGAATCATTTCTACCCCCCCTCCCCCATATTCTTAGCAATTACGACGCACACCACAATATTTCATCAAAGATATAATCACATTGTGATATCCGCATTTCTCCTTTCTATAACCCCATCATTCGATCCAGTTATTATACTTATCTAGTGCGTTATCTCCGACGAAAAGTTGGCAATCGCCTTCAAATTCATTATGAACCCAACGATATACATCACCAACATAACAAATGCATAAATTATTATAGTTGTTATTACAGACAATTCGAGCAAAAAACTCAGATAAAATGAGATAATAATCCCGATAACACGTGCAACATTCCACATGAACGCCCAGTGATTATATCCATACAATGACAAAGTACCTATTGGTGAAAAAATAAATTGTGGGATGACCATCAACGCCAACGGCCAGCAATACCATCCCGCCTCCACCCATGCCCCACCAAAAATGATCGGAACCACAAACGGGGCACACAACGCCGGGATACCAATGAGAGGGACGGCAATCATCGATAAATGCCTGAATGTTCTCATATAGAACATTCGCAGTTCTCGGGACTCCTCCCTGACCATCTTTGACGCTTCGCCAACGTATGCCTGCCCCATCGACTGTGAGATGACACTGACAGGAAGCACCATCACCATATGGGCAAGGGCGTAGAAACCGACAACCTGTGCATCATAGAGTGCGAGCAACATAAGCGGCGGGAGTTGCAAGGACATGGTGTTCACGATAGAGGCCGGCAGATTAAATATTGGAAAACTCCGGTATGTTTTTGCAACACCCTTCATGCCGCTCAAGGATATGGCCTTGAGGTTTTCTCTCTCCTTCCTCCACATAGCACGTGCAAACGTGCCGATTCCCACGATCTGAGAGACGATATGCCCGATTATCAGGCCCACTGGCCCTAATGAGACAATACCAAGGAGGATCTTGCACACTGCACCCCCTGCACCCTGATTGATCTTTGTGTAGGTGATCCTCTTGTAATCCCTCTGCCGGATTGCCCAGTAGTTCAGTATTGTATAGAGCCCCATCCCGAAGAAACCGATAAGCAGGAACCAGATATACCGCTCAAGGGTATCCAGACCAAAGGCATCGATCAGAAGTTCCCTTCCAGAGAGGAGAATCAGTGCAAACCCCGCGGTTGTAATGATCAGGAGGACGAGACACAGTCCAAACAAATTTGCCGCATCTTCATCTTGTTTTGGTAATGCATAGGCAAACTCATACCGAAAAGTGGCGCCGGTCCCGACGATCCCCAATATGGATGAATATACCGCAAGAACACCCAGATCAGACGGAGTATAGAGGCGCGTAATGAGCAGCATCGAAATGATACCGATCAACTGGGCAACTGCGGTGCCGCTGCCAAGGATGAGTACGCCCCTGTAAAGTGGATTATCCAGGATAAACTCGAACACACGAGAAGCATACGGGTTTCTCTTCACGACGGGGAGGATCAGGTGTGAAAAAAACCTGGTAATTATTCCCTTCTGCTCGTTGCCTGTCATGCACCCTGACTCAAAGGCACTCCGATGTACCGGGAGTATGCTCTCATATCGATTCTCTCCTGAATGTGCTGGATCCTGGCTTCATATTATTTCTGATGCAGCGTCTGGATGGGGTGACACTATGCACTGCGAACCGATGCATCAAGGCAACCCATAATCCCCGACCGATACAACCCATCACCATAACCTGAGTTATAACACTGCCGGAGACGATTTTGAGGACTCTGGTGATGTGATCAGACATTGGAATATTTTTGATATCTTCTAACCCTGTTCATTTCATTTATATCGATTGGATTCCCGATGAGGTTTCCTCCAGGTGCATAATCAAGACCATAGGGGGGATCAGGAGGTTCATCTAAATGGGCAAGGAGACCCCGGCCTTCAGGCCGGGGAGGAATTGCCCGTCACCTCCGGTACATTTTTCTGCTATCATGGTCAGCATCTGAATGTGATCCGGACAATCACGTTCAAACTTCAGTTGCCTGAAGGTGGCCCTACTGCTCTCCTCAATACGATGAGAGCCTATTCCATCGCGTTCTCTGCCTCTGCACAGTGGGGGTCCAAGGACCATACGTGGAATAAGGTGGAGAACCACAAGGCAACCTACAAGGGTGTTCGTGAGACTGTTCCTGATCTTCCGTCCTCTCTGGTGCAGGGTGCGCGAGATTGCGCGTGTGAGGCCCTGAAAGCCGTGAAGTGTAAGACCATACCCGAACGAAAGCCGTTCGCCGCTATGCGGTACAATCAACGAGTCATCACGGTGAACCTGGTGCGGGGTCTTGCTACCATTGCATCGGTGAAAGGACGGATCAAAGCGACGTTTCCGATCTCCGAGTATCATCGCCAGTACCTCTCCTGGAAGGTCACGACTTCGACTCTCTCCTATGACAGGAGAAAGAAGGTGTTTTACCTCCACATCTCGATGGAGCATCCAGACGTGGAACCAGTGCAGGAGGTTAAGGTACTCGGGATCGACCGTGGGATTGTGAATGTCTTCGATATCTGTGCGATGCTGAACACCGACCTCCGCCTCGGCGTGCCCGGTACGGACGAGATCTGATCCGGCACGGAATCCTCAGCAGAGGGAGGCTCACGAACCTCAAGGCGATGAAAGGGTTCAGAACCATCCGTCGTCCACCGCTCCGGAGCGATCGACGACGCCCTCACGTTTGCGATCCTGCAGGAGCATATCGGAGATTTCGCCCAGTTCAGGCAGGAGATCGAGGCATTTTTGCGCAGCCGGGATGCCGCGGCCGACACCCGGGACTGACTATGAAGGTCCATCCTTTTCTGGAAAGAGAGGACATTTTAAAAAAAGCGCAGCCCTCGATCGTCTCCGGTTCAGGGGCCCTGCTGCAACGTGGCCAGGATCTCTGCAACTGCCCGCTTCAGTGCAGGGAGATCCTGTTCGACGACGTCCCACACCGCGTCCAGGTCCACCCCCATATACCGATGGATCAGGATATCACGAAGACCGGCAATTGCACGCCATGGGACGTCGGGACGTTTTTCTTTCACCTGTTCTGAGACCTGCTTCACCGCCTCGCCGATGATCTCGAAGTTCCGGATCACCGCATCCTGCACCATCGGGGATGCCATGAACGCCTCCCGCCCTCCCCGGGTGTAGGACTCGATCCTGCCAGCACACTCAAGGATATGGATGAGGTACAGCCGGTCGTCTTTCACAGGGGGACGGCCTCCTGGTGGATGCGGTCCCTGATATACCAGTGCAGTCCACCCTCGGTCACGACGTCGACCTTGCGGCCGAGCAGGTCCTCCAGATCCTGGACAAGGGCGACATGGTCGAGGAGATTTCGTCCAGGTTCAAATTCGACGAGCAGATCGATGTCGCTCTCCGGGGTCTCCTCACCCCTGACAGCCGAGCCGAAGAGCCGGACCGTACGGGCACCGTGGCCTGCTGCGATCCGCAGGATCTCATCCCTCTTTTCCAGCACATCTGCATACAGGCTCATCTGATCTTCTCCTATCTGAATAGAGGGAGATAAGAGTTGCCATGATAATGACCCCGGGCAATCTTCGAAGTCCCCCCACGGCCCTCGTCCGGGATCGGGACGAGGGTGAACGACCCCACCCTGAAGAACCCGGGCTTCCTGTCTCATCCTCCCTCTCTTCAAGCACCGTCTCGATGCCTCTATCGGGGAGCGGGCGATTGCCTCCGAAGTGAGGTTGTCAGGAGTGCCGCCATCAGGACCAAACTTCAGGAGATGAGCGGGAGCATCGGCATGGTCCAGGACCATATGCCTGATTCAGTCGGGGCATTCACCTCGTACGGAACTCCTATATATTGCCATGTATCACTCTCCAGTGGAGGGATCATGGCAGAGACTCGTCTCCGTTACACTGTCCTCATGGAGCAGAATGAGGATGGAGGGTACACCGTAACCGTCCCTTCCCTTCCCTTCCCGGGTGCATCGGCGAGGGATCGATCCAGGAAGAAGCACTGGCACATATTGAAGAGGCAATCGCGGGGTACCTCGAGGTAGCCAGAAAACCGGGAAAGCCCATTCCGGTTGAGGTCTCTGTACCTCTGAACACGAGCAATGCAACATGAAACTCCCGATAGTCCTGGCCCTGAATAGAGCCGGCTTCGAGGAGGTTGGAATACGGGGCAGCCACCATTACCTCATCATCCCGGGCGCGGCGTCATCGTCACGGTCCCTGTACATTCAGTGAAAAACCTTGCCCCTAAGACCCTTCAGACGATTCTTCTCCAGGTCGGGCTGACCGTCGAGGAATTCCAGGCGTTCCTGTAACTGTAATTCTGTCGAAGTGAACGCCCGATCTCCCCCTGCACGCAACGATCCCTTCATGAAGAACGCATTCCCGGTTCCATCTCCGGGCAGGGATTGACCCCCCCGCTCATGGGGGATGCGTATCCACCCGGACCGACGGCCCTCTCCCCCCCAAATACGCCTATATTGTCCCCGGATTCAGGGAGCCGGCCCCGGATCCGGGGCCGGACCAGGCTTCGTTCCAGATCTCCCAGGAGAGACCATTTTTCCCCCGGTGCACGATGGAAACCACCCCTCACCCGGCCCGCAGACGCCCCATATGACTGCAGGTAATGTCATCCATCCTGGCGCCGCGGTACGCCCCTGAAAATAGTGGAAACAGAGCCCGGATCAGGGGCTGATTTCCGGGGATCGCCACCGAGAAACGGGATGCGGATCCCCCGCCAATCTTCATCAGCGGGCAGTCGGGGGTCGGCAAGCCCCCTGGTAGAGGAGAAAGTTCAGCATTTCTGGAAGGGAGCGCTTCGGTCCGAGGAGATGTTCAACCCCGGAGAGTTTTGGGATATGCTCATGGTCAAAAATAGGCGGCCTTTCTTTCCTGACTCTTCAATAGTATTATACGATCTACGCTCCACCCTTCCCCATACAGTATGTCAGACATCACGATCGTGGTGCCCGAGGATATCGTCCAGGCACTCCGTCTTCCTCCCGATACGATCCAGGCCGCACTGCAGCAGGAACTCGCCCTGGCACTCTACCAGCGTGGCATCCTCTCGTCTGGAAAGGCCTGTGCTCTCGCAGGGGTGAACAGATGGGAATGGGAGCAATTGCCTGGAGCACAGAAGATCCCCAGGCACTATGCCAATGAGGATCTCGACCAGGACAAAAGCCTATGCCACGAGCAGTCAGTAACTCCTCACCGCTCATCCACCTCGCAAAGATCAGTCGTTTCAATCTGCTCCATCGATTTTCATCAGTGTGTATTCTGTCTGGCATGAGGTCGTAGAAGAGGGAAGAGGAGATCATCCCTCGCCGTGGTTCCGGACAGACGGCATGCAAACCCTTGCGTGAGGAGAAGTGTTCCCCTCTTCACACTCGATCCAAATATCGCTACCTCCAACCCCCAGGATTTCGGTCGACCAAACGCCAGGGCACCTGATCTCTTCTCTTCTGGACGGAATCCTGCAGAAGAATGGATGCACGCTACCACCAGGCTTTCAGTGCAACGCTAGTTTTATCCTGCCTTCACCCAATCCTAGTATCAGGTTAGAAGTCACTATGTCTTCAGGGGGAGATATGAACGATCGTGAGAGAGAAGAGATGATCATAGAGATCAGCCGGTGCCTCTCCGGTGTCGAGGATCTGCTGCTGGGTTATCTCTATGGCTCGTTCCTGGCGCGAAGCGACTTTCATGACATCGACATAGGGCTTATCGTTTCCGGGGAAAGGAGCCCATATGAACTCTTCAGATATGCTATGAAGATCGCAGCCGATCTGGAACGATGCATCACGCCGAGATACGAGGTTGACCTTCGGATTCTCAATACCGCACCCGTGGAGTTCCAGTATGAAGTGGTGAAGACGGGAAGGGTTGTCTTTGCCAGGGATGAGAGCCTGCGAGTTGCATTTGAGGCTGATGTGCTGGCGAAGTACCTCGATCTCAAGCCCCTCTACGATAGGATGGACCGCTCGCTTCTTACAACAGGGGCCACATGAGAATTCTTCACCACATGCGGGAACTCCAGGATGCGATGGGGGACTGGGAACGATATCAATCCATCTCCAGGGAGCAGTTCTTTTCTGATCGAGATACCCGGAATATGGTCTTTCATGCAATGTTGGTCGGGATCCAGTCGGCGATCGATATTGCAACCGATCTGATCGCAGAAGAGCGGCTCAGGAAACCTGCAAGTTACCGCGAGACTTTTGAGATCCTCGGCGAGAACGGGATTCTCCCTGAACCGCTTACCCGTGATCTCTCGGCCCTGGCAGGATTCCGGAATGTCCTGGTCCACATCTACTGGGATCTGGATCTCGAACAGGTCTATGCAATCTTGCACCAGGATCTCGGTGCCCTCACGGCATTCCGGGATGCCATCCTGGAGCATCTTCACGACCGATCTTCGGGGAACCCATAATGGTGTCGCAGATCGGCTCTGGAGAATCGGGCATGAACGTGGGGTTCATGCAAAATTCTATACAGTCACCGTCCCCCGGCCATCTTCGTCCAGAGGAGGAGGCCAACCCCTTCGAACCTCTTTGAGAGATACCCCATAGTTCTTCCCGGCCGCATCCCGGGAAGAAGGGCTCATCCCCCCGATGAAGAAACATCCCGACACTCTCACGCTCACTTTCACCCCCCGCACACGCCCCTCATTTATCCCTCTCCCCTCCCACCTCCCTCTGGTGTGCGAAGACACCGGAGAGCGATCACCATGCCATCAAAGAAGACTCCTGCCGGGACGAGGAGCGTGTACCCCGTCCCCCTGTACCTCGTCCCCCACGTCCTGGCCGCCGAGATGCGCCAGACCGAAGGCGAGATCGCCGAGATCACGATCAGACGGGGTGGCTGGCACTCGTACCTGATCACGGTGAGGGTAGAGGACGAGGAGGGAGAGGGCGGGCCCTCTCCCTCGTGAATGTCCCTCTTTTTTCCAGGGAAAAATTTCCCCCTCCATCGGCTCCATCTCTTCCGAATCTGTTTAACTCCCCCTGATTCCCAGAAGAAAATACAAACTTTTATAAAAAGACACACGAAAATAACAGCGCATTCAATCAGGAGCACCCCCATGCAGATCCCAATCGCACAGCCCTCCCTCGGAAGCGAGGAAGCAGAGGCCGTCACCGTCGTCCTCGACTCGGGTATGATCGCCCAGGGCCCGGAGACCGCCGCGTTTGAACAGGAATTCGCCGCGTACTGCGGTGTCCCGCACGCCGTCGCCGTCAACTCCGGCACCGCGGCCCTCCACGCCGCGCTGCTCGCCGCCGGCGTCGGGCCAGGCGACGAGGTGATCGTCCCGGCCTTCACCTTCTTTGCGACCGCCTCCTCGGTCTCGATGTGCGGGGCGGTGCCGGTCTTTGCGGACGTCGAGCGGGCGACCGCCACGGTCGACCCGGCCGATGTGAGCGCGAAGATCACCCCCCGGACAAAGGCCGTCATCGGTGTCCACCTGTACGGCCAGCCCTGCGACGCCGGGGCGCTGCGCGAGATCTGCGATGATAATAATCTCGTCTTCATCGAGGACGCCGCCCAGGCCCACGGCGCGGAATATCACAGACAGAGGACCGGGTCGCTCGGCGACCTCGCCTGCTTCTCCTTCTATGCGACGAAGAACATGGCGACCGGCGAGGGCGGGATGGTGACGACCGGCTCTGATGACTATAAGGTACTCCTCCGCCGGATCATCAACCACGGCCAGGCCGACAAATACCTCCACACCGAACTCGGCTACAACTACCGGATGACCGACCTCGCCGCGGCGGTCGGCCGGGTGCAGCTCAAAAAACTCGACGGCTTCAACCGCCGCCGGCAGGAGAATGCCGACTATTACCGCACCCACATCACCGCACCTGGCCTGGTGCTCCCCGCGGTCGCCCCCGGCAGGACGCATGTCTGGCACCAGTACTCCCTCCAGGTCACCGACGCCTTCCCGCTCTCGCGGGACGACCTGATGGCCCATCTCCGCGAGCAGGGGATCGGCTGCGCCGTCCACTATCCCGTAGCCCTGAACCACCAACCCCTCTATGCCGGGGCCGACGCCTGCCCGATCTCCGAGAAACTCGCGGCCTCGGTGCTCTCCATCCCGGTCCACCCCAACGTCACCGACGAGGGCCGGGCGTACATCTGCGACGCGATCAACGAGGTGGCCTGAATGATGGACGCGGGCGTCATCGGCACCGGGGCGATGGGAAGAAACCACGTCCGGGTGTACACCGAACTCAAGGAGGTCGGCACCACCTATGTCTATGATCTCGATACTGCCGCTGCCGAGGAGGTCGCGGCCGCGACCGGCGCCGAGGTCTGCCGCTCGATGGACGAACTCCTCAGCAAGGCCGAGTGCGTCTCGGTCTGCGTGCCGACGCCGTACCACTTCAGGACCGCCGGCGAGTTGATCGCCGCCGGGGTGCACACCCTCGTCGAGAAGCCAATCTGCCTCACCGCGGAGGAGGGGGCGGCCCTCATCGCCATGATCCCCGACGACGTCGTCGTCGGCGTCGGGCACATCGAGCGTTTCAACCCGATCGTCACCGAGATCGCCGGGCTCGTACACGACCCCCTGTACGTCGCCTTCCACCGCCACAACCCGGCCTCGGCCCGCGTCACCGGCTCCTCGGTCGTCGAGGACCTGATGATCCACGACATCGACGTCGCCTTCAACATCCTCTTCCCTGACCAGGAGTACACCCTCCAGGCCACCGGCACGGCGGACGTCGCCTCGGCCCTCGCCACCTTCGGCACCACCCCGGTCTACCTCTCCGCCTCCCGCAAGTCCTCCAAGAAGGTGAGGTCGATCTACATCGAGGAGGAGAACCGCACCATCGAGGCCGACTTCATGGCCCAGGAGGTGTACGTCTACCGCAAGCCCTGCACCTACGACCAGACCAACGGGCTGTACCACCAGGAGAACATCATCGAGAAGCTCCTGGTGAACAAGGTCGAGCCCCTCAAGACCGAACTCCAGACCTTTGTGCGCTGCGCCCGCGACCAAAAACCCTTCCCGGTGACGCCCGCACAGGGGCTTGCCAACGTGCAGGTCTGCGACGCGATCAGAGAGGGCGTGGCGCTGTGAAGGTCCTCTCCATCGTCGGGGCTCGCCCCCAGTTCATCAAGTGTGCCCCGCTCTCCGCCGCCCTCCGACGAAACCACCAGGAGGTGCTCGTCCATACCGGCCAGCACTATGACGCCGCTCTCTCAGACGTCTTCTTCCGCGACCTCGGGATCCCGACCCCCGACTACAACCTGGGGATCGGGTCAGGCCGCCATGGTGAGCAGACCGGGAGGATGCTCGCCGCCATCGAGGAGGTCATCCTCCAGGAAGATCCCGGAATGGTACTGGTCTACGGTGACACGAACTCCACCCTCGCCGGCGCCCTGGCAGCGGCAAAGCTCCATATCCCGGTGGCGCACGTCGAGGCCGGCCTGCGAAGTTTCGACCGGACGATGCCAGAAGAGGTGAACCGCGTGCTCACCGACCACTGCTCTACCCTCCTCTTCTGCCCGACCGAGACGGCGGTGCAGAACCTGGCGGCCGAAGGGGTCACGGCCGGCGTCCACCTCACCGGCGACGTGATGGTCGACGCCCTCCGCCACAACCGCACTCTCGCAGAGGAGCACGCACCCTTCCCGGAGCTGGAAGAGGGCGGCTACTATCTCGCCACCGTCCACCGCGCCGGCAACACCGACCACGAGGAGCACCTGCGGTCGATCATGGAGGCCTTCGCCGCCCTCGACCTGCCGGTGATCTTCCCGGCCCATCCGCGCACCCGCAAGTACCTCACCGCGTACGGCATCAAGACGGGGGAGAACGTTCGCATCACAGAGCCACTCCCGTATCTGGAGATGCTCCACCTCCTCAGCAAGGCGTGCGGTCCTCACCGACTCGGGCGGGGTGCAGAAGGAGGCCTATATCCTCCAGGTGCCCTGCGTCACCCTGCGGGAGAACACCGAGTGGGTGGAGACCATCAAGGACGGCTGGAACGTCCTCGTCGGCGCGGACCGGGAGAGGATCATCGCGGAGGCGCAGCAGGCGGGGGTTCAGAACCGCCGCCACTCAACTCGCTTCGGCGACGGCACCGCCGCAGAACAGATCGCCGCGATCATCGCGGATTATGAATCGATATCGAGATGTATACCATGACCACGAACCTCACTTCACTCATCAAACAGCGCGGCCCCATCCGCACCATCGGCGTCTTCGGCATGGGCTATGTCGGCATCCCGGCCGCCCTCCTCTTCGCAAACGCTCCCGGGACCGAACACGTCTACGGCTTCCAGCGCGACTCGCCCACCTCGGGCTACAAGATTGCGATGCTCAACAGGGGCGAGTCGCCCCTCAAGGGCGAGGAGCCCGGGCTCGGAGACCTCCTCAAAAAGGTCGTCTCAGCCGGAACATTCTCCTGCACCCCAGACTTCTCAAAGGTCGCCGGGTGCGACGCCGTCACCCTCGCGATCCAGACGCCCTTCAGGGACAAAAAAGACCTCCTCCCCGACTTCACTCCCCTCATCGAAGGGATCCGAAACGTAGGCCGACACCTCACGCCCGGCACCCTCGTGGTCCTTGAGTCGACGATCACCCCGGGCACCACCGCGGGCATGGCCCGCGAGATCCTCGAAGCGGAGTCAGGCCTTGTCGCGGGGGAGGACTTCGCCCTCGCCCACGCCCCAGAGCGGGTGATGGTCGGCCGCCTCCTCCGCAACATCCGCGAGCACGACCGCTGCGTCGGCGGCATCGACGAGGTCTCCACCCGGCGGGCCGTCGAGCTCTACTCCCGCGTCCTCACCACCGGCCAGGTCATCCCGATGACCGCCACCGCCGCCGAGGTGACGAAGACTGCGGAGAACACCTTCCGCGACCTCCAGATCGCCGCCATCAACCAGCTCGCCCTGTACTGCGAGGCGATGGGCATCAACGTCTACGACGTCCGTGCCGGCGTGGCCTCCCTGAAGGGCGAGGGCATCACCCGTGCGGTCCTCTGGCCCGGCGCCGGCGTCGGCGGCCACTGCCTCACCAAGGATACTTACCATCTGGAGCGAGGGGTGCAGCAGCTCGGGCCTGATGATCTTGACTATCCGACAGGCCGGGAGTCGCTGTACACCCTTGCTCGGGGGATCAACGACTTCATGCCGGTGCATATGCTCCGGCTGACGGAGTCGGCGCTCGCGCAGGCGGGCAAGACGCTGGAGGGGGCGAAGATTGCGCTGCTCGGGTGGGCGTTTATCAACGATTCGGATGATGCACGGAACACCCCGTCGGAGCCGTTTTATGAGATGGCCCGTGCGGCGGGCGCGGAGGTGCGTGTGCATGATCCGTGGGTGGACCCCGCGACGGCGCCGGATGTGCCAGCGGGGCTGAGTCGTGATTTAGAGGGTGTGCTTGAGGGTGCAGATGCGGTGGTGGTGTTTGCCGGGCATAAGGAGTATCGGGGACTGGTGCCGGCGCGTGTGAGGGAGTTGTGTGGATGTGCGCATCCCGCGATCATCGATGGGCGGAATGTTGTGAATCCTGATGTCTGGATCGACGCCGGCTTCGCCTATAGGGGGATCGGGAGAGGGGATAAAAACAGACATATTATTGAAAAAATGGCCCTGTAGAAAACCTCACTTTTTCTAGGTTTAAGTCTGATTCAACCGCCTTCCCCCATGCTCACGCCGGGGGCTCTGCCCCCGGACCCCCGGGATTGCGATAGGGACGGGAAGGCACTATCAATGACGATGAAGAGGGTATTGCCGTCCCCTGCCCATCTTCGCGCGGGGGGACCGGGGGGCGGCGAGCCCCCCGCAGAGATGACCGTCTTGAGGAATTCTACAGAGCCGAAAAAATGGAGATATAATGAAATATATTATCACAGGCGGGGCAGGATTCATCGGGTCAAATCTTGCCAGGACGCTTTCTCTGGACCACGAGGTCACGATCATCGATAACCTCTCCACGGGACGGATGGAAAACATCCAGGATCTCGTCGACAGTGAGGACATATCCTTTGTCCAGGGAGACATCAACGACACCGACCTCCTCGAGAACCTCTTCCAGGACGCCGACGGAATCTTCCACCAAGCGGCGCTCCCCAGTGTCCAGCGCTCGGTGAAGAACCCGATGGCGACCCATGAGGCAAATGTCACCGGCACCCTGAACGTCCTCCTTGCAGCGCGCGACGCTAGGGTCAGAAAGGTCGTCATGGCCTCCTCCTCCTCGGTCTACGGCAACACCCCGACCCTGCCCAAGCACGAGGGCATGAACCCCCACCCCCTCTCCCCGTACGCCGTCTCCAAGATCGCCGACGAGTATTATGCATCGGTCTTTTCCGATCTTTTCGAGGTGCAGACCGTCTGCCTCAGGTACTTCAATGTCTTCGGCCCGCGCCAGGACCCGAACTCCCAGTACGCCGCCGTCATCCCGAACTTCGTGAAGCGGATCCTGAATGACCAGCCGCCGGTCATCTACGGCGATGGCAAACAGACGCGGGACTTCACCTACATCAAAAACGTCGTGCAGGCGAACATCAGAGCAATGGAGAGCGACGCCCAGGGTGCCTTCAACATCGCCTGTGGCGAGCGGATCGACCTCCTGACACTTGCCGGCACCATCATGGAGATCGTCGGGAAAGACCTCGAACCGATCCACGAGGCCCCTCGCCCCGGCGACGTCAGAGATTCCCTCGCCGACATCTCGCGTGCGCGCGAGGCGTTTGGGTACGCACCGGAGTACGACTTGAAAACAGGACTTATGGAGACGATCACATGGTTCAGGAATCACTGAAGGACAAGACCGTCTGCGTCGTCGGGCTCGGCTATGTCGGCCTGCCCCTTGCAGAGGCATTTGCGGAGAAGATTCCCACGATCGGTTACGAGATCGTGGAAGAGAAGGCGCGGCACATCGCGGAGACCACGAAGGCACCGCTGCACGTCACCTCAGATCCCGCCGAGATCAAAAAGGCGGACTTCATCTCCATCTGTGTCCCCACCCCGGTGAAAAAGACCAAAGAGCCTGACCTCTCCTTCGTCAAGTCCGCGGCCCGCACCGTCGGCTATAACCTCAAGCCCGGTGCGATCGTCGTCCTGGAGTCGACGGTGTACCCCGGCGTCACCGAAGGGATCATCAAGCCGATCCTCGAAGAGGAGTCAGGCCTCGTCTGCGGGAAGGACTTCAAGGTCGGCTACTCCCCTGAGCGGATCAACCCTGGCGACGACGCCCACGAACTCGCAAAGATCACCAAGAACGTCGCCGGCATGGACTTTGAATCAAGCGACGCCCTCTGCGAACTCTACAGCCTCGTCACCACCGTGTACCGCGCGCCCGACATCAGGACCGCCGAGGCGGCGAAGGTGATCGAGAACATCCAGCGTGACCTCAACATCGCCCTCATGAACGAGCTCTCCCTCATCTTCCACAAGATGGGCATCGACACCCAGGAAGTGATCAAGGCCGCCGGCACGAAGTGGAACTTCCACCAGTACCGCCCCGGCCTCGTCGGCGGCCACTGCATCCCAGTCGACCCCTACTACCTCGTCTACAAAGCCCAGGAACTCGGCTACCACCCCCAGGTGATCCTGGCCGGACGTGCGATCAACGACTCCATGCCCAAGCATGTCGCGGATATGGCGATCAAGGAGTTGAACCGGGCTGGCAAGGTGATCAGGGACTCGAAGGTGCTGATCATGGGCCTCACCTACAAGGAGAACGTCCCCGACACCAGGGAGAGCCCGGTCAGCGAGATGGTCCGTGAGTTGAAGGAGTTTGATGTGGATGTGTATGGGTACGACCCACTGCTTGGGGCAAAGGAGATCGAGCGGTTCGGAGCGACGCCGATCGGCTCGCTCCAGGAGATTGACGATCCAATGGCATGCATCATCATCAACTCGCCGCATGATGTATTTGCGTCGTTGACACTGGAGAAGGTACTTGCGATCTGCAATGGGAAGCCGATCATTGTGGATGTGACGGGGATGCTGAAGAAGAATGATGGGGTGAGAGAGGGGTGCCGGTATTGTACGCTGTAGGATGTTTTCAAAGCCACGATTCTGGGCCCCATAGAAGATATTTTATTAAATGATTTATAAATGCCATTTATAATTTTTTATACATGGCAGGCGTTAATTGAGGTCTTTTTTGAAGCCATAGAAGAACACATAAAAATATATGTCAGATCTGCAACTAAAATTGTGAATAGAAATAATCAAAAAGGATATAAATTGCGTAACAAATCAAAAATACCCCTTTTGTTAATTATTGCCTCTTCAGACGAAGAATACCGCTTTTTCTGAGATTTATAAAATCCATCTGGCAGAATACTGCTCTGCATCTTTTCCTTGACATGGAGAGGCAGAACAATGAACATATGTTCATTCTCATATGCATGTTCTGCCTCAGATTCTGTCATCAATTCTTCATATTTTTTCTCTCCTGGGCGGGCGCCAGTAACTTTGATCCGTACGTCATTGACACTCTGACCATATTTTTGGGTGCAAAAAGCGATCATAACATCTGCAAGGTCACCAATTTTAAGTACAGGCATCTTCAGAATAAAGATCTCACCATGCTGTGCTATTTTCCCTGCTTCTAATATCAGACCGGTTGCCTTTGGAATATCCATGATGAACCGAGTCATTTCAGGATCGGTGACAGTAACAGGGCCTCCCCCTTTAATCTGTTCCATAAATAGGGGAATAACAGAGCCACGCGATGCCATCACATTTCCAAACCGTACACAGGAAAAAACAGTCTTTCTCTTCCCCCTATAGAAATTTGCAGAGAGGGTCAATCTCTCTGCAAGAAGTTTTGTTGCACCCATGACATTTACAGGATTGGCAGCTTTATCGGTGCTGATAACGATGACCTTCTCTACCTCCTCATCAAGAGCAACATTGAGCACATTCTGGGTTCCAAGAATGTTGGTCTTAACCGCATCGAATGGGTTATACTCACAGAGAGGGACGTGCTTCAGGGCTGCAGCATGAAACACTACGTCAATCCCCTCCATGGCGCGTTTCAATCGTTCTTTATCCCTCACATCACCAACCAGCAATCGAATTTTATCTGATTGTAGTTCCTGCCCCAGGTCAAAGAGCCCAGTCTCATTATTATCCAGAACCCTGACTGAACCTACATCCATTTTCAGAATTTTTTTTACCAGTTCTTTTCCGATCGATCCAACCCCCCCGGTGACAAGGATCGATTTGCCACAGTAGAAATCAACTTCATCCATTCAGGCCACCTCATAAAATTCCTTCACGGAATCTATCACATAATCAATATCATCTCGTGAAATTCCAGGGTAGAAGGGAAGACTGAGAATATCTTCTGAGACTTTTTCGGTTGCTGGCAAGTTGTATGGATTTTTCATCTGGGAACGGTAAAAATGCGTATAATGGACAGGCGAGAAATAGATTTTCGTCATGATCCCTTTCTTTTCGAGATACTGCATCAAGGCATCACGATCCTTCACCCGAAGAGAGAACAACTGATAGACATGATAATAATCCTCTGGAAGTTCTGGAATGACGCACTCTGGCACTTCGGCCTTCAGACGCTTGATATAATACGCTGCATCAACCCACCTCATCCGGATGATATCCTCGACCTTGCCAAGCTGAGCGATACCCAGTGCCGCGGTGATATTCGACATCCTGAAGTTATAACCGAGAGAGACGTAATCCATCACTGCGGTGGTTGAGAAATAATCCGCAGTTTCTAGGCGGCCATGCGATTGAATGAGTTTCATTTTTTCGTATACGTCTCGTGAATCGGTCACGATCGCACCCCCCTCTCCGGTCGTGATGATTTTATTCTGGCAAAAACTCATCATCGCCGAATCGCCGAAGGTTCCAACTTTTTTGCCGTCGATAGCCGCCCCAAAGGCCTCTGCAGCATCTTCGATGAGGATCAGATCATGGTCATCAGCGATCTCGCGCAGCTCCCGAATCATGCAGGGGCATCCACCATAATGGACAGGCATGATCGCCCTTGTCTTAGGAGTAATTCGTTCGACTACATCTTCTGGATCTAATCCACAGGTGGTTTCTTCAATGTCTGCAAAGACCGGTTTTGCGCCGACAAATTGGGGGGCGTTTGCGGTTGCTATGAAGGTGAAGGAGGGGACGATCACCTCATCGCCAGGGGTGATCCCATGGGCAATGAGGGCAGCGTGGAGGGCTGAGGTTCCAGAATTGAATGTAATACAATATTTCGTTCCGACGTACTGCGCGATTTCTTCTTCGAACCTAGGGATATTTGAACCGACCGCCCAATTCATCCCTGAGCGAATCGCTTCACTGACAGCACTGACGTCGTCTTCATCCCAGTACATTTTAAAGAGGGGGATTTTCCATGCCATTTCTCAGTCACCTAAGGTGTCATTATTTTCACAGTTATGGTCAATCATTTTCACAACTTTGGCGGGTACACCATATGCAATTACATTGTCTGGAATATCTTTATTTACAAAACTAAAAGCTCCTACAATCGAGTTTTCTCCAACTGTAACGCCAGGCATCAACACAGAATGTGTGCCGATTTTACAATTCTTCTTTAAAACAACCGAACCTTCCTTATTATCAATTGTGGAAACTGAATATATAGAGCAATGTGATCCAATTTGTGCATAATCTTCAATTATTACTCCATATTTTGCATTAATATAAGAAAAGGTTCCAATATCAGATTTATATCCTAAGATTAATTTATCAGGATGCTGAACTACCCAGTTATATTTTGTTAGCAACCCATTCTTAATTTCAGGATATTCCCAATCTTTGAATCTCATAATTTCTCTGATATAATATTTTGTACTGAAACAAAATAAAGAATTTCAATTGATATCAGACCACTTCAATTCAACATCAGCCTCCACATCCTCACTCAGAGACCTGTCAATGAGATATTTTATTTCTTCAGGGCCGATTCCAGTTCCAGGTCGTTTGAAATCTATATCATTTCTATCAATAATCTCTCCCTTTTTCATGTTTCTCTTTAGAACTACACTTCGGCGAAACTTTTTTCTTTTCTCAAGTTCAGCATCACTTACTGATCTTAAAGTATTTCCAAGAGAGAGAAAAACCTCTTTTCCGTCCTGAACAATTCTTTTCATCTCAACAGGATCGGCAGAGATCGCATGATCCCACCCCAGAAGGTTTTTATCAAGCGTAAAATGCTTTTCAATGATACATGCACCTAAAGCAATAGCAGCAGTGGGAATTGCAGTTCCTAACGTATGATCACTAAATCCCACCGGCATGTCAAAGGCCATTTCAAGTGTTGAGATATTACGCAAATTAATGGTTTCAAAATTCGGCGGATAGATAGAAACACAGTGCAATAGGGCGATTGAACCGGATCCAGATGAGCGTAATGTAGCAATAGCGGTTTCAATCTCTCCAAGGGATGCCATTCCAGTGGAAAGAATTACTGGTCTACCTTTGCTCGCAACATATTCCAGGAATGGAAGGTTGTTGATATCCATTGATGCGATCTTGAAAACAGGCACGTCAAGAGAGACAAGCAAATCCACCTCACTATTCGAGAAACAACTTGATAGAAAAGTAATGCCTGCACTTTTGCAATATGATATGATCTCTTTATGTTGATCGGTTGTGAACTGATATTTCTCAACCATCGCCTCCAGAGATCCAAAATGTTTTTTCTTATCTGAATATTCGGTATTCCGAGCATATTCAGCCTTTGAGATCAACGACGATTTTGTCCAAGACTGAAATTTAACAGCATCAGCACCGCATGCAATTGCTGCATCGATCATTTTTTTGCATAGATCCATATCACCATTATGGTTTGACCCAATCTCAGCGATAAAATAAGGTACTTTCCCTTTTCCGACAATCTTACCATCAATGTCTATTGTTTCCATAACTCCTCCAGATCAGGGTGAGCAACACATGACCACCATATGTGCTTTGCAGGCATTTTATTCAATCTTTCGATATATTCATCTAACGTTTCCGTGGATTGTATCATGCAGTTATAAAACAGAAGAACTTCATCCTGAAATAAAGGGATCTGTTTCTTAAAGAAAGGACTCAATTCAGGAATATATCTCAAAACAAGATCATAATGCTGAAGGACTAACTTTGTTGCAGAGAGAATCTGCTGAGCAGAAAAAGGAGGCAACACCCGCGCAGTGTTTGCAGAATGCTGACGGTATTTCATTCTAGCAATATCATCAAAAAACAGATTTGCATTGTTATTCAGAGCCCTTGTCGCAATGAACCAATCAAGCAATACACATTTTTTCGGAAATGGGAGACATTTCTTTAATATGTCCGAGCGATATGCAGTATTGGAGAGACCAAAAATATTATTGCGGAGCAATAAATCCAAGAGGCCAGTATTTCGAGGCCGTTTAAATTCTATTGCTAGATCATGTCCGCCTTCATCAATAATATTCATGGAACACCCATACCCATCATAACACTGGAGAGCACTTTGAGCGGCGCTCACACGGGAAGGTTCAAGGATATCATCACTATCAACAAATATAATTCCTGAATACTGATTAATCATCTTCCGAATTGCTCTCTCTCTGAATTGAATTGGCGATTCATCCTCATTTCGAATGATCCATGTCGCTTCAATACGATCCCCCATTGCTTTTTGTGCCTCTTCGATCGAGAGACGATCGCATCCAATCCAGATATCAAAATCGGGAGTATCCTGATGATAAACAGAGGAATACCAATCATTCAAATATTGTATCCCTTCAGGATATACAGTTGTAAAGAGCGCAAATTTATTATCAGTCATTTTTAATCCATTGTTTATTCTTCATAAGGATTTCAGCTAATTTCCAATCATCTTCCGTATCAATATCAACACCCTTTTCCCAGGGGATTACCCACCCCGTTCGGTTCGTACAGTGAAATGTTCTTTCTTTACGGAGTGTGTTGATTTTCGCCCACCAAATTGCTCCTGTTGGGCAATAT
Organism: Methanofollis aquaemaris; assembly: GCF_017357525.1. Lineage (NCBI taxonomy): Archaea > Methanobacteriati > Methanobacteriota > Methanomicrobia > Methanomicrobiales > Methanomicrobiaceae > Methanofollis > Methanofollis aquaemaris. The sequence continues at coordinate 2,161,511 of NZ_CP036172.1, read as the reverse complement.
AACTCAGATAAATCCTGACTGCGCTCACTTAATTGTTGTTCAAAGATCGGTGTTAGTTTATTATTGACATCACATTTCATTGCCCACCAAGGATTGAACCATCCATATTTAGTAACCGATATTTGAGCATCAGAACGAGTTTCTAAAAACTGCTGGTGACTATTTAATATATCAATATCATCCCTTAAAGGACAGTTTGCCATTAATTGACACACATTTTCATATTGATCTGATTTAAAATCCATTTTGTTGATTGCATCAAGTGTAACCAGCGATACAGGACAATAATCATCAGCCAAGTTATTATCTCTGATAAAGGGTACTTCTGCACCATATTCTTCAGATATTGCAGCAATTTCCTCGCCATCTGTGCTGACAATAATATGTGAAAATAGGCCACATTTTTTTGCCGCTTCAATAGTATAGGAGATAAGAGGGCGCCCACACATTTCTCTAATATTTTTATTAATCACCCTTTTACTTCCTGCCCGTGCTGGTATAACCGCAATATTTTTTCCAACCACCATTTTGAATAACCCATAATTTTTCATACATTACTAGATATAGAACTTGCGTATTAACCATCGGATAGACGCGCCAGCATAATTCTAAAATTATATGTCTTGTTTCTTACACTCCTCGCCCTGAATACTGACGGAGGTGATTTCACTCCCTCAATCTCCTATTTTACACTGGGATAGGACAGCAATTCATCTCTTCACGATCTCCGTTCCGTTTTCTGGATTTTACTCCCAAGTGCGGATTATAACCCCCATACGAGATAGAAGAAAACAGCAGTCACATGGTGTTACTCCATGAAATCAGAGAAATCAATTCAGCCAAAAGGCGGAAAGTAACATGAAAAAAGTTTTTGTGGGTCTGTTTGAATCCAGATCCATACCATATTAACAGAGAATCACAGAAGGTAATTCTCGAATGATCAAACAAAGTTCTTGAAAAAGTATATTTCTTCTTTAGTTACTCCTTTGAGCGCATATATCAGAACAAAATATATAGCAGCACACAAAGCCACAGTTATTAATATTGATAGTATTCCAACGGGATTAAAAGCAACTAAAACTGGAATCATTGAAATAGATGCCAATATTATTGGAAAAATGGCTCTAGAGACAATATTATATAATAAAGGCGTCTTGGATTTGTCCATCAGATAATATGCAATAAATCCAAGAGCAAATATAAATGAAATCAGTGTCGTAATGGCGGCACCGAGGATTCCCAGATATGGTATTACAACAAGGTTAAGCCCAAAATTAATCACCGCAGCAATAATCCATACCATTGCTGTAATCCGGGTATTTTTCTCTAAAATTAAGATCTGGAAAATAATTGCATATACTCCAAAGAACAAGGCACTTAAAGCGATAAATGGAGTGATCAAATAACTATTTGCCGCAATTTCTGGTGTCGACAAAATTGCCAGCAACGGTTTTGAAAGAATGGACAACCCAACAAACGATGGAACTGCTAACATAAGAAAATACTTCAGAGAATACTGAAGGATATTTTGAACTTCCTGAAGATTATTCTCATCATAATACTTCGAAAGAACTGCAGGCAAGATAAATGAAAACGGCGCTACAAACATCCCAATGATATTCCCAAGTGTATACCCTGGCGCATAGTAACCCACATAAGCAGTTCCCAAGAAAAGGGCAATCACATACCTGTCACTTGAGTTCACCACCCAACTTGAGAGGTTCCCTGGAACCGTTGGAAAGCCAAAGGAGAGGTACTCCCTTATATGTATGAACTTCGGGACAGCAAACCCAATCTCAGAGATGATGAGAGCACCCATAATGAGGAACAGAGTCAGGTCGGTGATAAGCAGCCCCATCACCGCACCGAAAATCCCATAGCCAGCAAGGACAAGCCCTCCAACCATGATTAACTGCAGGCAGGTCTTGAAGAAGAGGAGAGAGGAGTATTTCTTAATCTGCTGGAATGTCCTGAAGTAGTTAAACTGGAGGAGATTCATGCACTCCAAAAAGACAGCGAGAGCAAGGATCCGGGTGACCGCCGTCCGGCCGTCGAAGAGTGCAGTGCCGAGGGGTTCGGCCAGGATGAAGAGAGTGGCCGAAGCAAGGCCCGCAGTCAGGATTGTAATGCCTACGATCGAGTAGTAGCCTTCTTGGATTTCTTCCCGTGATTTCGTTGCCGCAAGGAACCTGACCATCGTGTAAGAGAGGCCGAGCATCACCACCCCGGGGACAAGACCGATGGTCACGGTGATCTGGACGTATGTCCCGTATTCTTCAATTGGGAGAGTTTTGGTGAGGATCGGGAGAAGGATGAGTCCGCTCAGGCCGATGAGGAGGTTGGTTATTCCTATGAGGCCGATTCGCCGGGCGAATTGTTGATATCCATGCAATGACAGTTATTTGGAGAGGAGGTTATTTAAATTTGTCTAGAAAGGATTCTCCAAGAGGAGCATATTAAGGTCGTCACAGTACTCTTCTGATCCTGATGATAAATGCTATACGCGACGCCTTAATTAATTGGATCGATCCAACTCTCCTGAGGAGAGATTCCCCATTTGGGAATGCCTCTACGACTTTGGTCCTTCGTTTCAATTCCTTACCGACCCCCCCCATCATGTTGGTGGTTCGGATTCGCTTTCAGTGTTCTTTGGAGAATACTGTGTAATTCATGAACCCCGGAAGAAACAGCTCGATCGTATTGGCTTATTTCCAGTATCCGTGTGCATTCAGGTCATCGGCAAGATCCTAGTAGACTTTGTCCACTTCCATAGGCCTCTTTCAAGCTCTCTGCAACCTCCTTCTGGTGTTTTCGGAGATTTTGCTCAAGACCGCCCTTGAGTGAACCGAGCACATCCGCCAAGATGCACCGAGGAAGGCGGCTAAGGCCGCCTTCTGGATGCCGATATGGCCATCGTAGATGACCATTTGGAGCCCAAATACCCCTCTTTCCTTGATTTCATAGAAAAAAGCGAACCAGAACGCTTAATTCTCACATTCCATAACTTTAAATCCTATGATATCGAGATAATCATCTTCCCACACTCCGACGACCACTAGGACTGCTTTGGTGAAGTATCGAACTTCCTCCCGCACCCTTGTAAGTAGGAGGCATCCACATAGAGGTACGGGATTGGCCGTTCAATCGGTCGCACGAAGAATTCCTGAACTTGGTCGTCGAGGTCTTTAGCCATCCTGGAGACCAAAGCGGGGGAGATCTGGTCGATCTCCAAGTGAGTAACGGCCTCTTGGATCCTTCTCGTTGAGACGCCTTAGAGGTAGGATTCGACGATCGCATCCACCAAAGTTTTCTCTACCCGGGCAATAGTGTCCAAAGACCTGTGTTTCAAATGGGAACTCCCTGATCTGCGGTTTCCAGAAGATTGTCTCACCATACTGGGTCTTGAGGGATCAGTCTTTGTAGCCGTTCCAATGCGCCTTCCGCGCATCGGTCCGTTCATACGGAGTAACTCTCGCCTGCTGCAGTGCCTCTGCGAGCATCACCTGATTGAGGAATCAGGTGGTGGGAGTCTTCATAACACCCTCGTGATCGGAGAGATTATCTTCGAGGTCATCCCAAAACTCTCTGGTCTTGATCGGTGATGGGAAGACGTTTCTGAAGTACGACATCGTTCAAGAGATTGCTGCCGGCCCCACCACTATTTTCGCCGTAGGAGGTCCGAGGGGCTTCCCCCTGGGGGAAGAGAGCAATTAAAAACTCTTTCTTCTCTTGGTGGACGACACGGCTGATCGGTCCGCTCCCCGATTACGATTGAAGCGGGGAAGGCAGGGGAATGACCGAGAAGAGTCTCGATCCAGGCGATGGATCGAGCCCGGGATACTTTTGGGATACTTAGTTGGATCCAAGGTCAATTCAATTTTACAGAGAGATCGTTACACTATCAACCGTGATCAAGATCCTGCAACGAATTCACTAATTGAGTTCCTTTTACGACACTAGATCTCTTATCAGATATTTTACGAGCAGGCACTCCACCAATCGTAATTCCAGCCTCTAAAAAAGATTTATTAACCACAGCATTCGCTCCTATGGCGATATCATTTGCTATTTGAATATTCCCAAAAATCTTAGCACCGGGACCAATATAGACATTATCACCTATGGAGGGCACATTTATTGGATCACCCGGATTTACGCCTATATTTACGCCGGGATAAACACGGCAATTCGCACCAATGCGGGCACGTCCATTTACAACAATAGTTCCATGATGAGCGATGCTAAGTCCGGGTCCAAAACAATTAAGTCCGATCGTGAATCCTAAACATATACCTTGCCTTGTTAACCTGAATAAAAGTACCTGAAAATATAACTTATGAATAAGAGTTTTGTTTTTCTTGCAATTGTTCCAATACTCGCATTTCCTTAGTAATCGTTGATATATCCAAACTTCGTCAACTAGTAGCCTCGGATATTTCCTTTTTTGGTTCAAAGAAGCCTTATCTGCACCTAAATAAAAGAGATAATCTTGTTTCGACAGAATCATTCATCAATATGTTGCTAATGGGGATGATAAACGTATCTCTTGTAACAATTGCCCCATCTCGTGTTAAACTCTTGATACTGATCTATATTGTCGCAAACTTGGGTAGATCGTCGCTAGAAATTTTTCATACCCAAATGTAGTAACAGTAAGCCCTCCCACCGATTTAGATCGATTCTAAATAAAGTGTTCTGTTGAAAACCTCATGTCGGGTTAGTTCAAACACTGTATAGAGGTAGGACTTCACGAAGTAGTGATTTTGGATTATAGACATACAAAGCGACTCCCTCCTCTTCTAGAGTCTCTCGCCATGTTCCCATTAACTTAATGATCGGTTTTGCAGTGTCATGTACGTCAAAGAAATTTGCGCTTCTCTTGCGATCTATATCTCGGGTTTCACTTTCATTAAGCCAGAAATACCGCCGATCATACAAATCTACGCCTACTAAAACTATTTTTTTATACCCTAAAATATATGCAATATTAACTGCATCGGACAATGTACCACCATTATGGCTAATTGAAGACCCATTTTTATTCAATTCAACCGATCTTTTTATACCATACAGGCACACTTTACGGTCAACAAAATATTTAGAGCTAAAGAAAGACCATGCAGCGATCGGTGAGATTGTATAATCGCGTTTATACCGTAAAAGGAAAATGGTGTCACTATAAAATCTATTTTTTAAAAGTTCAGAATAGTAGGCGTCTATCCGCTGTTGACGATCCCTGTCAAACATGATTGGTCCATAGTGCCCAGTACTTGCGACCTCTCCGCAGATATGATATTTAATTGGAACAAACATCCCCTTAAAAAAATAGTTAAAAGAAAGAGTATCTCCAATATTACTAATTGTTTCAAACTCTGCTGGGGTTATCGAGTTTATCGAAAAACCGGATCCGAATATAAATATAGTATCCTTTTTAATGCCATCCCTTATTTGTTCAAGTGTCATTACATTTGCAAATCTACTTCTGTCTAATACTGCATCTAATAACTTATAGTAAATTACATAGGGGCTAAATATCCTCAAAACTGCAATAGCTTTTTGAAGATATTTACCATGAATGTTTTGATCCATTGCCACCACACACCATCTAATATTATCTCTAATACCTTACTCATCAAGTTATCATAGGCTGACAAATATTTTTATAAATTAAACTCACCACGATAATTATCTCCATTAAATATAGGAGTTGAGGGATATAAGATAATTTTGCAATAGAAGAGCATATCCCAAAAGTGATCCCAATCCACATTGCCTGATTATAAATTGCATTCGATTAAAACCACATGTCGCGGCATTCCGCGATATCGATGATGACCCCCTGATCAATCATCGGTAGTGCCCCAAGAAAAAACTGATAATAGAAACACTCTCCCTGTGTGAGTTTATGTTATGAATACAGGTCACTGCTCGATGCAATTCTGTCGGATTCCCCGAAATAAATTTTCAGTTCTTTTATGGGGCACTACCCAATCATCAGCAATTACCTCCCCCCTCAGAAACCTCACACTGGACGACCTCGTTCTGATCCTCGTCGTTTAATGAATGGAATTCTCTTTGTTCTTACTACCAGATGTACATGGAGCGACGTACCCGAAAAACATGGAACCAAATCGACGGTACATCGATTTCATCAATATCTATGCGAGAAAAGCGCCAATAAGGAGATATTTTTGATCTACTTCAGCGAGGATACGATCTCAAATCGTTGATCTTCCGCATTGTTCGATAGATACGAAGTCTATTCCCGCAAAAAAAGGGGCATCATCGGATTTGATGACCATAAGAAAATAAAAGAGAACAAACTGAGCGTAATAGTCGATCGAAACGGCAGACCACTTTCTTGTGTTATATCCCCTGAAAATAGCCACGATTCAACACTTTATATACAAACCCTTGAAGGATTCACGTTTTTCGGAAATAAATTCAAACCAACATTCATATCCGCAGATCCAGCGTACGATACAATAAAAATAAGAGCATACAATGACCAAAACAGAATAAAGAGCAATATTCAAATAAATACAAGAAACACGGAAGATCCAGAGAAAAAAAGAACAGTACCTTTTGATCCAGAACTTTACAAGAAAAGAGGAGCTATCGAACGATTTTTAAGTTGGATTAAAGCATTTAAGAAGATTGCTCTAAGGCATGAAAGAAAAGAAGAATCATTCCTCGGATTGATCATGTTCGCATGTGAATCATGATCAGGAGAGTTATGGGATGAACTCGAAGATAATCGAGACTGTGGACATGTTGTTATAGCGCTTTAAAGGCATCTAGGCTGATAATATGCCCACTCTCTATTGCAGTGCTAGAAGGCGTATAAATCTTTAAAGTCTCTCCGAACTTTCAGTAGTGGAGGTCATCCCAATATTTTCCTGGTCAGGACGACACACGCCAAATAAATCAGTCCTAGGAATGAGCATTCATATCGCCCCTAACGCGGAATAATCTTCTTAAAAGCCTCAATACATCTTAAGGGGCCGTTCAATGGCACTTCGCCCCTTTTTGAGTTCTGGATCGAACCTTATCCGTCTTCCCTGCTTCAGATGTTTCCGAGAGATCTTGTTGACTGAGATATTACTTTTATCCCTCTTTTTCGGTTGTATTGTCGAATCTCCCGAGCATCGTAGGCTGCATTTGCGGAAATGATCACGAGGTCATCCTGCACTTCTGGAATCTCAAATGCTTCGAGGGTTGGCTCGTAGAACTGGAAATCATGGACTCTGGCAGGGTAAACTGTGTGTAGGCAAGTAAAAGAGGCCTTTTCGATCGACTAGAGCACTCAACTTGTTCCTATTTACCTTTTTATAGCCATCATAGCCGGTTGATCCCCTTTTTTAGCCAGAATGTCCTTCGTATCCATCGCACAGTGCGAGAGATCGATCTTCCGGATCTCATAAGCGGATCGGAGCAGGTCGAGGAAGATCGCCTGGTACACCCCCTTCTCGCATAATTCAAGGTGGTACCTACCGGTGTACCGTCGATTTAGTACCGTATTTCGTCGGAACATCGTGCCAGGTACAGCCAGCGCTCAGACGTACAGGATACCGTTGAAAAACCCGCGGGGGTCACACCAGGGCCGACCGATGTGCGGCTTCGTTGACGGGAGATATTTCCGGACAATCTTCCAGAGATCATCGTCAATTTCCCGGAAGGCCATGACTCTGAGAGTTATCTGAAAGATCTTATAATTTTAGGACCCCCTCTCAGATAATCTTTCGGATACTATATATTCTGGAAACCTGATTATTAATACCAAAGGTGCTGAATGTTGATTAGAGAGTGGACAAAATACATATTAATTATCCTTATCTTTGTAGTCACCTTTACTGTTGTTACCCTCACAATAAGCGGGGCGTATCGAAATATGGCCTATATAATCCTCCTAATTATTCACGCATTTGTTTTAACCCATATAAATTCCACACTGTCCATACACAATAGTCTGACCATATATGGAAAATTGGCAAATTATTTCAAATTGCATGGCCCGAATGTAAATCATATAGATAATAATGGTGTTCCTTATGTAGACTATGGAAATAAACAGGGAGTATTTGTTGGCACCCAAAGAAACCCGTTGACCATTGCTGACAAAGCAAACGATTGTTACAAACTCTACGTTGAAACGAAAAATTGCCAGTTTTACAACCAATTTCTTAGTTGTGTCAATTACCTTGAGGACTTATGCGAATGGCATGAAGATTCAGGTAGAAGATATGTGTTATATCCGTACAATTTCATTACCGATAAGAGTTCTCAAGACCTCCCATGGTACTCAGCGATGGCACAGACAGCTGCACTTGTCACCCATCTCAACGCATATAAATTAACATGTGACGCTAAATATCTATATAAATGCAATTTGATTATAAATTCGTTGAGGGTGCCAATGGCATCTGGAGGTGTGCTTCATGTTGATCCCGAAGATGGTGGATTGTGGTTTGAAGAAGTAGCCTGTAAAAGCAACGCAGATAAACCATCGTCCATCCTAAATGGTAACTTATTCTGCCTATTAGATTTGTATAAATACTACCAAGATACAAAAGACAGCAATGCCAAAGAATTATTCGATCTGGGCGTACAAGAAGTCAAGAGGCACCTTCACGAATATGATCTAGGCTATTGGACGGCATATGATCGTCAACATCATTTTGCTTATGATTATCATTATGTTCATTTGAAATTATTAAATGAGATGTACACGATAACCGAAGATCCATTTTTTGAAAAGTATTATCATAAGTGGAGGTTTTATATTCCTCTCAATCCCCTTTGGGCTAGAAAACACTTTGCGGGATTTATATTAAATTTGTGCGTCATGACAGTAATTGCCTCCAGCCTCTCCATATTCATTTCCTTGATATAGTATTCACTTTATAGTCGATGTTCATCACCCCTCCCCCTTTAAGCAGTGGAAACCGACGAGCTGATCGCCCCTACCAAGCGATTCGATTTGAATCCCCTTTTGTAATAATATCATCTCTAAAATAGCCGTTCTCATTTTGGGGGGCCAGAAAGGAGAATTCAAATTGATACAGAGTCCTAGGCCACACCCGGCCCCCACGGACCAATAGTCACACTAATTCCTCCAGAGATAAAGTCTATAAGTTCCTAAATATGAACTACTAATTAAACTAGGGTTCTCCCATGGATACAGATAAAAGAAGACTTAGCGTATTGCAATTACCCCATGAAACAATAAAATATATTTTTGATAAGTTAGATATTATAGGAGGCCTGTTTGGAGCGGTTTTAGGTATCATTGTAATTATCTTAAGTTTCATTGGAGTCTTAGGTCAATATTATATCGGATTTACAATCATAGTGGGGTCTGTATCATACCTACTACTCAGGCAATATAATTTCCATAGTAACCAAATCAAAGCTGAAAACGGAAATCAGATCACTGATCCCGAAATACTATGCCCAAGAAAGCCCCCGAGGAGCTTTCTATATCCTAAAAACACGGATAATATTTCGATCCCCAACGCTCATAAATGGCGTATTTTAGACGTAATATTTTGTTTTGTTCTAATATTTGCACAGATCTTGTGGTATACCAGTGATTGTACAAGACCAGATCTTTACTTTATACTAATTGCAATCGCTTCGGCCATTCTTGGCGTCGAAATTGCAATACCTCAAAGTAAAGGCTCTGCATTATCGATGCTTTTAAAAATACTGTATATTTCATTTATCATTCGAAGTGGGATATTTTTCAATTACCCTAGTGTAATGGGATCAGATGCATTCACCCACGCATCGATTGCGGAAGTTTTATCAAATTCGCATTTTATTCCACCATTTGAGATTAGTGGCAAGTATTTTTATTATCCCATTTTACATATATTTATAGCAACAGCGAAGATAATACCCGGTGTCGATATTAAAACAGGCATCTTAATCGCAATTGGATTAGGTAGCATAATAATACCAACATTATTTATATACCTGCTCGGTAAAACATTGTGTGACAGCCAAATAGGGCTCTTGGGAGCCTTACTGTTTAACCTTACAAATGTCGTAATTGTACGGGGAATAACAAATATTACCGCAGGATCTGTCACCCTATGTTGCTTCTCGATTATTCTATACTTTGTTTATCGAGACAAAAAATCGTATGTAATTTTAGCACTTCTCATAACATCTATTGTATTAATTACTATAACTCACCAGTTAACCACATTTGTCGTTTTATTGGCTTTATGTTGTATAACGTTAACCTCAAAAGGCATTAACAATTTAAATAAAGAGAAGAACAAAGCGCCCCCTTCTCTGATTGTATTAACGCTCTTTGGAGTTTTGATTCTATTTTATTGGAGCATTACTGAGTTAAGCAGTGCTAATTCCTTCTTCGAAGCAATGGTGCGAGCAGTTCGATCTATGGCGCTTGAGGGAGGCGCTTACGGGGCAGATAAGCTTATCGTCGGCCAACAATACCACTATACTGCGATTGAGACGCTGATAGTTCAGTCACACTATCTGATTATACCACTTTTAGTTATACCAGGCATTTTATTATGGATATCCTCTAAAGACAGTAGAAAGAAGACCATTGGAATCTCTACAGGATTGCTCTTTATTGTGGCATATGGAATTCCATTGCTAGGTATTCGAACTCTATTAACCGGAAGATGGCTACCTTTACTCGTAGCACTTTCCATTCTTCCTGTTTCAGATTTCGTTATAAGAAGTGTTCAACCAATTAAATCAAACAAACTTAAAAAAATAACTCTGTTTGTACTAATTTTTTTCTTCTCGCTTATTATGATAACCACACCGGCAATCAATCGAGATAACCCCATCGTAGCCAAAGAAACAACAGTAAGAGATCAGTTTACACATAGCGAGATTCAAGCAGTTAAAACAACTTCAATGATATCTACAGGTGATGTGAAGATAGATTCGGCATATTACGGGACATACAGACTATATGGAGGAGAACAAACAATCATTGGTAAAGGAAACTTATGGTCTCGTATCAGAAGTTTAGATGTGTTAGGGAAAAACAAAGAAGTCACATATGATACACTGTATATTCTACGAGAATGTACACTACATGAACCTATACCGGTTAGACAGTCCGATCTCTATGGTGATAGCAAAAATATTCCATTATCTGAGGACATATTCAATCACTTTAAGCTGGGGGATTATAATTTGATATATCACAGCAAAGGAATTTATGGATACAATATCAGAGGCCCCTAACGAGCATTATGGCATATAAATCGACAAAACTTTAGATGCTATTTCTCATCTCATTTAACGAAAATGGCTTTCATTTTACTCCCTAATTGAGACCTATATTCCCTTAGTCTTACATTCCAATAGTATTCTTTTATTTCATCGTCATTAATCTTCTGACACCGAGCAAATAATGATTCCAGGTATCCGAAAAGGTAAGGTATACCTAGATAGAATGGCCTCCTCGTTGAGAACCAGACCACATTTAATAAGATTAATAAGGGATGCTTATTTAAGTAGTATGCTAACCACCCATCTTTCATATAAGTTCTCCATAGCCCTTCAGCACTGCGAGTTGGTCTCTGTTGTACTGCTATTATATTATCGAATTTTTTAATGGAATAACCTCGCAAGATTGCTTTAACATTTGAGATCGAATGCGCTGCTGCCTCTACAATATATCCATCTGTCTCGAAAAAGCATTTCTTTGTCCAGAGTCTGCCAGTGCCTCGTGGCAAGTGCCCTGCAGTATTCTCTTCAATCTGGCCATTGTTTGTATCATAGATATTCCCACTAGCAATTCCGAGAGTATTGTCATTTATAAATTCACTAACTAATATTTCGAAATATCTCTCATCTAAAACCGTGTCGGCATCAACCAAACCTATATACTGAAAATTGATATTATTTTTAACAGCGAGATCAACTGCATTGTCGAAGCCGTTTTTGCATACGAATGAATAATGATAGAATAAATCTCTTGGATGGGGGGGGAGGCGTACGCTTTTAATCCACTTAAAATCATATTCAAGGTTCTGTATAATTTGTGGAGTGTTATCCGTGCTCCCATCATCTACAATAAGCCACATTTTTGGTTTTAATGTTTGTTTAATTAATGACTCTGCCACTAGAGGGAGAAATGATTCTTCATTCCTTGCTGGTGTAACTAGGATGTAACTAGGAAGCTTCTTACCATCCAAACCAAATATCTCAGCTGTTGCCATTTTCCAACCTACTTCAATCCAATTGAAGAAAATTCACGGAGGCCGTTGATACTTTTCGTGTATACCAACCCACAAAAGAGCCCATAAATCTAGTACTCACGATACACCACCCATAGCAGAGGCACCGGAGTATTGCATCTCCGGATGCTCTCTCATCTCCGCAAAACTCTGTGGATAATTCTCAACAAGCCAGACCATGAAGGCCGTCAGGTCCATCTTTTCCTGCAACAGAGGCTCTCTTCTCCGGGCCCACTCAGTCTTAAGGTCTGATGACAGAAGCAGCTCACGCACTTTCGATAATACCGAAATTCCATCTTTGCAGTTGTAAATAAGGTGATATCGCTCCTCCAGCTCAACAAAGTTCCCCATATCATTCTTGCCGACAAAACTATTGCAACGTACAGCAGGGGTTCCCAGCAGAGCCGCCTCCGTGGTCATGGTCTGTGAGTCCGAGACGAAGATCTTCGCATAATGGAGGAAGTCGTGCATTCTCTCCGGGGGGATGGGGAGACGGTACTTCTCAAACTCTGGAGGCAACGGAGACTCTGAAGATATGAAAACACGACACGATTGTTCAAGTTCCCTGATCAGGGCATGTTTATCCTCCAGTGTGAGCCCACCCTGACCCATGTCATGATAGGCACCCCAGGCAACAAACCGGACCAGGGCATAGTCATCTTCTGGAGTCAGTCCCGCGATGTTCAAGACATCAGGGTTCGGAGAAAAACGGAGTGGGTGGAGGGAAGCGAGTTCCTTGTAACTATTGACACGAACCTCTTTTTCTCCATAATCATGCTGCACTGAGGAAAGGGTGAGGATGACATCGGTAAATGGCAACGTGATGGTATCGGCAATCGGGTACTTCGCGATCTCAGGTTCTGAATCGGTAAAGGTGACCGACACCTTCCCGAGGAGCCGCGCCGCATGGGCCGTTGCAGGGTTCAACACCCCAAGGAGAATATCTGGATTGAATTTCCTTGCGATGCGAATAATGTCAAAATCCCTGAATGTCCACTCCTTTATCAGGTTCAATGATCCCGTGCCTTTTTTGCCCACAGGAATATATGGAATATTGTACGCCTTCAATAGTTGAGTAACGACGTCTTTATCACGGGCTGTAACAAGAACACGATGCCCTCTTTTCTCCATCTCCCAGATAAAATTCTTAAAGAGATGAACATGGGCTGGATGTCCCATATCAATAAGAATCCTCATTATACCCCCATCAGCACCTTAAAATTACTGAAATTCCCATTACTCTCCATATATTCATGAACTCTGCTGCCCATTCGCCTGCATATCAAAAAACATCGCAAAGAACAGACACTGCGCTCCAAACACAAACACCAGAAACGACAACACCCCATGCACAAACAGCACCGGGTAGCCCATCGCAAACTTCTCCCACAACGCGATCAACCCCCCCAGCATCCCAAGCGGCGTGAGCACCGCCCCGGCGACATAGAAGAAGACGAGGGGGTGGAAACTCATCTGGACGTACTTGGTCTTGAGGCGGAAGAGGAAGTTGCCGAGGAGGAGGTGCGAGACCTTGGGGATGTAGGTGGAGTAGCGGATGCCCGACTTCTCCCGGCCGTACCTCGCGGGGATGGCGACGTCCTGCACCCGCATGCCATAGATGTTCAGCCAGACCAGGAGATTGTTGCAGTAGCCGTAGCCCTGGTAGACATGGTCGAGGGGGAGGGTCGCAAGGGCCCGGGTCGAGACCGCGGTGTAGCCGTTCTGCGGGTCCATCATCTGCCAGTAACCGGAGGCGATCTTGGTGAGGAAGGTGAGGACCGAGTTGCCAAAGCTCCGCCACTTGCTCATCCCGGTCCGGTAGTCTTCGCTGATGAGGCGGTTGCCCTTGGTATAGTCGGCCTTGCCGTCGATGATGGGATCGAGGAGGGAGGGGAGATAGGCGGGGTCCATCTGGTTGTCCCCGGCCATGACGGCGACGAGATCCATCTCGTCCTCGACGGCACGGAGATAGCCGGAGGTGATCGCCGCCCCGACGCCGCGGTTCGGGTCGTGATGGATGGGGACGATGCAGGGGTCGTGGCGGGCGTAGGCGTCGATGATCACACCGGTCCGATCGGTCGAGCCGTCGTCGACGACATAGACCTTCTCGACATACTCGGGGATCCCGTCCAGGGTTTCCTTGATCAGGTTCTCCTCGTTATACGCCGGCACGACGACCGCGACCCGCCGCCCGCGGTAGCAGGTTTCCTCATCTACCCCGGCCGCGGCCGAAGGCCGACCCTCGACCGCACCTCCGCCGCCGAGGGCCACACTCTCTGTTCCGATTGTCATCCACCCGCTTTCCACTCACTCACCCTCACATCAGCCCCCACCCACCCGCACGGCCACCGGTCAAGGGACCGGGCATCCCCCTAACACCACGAAACGGCGTGTGAAGGGGGAAACGTGCAAACGGACGGGGCATCACAAATATTGGAGATTATTTTCATTACATTATAATATAGGTTGTGGTAATTGAGGAGAAATAAAGGAAACAAATTCAAAAATTATATATGATCCAGGGTGCGGGGGGTGCAAGGGGGAGAGGACAGGGCACAGACCCCACCCCACCATGCCCCTCCAACCCGCGGCGGGGGCACGACAGCCCGGACCGGGAGGTCTCCTGGCCCTGCGCGAGGCAGACGCCAGGGAGCGCGGCACAACCCTTGCGGGCAGAGAGACCCGAAATAATTGTGACAGATCCCGGAGCAGAGAAAGATGCCAGAACTCTTCCGGCCACTCAACGATCGAGACGATGTGGACGGCCCGGCCTCGATGGTTTTCTCTGCCGACTCCGACATGGGAACGATCGTCTCCTCAGCGAAGGTGTGCGCGTGTCCAATCGCCCCGGCAGAACCCCGCCACCATGGTGGCAGAGAGTGCGTCACCTGGACGGCGAGGACGATCGTCCGGCCCGACCTGACCGAAAAGTCGCACTCTGTCCCGGGGGTAGAAGACCGCACCGTACTTCTTCATAGGACGATGCAGTGGTCTTCGACAATGCTGTGGGTAAGCCATGGGTCGTTCGCCATCGAGAGGAGGAGCGGTTCATCCGTGGTGATGAAAAGGATAGCCCTGCCAGGCACACACACAGGAGAAGGGAACAGATGATCAGGCACACCCGCGTCGACTTCCCGATCCTGCTGCACCGACGAGAAGAAGTGTCTCCATGCATCAGGGTACTGCATCAGAGAGGAGAAGAAAGTCCGGGGGAATGTTCAAACCCTCCGAAACTTCGGGATATACTTGATGAGGTCATCCCGGAACTCGCCTGGCCCTGAGAGGTGAGTGGAAGAATGTTCTGAAAGCACGGTGTCGTTCCAGAGATTAGTGCCGCCCCGCCTCTATCTTCGTCGTGGGGGGGTCTCCCCCCGGGAGGAGAGAGAGGGAACATGCTTTGTTCTCTCTGTGGGCGGCACGTCGGATCGATCTGCCTTCCTCCGTCAAATCGCGCCGGGGACGCCCCCCGGCATGTCGGTTAAAGCAGGGGAGGAAAAGTCTCGATCCTGATGATGGATCGAGACCTGGAGACTTCGGGGTATGTTCGATGATAATCCGACGGTGTAGAATCAGGCATGAACCCCGGGCTCAAGCATACGCGATTGAACATATTCTGAGCAGCGCTTCAGCGTGTGGGCGGATCTCCATGCTCTCACCAGATGCGCTGCCCCCGACCCCGGGGGATGGCGACAGGGGCGGGAAGGCACCATCGACGAACTTGAAGAGAGGGGTACCGTCCGTCGCCTATCTTCGCGTTGGGGGGAGCGGGGGCGGCAAGCCCCCCGCAGAGATAGTCATCCAGAGCATTTCTTAAAAGCCGATAATCCAGGAAAGTCTCGATTTTGATCGACGATTTTTCCCGCAGGTTAGGGAGAGCACACCAGGAGAACTCTTCCGGCCGACGCCCATACAAAGCCCGCAGGAAGAGCGTTTTTCGGCCAGAAACCGCACCCACGCCCTTGAAATCGCGCCGATTTCCTGCCGGACACAAGGGCCGTAGACCGGCGGTATGCACAGGGCCGGGCAAAAGCTATCCCTGCCACGCATATGGGCCCTCCAGAGGGCGGGGTAAGCAGACGGATATCCCGGCATTTCATGAAAAAGTCTCATTCTCAGGGGATCACACAATATGCCCGATATGGCCCCGGATCGAAGGGGCCGACCCCAAAATAGAGGCATATCCGGTCGGATTTCCATCGGAGCGGGGGCGGCCCCCTGCACCCGGACCCCCGAACGAAGATAGGGGCGGGAAGGCGAAGGGGAGATCGTGAAGAGGGCGTTCCCATCCCCGATGCAATCAGATACGTGGAGAGTTCGGGAAATCCTCCCCCGGATTTTTCAAAGAACCACCTTGAACTTCGTTTCATAAGCGATTCTACAGGATCCAGAAATATGCATCCGTCCGGATCCCCCGGTGAATGCGAGAAGCACTCACTCGTGTTCCCGATCAGAGACCGGAAGGACGGGAATGATAGCCCTTGCCCCCCATCCCGGATGGAGGACAGGATCTGCGAAGCCAATATATAGCACGAAGAGAGGAAGAGGACAGAGAGAGAGGGCCGCGTGGGAGATCATATCGGGAGAACCAATTAAAAAGGTTGCGGTTGGAGGGGAGACATATCTGCCATATTTTTCAGAATACAAGGGGCGATTTCGCAACATTAATCCGGGGTAATGAGAACGTATGAACGCAATGAGCAATACCAGGTACCTCGCGGCCTGCCTCTTTGCCCTGTGGTTCGGGATCATCGCCTTCTTCATGCTCCTCAACCGGGCCCTCGACCTTGAGGTCTACTTTGTGCTCGGGCTGATCGGGCTGCTGGTGCTGGTGGTGCTGATCGATTCTCCCTTCGTCCAGCCGCGTTCCATGCGACGGATCAAGGTGCTTATCGCGATGGGCGTGACAGTCTTTGGGTATATCGTGGTGATGAAAGTCATGGAGATCATCGGTTCATGAAACGCATCCTCCTTGGCGTGCTGATCGTGGCCTGCCTGGCCCTGGTCGCCTTCCATGCGCAGGAGCCGATGCTGTACACTGCGGAGAACACGAGTTCGATCGGCGAGGTTGACCTCTCGGTGGCCGAGAAGATGGACCCGAAGAAGGCGGAGACGGTGATGCCCCTCCTCGAGGAGATCCTCGGACAGGGAGGCCCGGTGGTCCTCTCGGTGAAGGTGAAAGACTGGGAGAGTGCGCAGAAAGAACTGGAAGAGTACGCCGAGATGACCAGGTCCATGGACAACCTGGTCCTCTCCCTCGACCTCTCAGGGACCGACATCAACGAGTTCAGAGAGAAGAGCCGGGAGAACCGGGACGCCCTGGAGACCCTGGTGAACGGCACCGCACGCCTCGACCATCTCAAGCAGCTGGAGGTCACCTACCGGGACAGTGACAACCCCTCGATGTATTATTCGGTTATCTACGAGGAAGAGGCGATCAAAAAACAGCTTCAGGAATCGTATAAGACCTACTCCGGGCATAGCGACGATCTCTCCGCCATCGGCGAGAAGTACGAAACCGATACCGCGAAATTAAAAGACAGCGTCGAGACCTACGGAGAGATCGTGGGAGGTCTCGACAACGGCACGTCCAGGCCAGGCATCCCGGCCCCGGGGATCGGGATCTCCCTGGCGCCGACCGAGGCGAAGTTTGGCGACCTCGTGCGATGGCACGGCACGCTCGGAACCCGGACGGAAGGGACGGAGATTGAGAGTTACCTGGACAGCAGGCCCTACGAGACCACCGTCACCGGCGCCGGCGGGGAGTACGCCTTCTCATACCCGATCGAAAAGACCAGGGCCGGGCCGCACCTGGTGTATGTCCAGTCGGACAGGTCGGCCTCAGACCTCGTCCCCTTCAGCGTCCTCACCTCGCCCTCCAACCTCAGCCTCCAGGTGACGGCCGAGGACGAGGTCGTCACATGCACCGGGACACTCACCGCAAACGGACGCGGCGTCGACGGCGCCAGGGTGCAGGTCATCGTCGACAACGCCGTCGTCGCGAGGCCGGTCACCGGAAAAGAGGGAGATTACGAGGTCGAGGTCTCGCTCAAAGCAGGAGAGCATCGTTTGAGAGCCGAATTCACCGGGGAGGAGTACCCGCTCTGGCCCTCGTCGAGCGAGGAGATCCCGGTCCAGACCGGTTCCTCCCCCTTCTCTCCCCGAAACCTCATGACCATCGGCGGAGGACTGGCCATAGGCCTCCTCGCCGGCGTCGTCTTCCTGCGCTGGTCAAGGCGCAGGCCCGACGTTGCTCCGGACACAGCACACAGAGACGAAGAGATAAGCGTGACAGCAGAGGAGACCGCGACCGGAGAAGTACAGGCCCCGACTATACCACAGACCCCGGAAGAGGCGGCGGCCAGGCTCTGGATCGACCTTGCCGATGCCGCCGGGATCGAGTACGACGTGAAGAACCCGCGGTCACAGACCCCGCGCGAACTCGTGAAGGCCCTCAAATATACCCCGGGAGCGGAAAGTGCGGGGGCATTTGTGAAACTCTACGAGCGTATACGCTATGCCGGGGACCGGTGCACCTGGGAAGAGGTCGAGGAACTCGAACGACTGCTCGGTGTGTTCAGAGGCTCTCGAGTTCCCTGAACCGAAAGACCGCCTGCCACTCCTGCTGCTCCCGCAGCATCGCCTCGTCGGCCCGGCCGAGGAGGGCGCAGAGGGTGGACATATCCTCGGCCTCCCTGATCTCGAGGGCGATGGATGAGAGGCGGTTGAGCATCCGCGAGGCCCGCTCGGCGGTCTGCCGGTACTCGCGCTGAGTCCGCACCGCCCCGAGGGTTGCCGCGACCGACGGGAAGATGAGCGTCGCCGCGGCGAGGAGGGGGTCGTACCCATGGCCCGCACCCGAGGCATGGGCAGCGGCGGCGATGAGCGTGGCGATGAAGAAGAACTCCCCGGCATAGAGGAGGCGCTCGAACCAGGCCCGGTTCCTCCGGGCGGTGCCGGCATACCAGGCGACCTGCCGGTCGATCCAGGCCGAGAGGAGGAACTCTTTGAGAGGACCGAGGGGCATCGAGAGATAACAATACTCGATTGGACGGGTTTCGAGCAGCCCCTCGAAGGCCCGGGTCATCCAGTCATCAGAGGGATGGGAGAGGGTGAGGGCCGGGTGGGCGTCGGGCAACTCGCACCTGATACAGACAAAACAGAGAAAGAGCGCCGAACGCATCCGCTCGGCAAGGAGACGGTAGTCGAGCCACTTGCGGTGCCAGTCCAGAGTCCGGGCGGCGATGAGGAGAAAGAGGGCGGCGGCGATCTCGGCCACCTCGAACCAGATCACCTCAGGATGTTCAGGGAGAAAGAGGATCTGGAGGGCGACGGTGGCGATCGCCGCGGTGGCCAGGGCATAGACCGCGGTCCCGGCGCCGAGGTGGCGACGGCGGTACCGGTCGGCAAGGAGCCGGGTGCGGATATACGACGGAAGCAGCGAGCGGTTCAGGGGCTCGAAGAGCGCGGGGGAGAGGCCGGCCTTCCGCAGGGCAGCACGGACATCAGCCGACCAGAGAGCAACCTTTTCATCGATCGTTTTTTGATTGACCTCTTCGGCATTGAAATCATCATAGGCCCTGAGGTTTTCGAGGATCCGGTCGCCATGGATCTCGGCGCTGACCTGGCCCGCAGCGGAGATCAGCAGTGCGGTCCGGCCCGCGGCCCTTGCGGCGGCGAGGGCACCGTCCGCGGCACCTGAGACGATAAGAAGATCGCACTCGCGGACCAACTCTTCGAGGGAGACGACCTGCCGGTGGGCGTCGGTGCCCGGCACCGGGCCCGGACCGGTCGAGAGAGCGAGATAGGTATGGGGAGTATGGGCGAGGATGTCGTCGAGGCGGGCCAGGGCCGGCGCCAGGTTGCCGGCACCCGAGACACCGATCTGTACCGTGAGGGGGACGGCAAACCGGTCCATCTCACGGTCGGCCGAGGGCGTCCCTCAATGCCCGCCTGACCGCACCCGAGGGTTCGTCGACAAGGGCCTCTTCCAGGACCGCCTCGGCCCCGCCGATCTGCCCGAGGGCCGTCGCCGCCGCCTTCCGCGCCGGGGGGTTGGGATCGCGGAGGAGGGGCAGGAGTGCCCCTCTCGCCGCCGGGTCGGCGATCTGGCCGAGGGCCTTTGCCGCCATGTAGCGCACGTGCTCCCGTTCGTCCTTGAGCGCTCTGACGAGCGGGGCGACGGCCCGCCGTTCTCCGATCAGCCCGAGCCCTTCGGCGGCACGATACCGGACCCGCCAGTCGGGGTCGCGGAGGGCGGCGAGAAGGACCGGAAAACCCGCCGACCCGCAGGCGACCAGCGCCCGCATCGCCTCGGCCCGCACCTCCTTGTCGGGGTCGCGGAGCGCCGTCTCCAGCGCCCCGACCGATGAAGCGCCCCCGGTCTTTCCCAGAAAGATGGAGGCCATCCTCCGGATCCTGGCCTCCTCGGCCCCGCCGAGGGCGAGGCGGAGGGCCTCCCCGGCGAGGTCGTCGGTCTGTTCATGCTCCATGCACACCTATCGTTGCTCGTGGGTGAAGAAGGCGTCGGGGGATCACGGGATGGGGACCGTGCCCGAGAGGAGGCATGAAGGGTCTCCGGCGATCCGATGGATGCCCGGATCAGGTACAGCCGCGATTCTCCCGGAGATATCCAGGCAGTTGGATATCTCTTTCACTCGCGCTTGCTCTCTTCTTCATCACATCGTTCGAGCAAACCACCGATAAGAAGTTTTTGTGCCGGGATCTCATGCGTCAGCACATCCCAGACGATCTCCCAGTCCACGCTGAAATAGGCATGGATGAGACGGTCCCGCATCCCGGCCATCCCCCTCCATGGAACCCCGGGATGAGCCTCCCTGAAGAAGGAGGGAGGTGCTTTGTCGCCTCACCGATCACCTCGATGCTCCGGAGAACCGATCGTTTCAGCACCTCGTCATGGACAAGGTCGTCGTAGGTGATGGCGCTGCACTGCTCCTCCAGAAAGACCATCTCGTCCAGAATATGGTGAAGATACACCCCTTCACGCTTCACACCAGATCACCTCATCCTCAATGTACGGGCGGAGATAGGGGTCGATCCCGCGGGTGGTGACCAGGTCCACCCTCCGGCCGAAGAGGGCTTCGAGGTACCGGATGAGGGCCATGAAATTCTGGAACGTGGCCCCCCCTTCTGCAAAGTCCACAAGGATATCGATATCGCTCGTCGGCGTCTCTTCTCCCCTGGCAACAGACCCGAAGATGCCGATCCGCTTCACGCCAAAATGTTCCCTGATCCAGGCCGATCGCTCCTGCAATCGCCTGAAGTCGTCGGTCTGGAGGTGAGGTCTCACTCTTATCGAGAGGATCTGGGAGATGGCGATATATATAGATCCCGCACCGCCGCCCCGGACAGAGGTTGAATTGATGTCAGGGAATCGGCAATCAAGGGCGAGCCATTCGATGGAGAGGCATCCATACTAGCAGGCACACAAAAACAGAATCGAATACTTCGTCAGCATGGGCCTCGGCCCATTTCTTCATCTCCCTTCCTTCTGGAGTGCTATATTTCTCGGGGTTAGCCATGTAATCCTCGAAGCGGCGGGCGTCCTCGCCCTCCAGGTACAACCCTCATTCAATCGTGGGGACGGCCATCTCTATCATCTCCTACGCGATGCGGTCAGGCAATATGCTCTCACACCCGCCACTTAGACATTTCTTTCCGAACGGCACCCAGGACTGAGAAGAATCAAGATCACAAAAGAAGGTAAACGCCCAGGACGGAATTCGAATCCGTGTCGGTGCCGTGACAGGGCACCATGATAGGCCGCTACACTACCTGGGCATACAGCAAGATCCCGCCTCCCGGATTCGAACCGGGGACATCGCGGTAGCCGCGCGGTCACTTGAACAGTGAACCAAACTACAGCCGCGCACTCTACCAGTCTGAGTTAAGGCGGGTTTGTTGTGCTACATAGGTGGGTCAGTCTTGTTATTAAAGGTATCGGCGGCGTGCGATGCTTGAGGGCGCACCTATATATACCGATACGTCTCTTTCTGTGTATGTCTCGCAACAACGCAGGCACACCAACAACAAGGGGGTATCGTTTTCTTTGCCCCTGGAAACGCGCGTAAATCAATCGCTCTTTTCGACACCACGCTGAGAGACGGCGAACAAACGCCAGGCGTATCCTTCACCACCGAGCAGAAGGTCGAGATCGCCGGGCAGCTCGCCGGGATCGGGGTGAAGATCATCGAGGCCGGGTTCCCGGCATCCTCGGCAGAGGAACGGGAGGCCGTCAGGGCCATCGTCGCCGCGGGGACCGGTGCGGAGATCTGCGGGCTCGCACGGATGCGCAGAGACGATGTCGACGCCTGTCTCGACTGCGATGTCGATATGATCCACCTTTTCATCCCGACCTCGAAGGTCCAGCGTGAGCACACTGTGCGGATGAGCATGGACGAGGTGCTCGCGGCCACCGCCGAGGTCGTCGGCTATGCCAGGGAGCATGTGGACCATGTCCTCTTCTCGCCGATGGACGCCACCAGGACCGACTGGGACGACCTGGTCAGGGCCTGCCGGACGGCTGTGGAGGCCGGGGCCACGGTGGTGAACATCCCCGACACCGTGGGGGTGATGACCCCCTCGGCAATGAAGGAGTTGATCACCCATGTCGTGAAAGAGGTGAAGGCTCCGATCGACGTCCACTGCCACAACGACTTCGGCCTCGCCGTCGCCAACACCCTGGCGGCGGTGGAGGCCGGGGCCTCCCAGGTCCAGGTGACCGTGAACGGGATGGGCGAGCGGGCCGGGAACGCCGACCTCGCCCAGACGGTGATGGCCCTGGAGGCGATCTACGGGATCGGCACAGGCGTCGAGACCTCACGGCTGGTCGAGACCTCGCGGCTCGTCTCCCGCCACGCCAACTTCGCGGTCCCATCCCTGCAGCCGGTCGTCGGCGAGAACGCCTTCGCCCATGAGAGCGGGATCCATGCCCACGGCGTGCTCGAACATCCTGAGACCTTCGAGCCAGGGGTGATGACCCCCGAGATGGTCGGGCACCGGCGCCGGATCAAGTTCGGCAAACATGCCGGCCGGCACGCCGTCAGCCAGATGCTCGCCGACGTCCACCTCACCCCGACCGACGCCCAGCTCGACCAGATCCTGGAGAAGGTCAAGGCCTTCTCAGGGCGCGGCCGCCGGGTCACCGACGCCGACCTCTATGCAATCGCCGAGGAGGTGGTGGGGATGGGCGCCGTGACCCCGTCGGTCCAGCTCTCCGACATCTCGGTGCTCACCGGCACCCACGCCCTCCCGACGGCCTCGATCCGCCTGGTCGTCGACGGGACCGAGAAAGTGGCGTGCAGCACCGGCAACGGCCCGGTGGACGCTGCGATGCGGGCGATCCTCGGGTGCCTGCCCGAACCCGTACACCTGAAGGAGTTCTCCATCGAGGCGATCACCGGCGGGACCGACGCCATCGGGCATGTGACCATTGCGGTGGAGGACCGGGCAGGCCACATCTTCGACGCCTCGGCCTCCTCAGACGACATTGTCACCGCCTCGGTCGACGCCATGATCAATGCCGTCAACCTGGTCAGACGGGTCGAGAAAGGGGAGTGAAGACAAGGGGGAGGGGGAACCTCCCCTGATCTTTTTTTGGGATAGAGAGTGCAAAAGAGGGCTTCTGGATGGATCTCTCTTCAGGGGGTCGCTCGAAGGGATCCGGTCCGGGATGGATCAACGATGTGCCTGAACAAGTTTTTAGAATCGTTCCTGAAGCGAACGCACGCCTAAAACATACTGGAAGAAAATTTCTCGTCGTTTGATCACTTATTTTCATGACAGATGAACTGGTGGAGACCTCACTCCATCCCCGTCCCCACCTATCCTCGTCGTGGGGGGTCCGGGAGGTCTCCCCCTGGCGTGAAGGAAGGCGAGCGATCAGGCTCTCGCCGCGGCAGACCCGCTCCAGGATACGCCCATATCGTCCCCCGTTTAGGTACAAACCCCTCAATCCGGGACCATATCGGCCCACTATTCAAATCTAACCGGAAAAGCCATATTTTCTCCAATACGGAAAAGAGACCGGCCCTCACAAAGCCCACAGAAGACCAATATGATCCACGGTAATATAAAACGCCCATAGGCCCCCGGTACGCCCCTCAAAACGGCGGAAGAGAGGTCCGGATCGGGGACGGATTTCCAATGCCCAGGCTACGGAGAGACCCAAAACGAACAAAAAAAGAGACGACCTTATGCCGCCTGCTGCGGCCCGCCGATCGCCTGCTTGACCTGGGCCTGGAGCTGCTCGAACTTCATCTGGAGCGCCTTCTCCTGCTTCTCCAGCGACTTGATCCGCAGTTCAAGCGTCTCGGCCTTCTCGGTGAGCGAGGCGAGCACCGTCGCCTTCTCCTGCTGCATCATCACGGTACCCACGTTCACAAAGACCGGGGCGTCGTCCGCGACCTCTTTGAGTTCCTCGACAGCACGGTTCGTCTCCTTCACCGCCATCTCGTACTGGGTCTTCTGCCCGACCACCGTCTGGACCTGCTGCTGGATCTGCTGGAGCATCGCAAGCTGCTGCTGCACCTTCGGGGAAATATTACTACTCATGCCTGATCATCTCCTGAACTTCATCTGCCACATTGATCAACCGGAGCCACATGTTCAGCGCCGCCCGCAGAGCGTGGACATCCTCGGCCTGCACCGAGAGGACCAGAGTCTCTGGATCAGGGAGGGCGACCGCCTCGCGGGACCGCGAGCCTGCCACCTCCCCTGCCTCAGGGGCGAGGGCCCGGTACAGGAAGGGTGCGGCAGGCGTTTCAAAAGAAAAGACCGCCTCATGCATCCGGCACCACCTCGAGAACGACACGCTTCTTCTGCTGACCGTCATAGATGACAAGCGGCTCTGCGGCCTCGACCAGCTCTGCTTCACAATATCTTTTCAGGACATCATAAACCGATTGGTCTGAGACGCGGAGCGTCCGGACGATGGGGCCCTCCCGCTCGGAGAGTGTCACCTTCCCGACCAATGCATCAAAAATGATCGTCCCTTCTTCTACGATCTGGAGCCGGACCTTCCCGTGCTCACGCGAAAAAACGATAACCGGCTCATCGCCAAGGGCCGCAAATCCCGTCTTCCCACGGGGCATGTACCTGGCACCCGTCGCAAAAGCGAGGTGCCGGGCAAGCGCCCGCAGGTCGTGCGCCGCCTTTC